>NZ_CP060825.1:326666-653333 GCF_014489615.1 Streptomyces genisteinicus
CGACATGGCCCGCTTCACGATGACCGGCCGCACCCGGGTCAGGGCCGCGGTGCGGGCGCTCGGTCCGGAGCTGGAGGAGGTGGCGGGCCCGGAGGGGGTGGCGCTGCTCGACGTCCCCGGAGCGCCGCGGCCGGAGGGGGAGACACCCGCGCCGCCGCGGCTGATGGCGATGTGGGACAGCGTCCTGCTGGCCTACGACGACCGCGGGCGGATGATCCCGCCGGAGTACCGGGGGCAGGTGATCCGGGTGAACGGAGACGTGCTGCCCACTCTGCTGGTGGACGGTCGGGTGGCGGGCGTCTGGCGGGCCGTGGAGGGCGGGATCGAGGCCACCGCGTTCCACCGGCTCCCGGAGCCGGTGTGGGAGGGCCTGGCGGCGGAGGCCGCGTCGCTGACGGCCCTGCTGGCGGGCCGGGACCCGCTGGTCTACCGCCGCTACGACCACTGGTGGGCGCGGGGTCTCCCGGCGGCGCAGATCCGCCTGCTGGGGGGCGGGGAGGGCTGAGGCGCGGGAGCGGGGCGGCTCTTCCGCCGCCGGACCGGGGGCGGGAGCGGCCGGAAGCGGCGGGCGTCCGCGACCGTCCGGAGGCCGGGCCGACCGCTCGGGGACGTCGCGGTGGTCCGGCCGTCGGCGGCGCGGAGGGTCGCGGGGCGGGGATCGGGCATCGGGCGCGGGTCGTCGCTCCGTAGGGCATGCCGGACCGGGAACAGCACGGGTGAACGCGGGCCGTCGGCCACCGCGTCACGGTCACAACGGCACGGAGTGACCCGCCCGGTGCCGGTCCCCGCCCGGCACCGGGCAGCGGTTCACCACCATGACGGCGCTGTCGTCGTCGGGTGCAGGCCCCGACCACGCGCGCACCGCGCGCAGCAGCGCCGCGAGGACGGCGTCGGGGTCGCCCGGAGCACAGTCCGTGAGGGCGGTCAGCGGCACGAAGAACTCCCCGGCGTGGTTGCGTGCCTCGGTGATGCCGTCGGTGACGAGCACGAGGCAGGTGCCGTCGGGGAACGGGTGCTCGTCCACCGTCCGCCCGGCGGCCGCCAGGACGCCCATCCCCAGCGGGAGGGAGAACTCCCCGGGGTCGAGGGCCCGGATGCCGGCGGCGTCCACCGTGTAGGGCGACGGGTGGCCGCAGTTGAGCAGCCGGACCGTGCCGCCGCCGGGCGGGAACTCCGCGAGCAGGGCCGTGGTGAAGCCCTCCGTCTCCTCCAGGCCCCCGCGGCGCCGGCCCTCCCGCTGGAGGCAGCGCTCCAGCCGGTCGGCGACGCCCACCAGGTCCGGTTCCTCGTCGGCCGCCTCCCGGAAGACGGCCAGCAGGACGGCCACCGTGGACACGGCCCCGAGCCCCTTGCCCCGTACGTCGCCGATGAGGGCGCGCACACCGAAGGGGGAATCCTGGACGCCGTAGACGTCGCCGCCGATCCGTGCCCGTGCCTCGGCCGTGCGGTACACGGCGGCGATCCGGAAGCCCCCGACCTCCCGGGGCGGGACGGGGAGGAGGGCGAGCTGCGCGGCGCGGGCCACGGTCTCCGCGGCCTCGATGCGGTGGCCGTAGCGGTGGAGCAGGCGGTTGAGGTCGACCGCGAGCAGCCCGGCCAGCAGGACGAAGACGTTCTCGACGACCTCGTGGGCCTCGAAGAGCCCATGAGGCATCCCGGAGAGGACCTCGAACGCGACCGCGACGGCCGACACCGTCGCGGTCGTCCGCAGGGAGGCGGTGCTGCCGGCGAAGACGCAGGCGAGGGCGAGCAGCGGGGCGGCGCTGACGCGTTCCGGGGTGGCCAGTTCCAGCACCACCGCGGCGGCGAGCAGCATCCAGGGCACCACAAGGGTGTAGGCGGGCCATTTCCTGCCGATGCGGTCCATTCGCCTATCAGTACCGCACCTGTCGCCCCGCTTCCCCGCGCGCCGCGCACACCCCGCGCGGACCACGCCGCAGCCCGCCCGCCTGTGCGCGACCGGCGCACCGGGGCGGGGCCAGATGTTAGAAAGGGACCATGGTCGGGCTGTGCAGGCGGTCGCCGAACGCCGTCCCCGCCACCTCAGGTGGCGGGTCCGCCCGGCGCGGCCACGGCCCGGGCCCACGGCCGTGAGCGGGCGGGCGGCCCACCGGGAGCGGGCCCGGATGTCGTGGTGGCAGCGCACCCGGTCCGCGCTGGACGCGCGCAGCGTCGCCGGCCAGGTCCTGTTCCTCCAAGTCGTCGTCGCGGTGCTGCTGATCACCGCCGCGCTGGTGGTCCTCGTCATCCAGGCCCGTCAGGAGAGCGAGCGGGCCGCCCAGGAGCGTTCACTGGCCGCCGCGGCCGCCTTCGCCCACTCCCCCGGCCTCGCGGCGGGACTGCGGGCCGAGGATCCGTCGGCGGTGCTCCAGCCGCTGATGGCGGACGCGGGAGAGGAGGCCGGCGTCGACTTCATCACCGTCATGGCGACCGACGGGACCCGCCTGGCGGACTCCGATCCGACCCTGGTCGGCCAGGTGAACGAGGGGGTCGGGCGGGCCCTGACGGAAGGGGCGTTCACCGAGATCTTCGAGGGCGCCCCGTCGGACGCGGCACGGGCCGTCGCCCCGGTGACCGGGGCCGGCGGTGAGGTGATCGGCCTGGTCGGCGCCGGAGTGCAGATCGGGACGGTCGGCGACCAGGTCGACCGGCAGATGCCGGTGTTCCTGACCTCGGCCGCCGCGGCCCTCGCCCTGGCGACGGTCAGCGCGGCCCTCGTCAGCCGCCGGCTGCGCCGGCAGACGCACGGGATCGGGCCGAGCGAGATGACCCGCATGTACGAGCACCACGACGCGGTGCTGCACGCGGTCCGCGAGGGGGTGCTGATCGTCGGGGACGACGACCGCCTGGTGCTGGCGAACGACGAGGCCCGCCGCCTGCTGGAGATCACCCCGGACGCCGACGGACGCCCGGTGACCGAGCTGGGTCTGGACGACGGGATCGCCGCCCTGCTGCTGTCCGGCCGGGCGGTCACCGACGAGGTCCACCCCGCCGGGGGCCGGCTGATCGCGGTGAACACCCGGCCGACCGCCCCGTACGGCGGCAGTTCCGGGTGTGTCGCGACACTGCGGGACACGACGGAGCTGCGGTCGCTGGCGGGAACGGCCGAGGTGGCCAGGGAGCGGCTGAACATCCTGTACGAGGCGGGCGTGCGGATCGGGACCACGCTGGACGTGGTGCGCACCGCCGAGGAGCTGTCCGCGGTGGCGGTGCCGCGGTTCGCCGACTTCGTCACCGTCGAGCTGCCGGACGCCGTGCTCCACGGCGACGACCCCGCCGATCCGCCGACGGCGATGCGGCGCGCGGCGCTCAGCGGGGTGGATCCGGTCCATCCGTTCCAGCCGGTGGGCGACCCGGTGCTCTTCGTGGCCGACGCGACGCCGATGGCCCGGGCGATGGCCGGCGGGCACGCGGTGCTGGAGGCGGACCTGGGGCGGGCGGAGGCGTGGCGGGCGCAGGACCCGCAGGGCGCGGCGCAGGCGCTCGACTACGGGGTCCACTCGCTGGTCACGGTGCCGTTGCAGGCCAGCGGGGTGGTGCTCGGCATGGTCAGCTTCTGGCGGGCCCGGCGGCCGGAACCGTTCGCGGAGGAGGACCTGTCGTTCGCCGAGGAGCTCGCGGCGCGGGCGGCCGTCGCCATCGACAACGCGCGCCGCTTCACCCGCGAGCACACGATGGCGGAGACGCTCCAGCGCAGCCTGCTCCCGCACGTGCTGCCGAGCCAGCCGGCGCTCGACACCGCGTACCGGTACCTGCCCGCCCAGGCACGGGTGGGCGGCGACTGGTTCGACATCATCCCGCTGCCCGGTCTGCGGGTGGCGCTGGTCGTCGGCGACGTGGTCGGGCACGGCCTGCACGCGGCGGCGACGATGGGCCGGCTGCGGACCGGGGTGCACAACTTCTCCACCCTCGACCTGCCGCCGGACGAACTGCTGACCCGCCTCGACGACCTGGTGGGCCACCTGGACCGGGACGAGCGCCGGTCCGGCGAGGGCACCACCGGCGCGACCTGCCTGTACGCGGTCTACGACCCGGTCTCGGGCAGGTGCACCCTGGCGTCGGCCGGGCATCTGGCGCCTGCGCTGGTGCACGCCGACGGCACGGTCGACTTCGTCGACGTGCCCGTCTCGCCGCCCCTCGGCGTCGGCTCGCTGCCGGTGGAGTCGACGGAGCTGGTGCTCCCCGAGGGGAGTCGGCTGGTGCTGTACACGGACGGTCTGGTGGAGGACCGTGTGCGGGACATCGACGCGGGTCTGGAGCAGCTGCGCTCGGTGCTGGCGGCCCGTGCGCAGGGGACGCCGGAGGAGATCTGCGAGAGCGTGTTCGACGAGATGCTGCCCTCCCACCGGCGCGACGACATCGCGCTGCTGGTGGCGCGTACGCGGCGGCTCGACCCGTCGCTGGTGGCCTCCTGGGACGTCGCGCCGGAGCCGGCCGCGGTCGGCCCCGTCCGGGCGGCGTGCAGTGCGAAGCTGGCCGAATGGGGCCTGGAGGACATCGCGTTCACCACGGAACTGGTGCTCAGCGAACTGATCACGAACGCGGTCCGGTACGGCACCGGGCCGATCGCGGTCCGGCTGCTGCACGACCCGGGCCGCACCCTGGTGTGCGAGGTGTCGGACGGCAGCAGCACCTCGCCCCATCTGCGCCGCGCCACGGCGACCGACGAGGGCGGCCGGGGCCTGTTCCTGGTGGCGCAGCTCGCCTCGCGGTGGGGCACGCGGTACCTCCCGGCCGGCAAGGTGATCTGGGCGGAGCAGTCGCTCGCCGAGGGCGTCAGGCCGCCGGGCGAGGCGCTGTTCGAGGGCATCGGGAACTGGTGAGCCACGGGGCGGGGGATGCCCGGCCCGGTCCTGCGGATGCGGACCGGAGGCCCGGCGACGGGCCCGGGGTCAGCGCGCGGGGGGCTCGGCGGGGCGGACCGTGACGCGTTCGCTCAGCAGGAGCCACTGGTCCTCGTCGTCGAGGGCCGCCCGGATCAGCTGGTGGAAACTGCGCTCGCACAGCTCCTCCAGAGCCGCGCGGTCGGTGGTGGGCTCGTCCAGCCAGGCCAGCACCATCTCCTCCGTGCAGGCGAGCCACCCCGACACCGCGAGGGTGACGGCGGGGGTGGCGGGAGCGCCGGACGCGGCGAGCGCGGCGTGCAGCCAGCCGGCGAGCGTGGCGCGGGCCGAGCGGTGCAGGGTGCGGACGCCGGCCGCGGCGCCGAGCCGGGTGACGGCACGGTAGACCGCGGGGTACCGGGTGACGTGGTCGGTGAACGTCGCGATGCCGGCCCGCAGTTGCTCGGCCGGGCTGAGGGCGGGGTCCGGGCGCACATGGGCGAGCACCTCGTCGGCGGCGGCCTCCAGGACGGCCTGGCGGAACGTCCGCTGGGAGCCGAAGTAGTGGAAGAGCAGTCCGGGTGAGACGCCGGCCTCGCGGGCCACGGACTCGACGGACAGCTCGTCGAAGGGGCGGAACTCCAGGAGGCGCCGGGCGGCTTCGAGGATCTGCCTCCGGCGTTCGGCCGGAGGCATCCGGGAGGGGCGGGCGTCGGGGGTGCGTCGAGCCATGCGTCCGATCCTATTGACAGGATGTCGATAACTTCTACTGTTGAGTAATCCTCAACAGGGCGCGCCGGCAGGCGCGCTGCCCCCGGGCGCCCGCGCCCGGCCCCGCACCGTCGTGACGGAGGAACGCGTCCATGAGCAGCACGGAAGACCACGACGACCTGGTCCTGCGGGCCCGTGACGTCCACTTCGACTGGGGCGCGCTCCCGCTGCACTGGATTCCCGGCCGCCCCATGGCCACCCATGTGGTCAACGTGCTGCACCTGCTCCTCCCCGAGGGCGAGCGGTGGTTCGTGCGCACCTTCCGCGAGGCGGTGCCGATGATCACCGACGAGAAGCTGCGCGAGGAGGTGCTCGGCTTCATCGGCCAGGAGGCGATGCATGCCGAGGCCCACCAGGGCGTGCTGGACCACCTCCTGACGCAGGGTCTCGATCCGGAGCCGTACGTCCGCCAGGTGGAGTTCGTCTTCGGGCGCGTCCTCGGCGAACGGCCGGGGCTGCCCGCCGGACGGAGCCGCGAGCACGTCGTCGAGCGGGTGGCGATCATCGCGGCCGTCGAGCACTTCACGGCCTTCCTCGGCGACTGGGTGCTCAACGCCGACGGTCTGGACCGGGCCGGGGCCGATCCGGTGATGCTCGATCTGCTGCGCTGGCACGGGGCGGAGGAGGTCGAGCACCGCAGCGTCGCCTACGACCTGCTGCGGCACCTCGATCCCGGATACCGCAGGCGGGTCCGCACGCTGTTCATCGCCGGTCCGGTCCTGTTCCACCTCTGGATCCGTGGCGCCCGGTTCCTGATGGCCGCCGATCCCTCGCTGCCGCGCGGGGCGAAGCCCACCTGGCGCGGGTACGCCGACGGGGCGCGGCGCGGCGTGCTGCCGGGGCTCGGCAGGCTGGCCCGTTCGGCGTCGCGCTATCTGAGCCCGCGCTACCACCCCTCGCAGGAGGGGTCGACGCGGCAGGCGGTGGCGTACCTCGCCGCCTCCCCCGCCGCCCGCGCGGCCGCGCACTGACCCCACTCCCCGCCCACCTGCTTCCCCCGCGGGCCGGGACGCCCGCCGAGCGAGACGAGGACCAGCCCCCGATGAGCCGCCGACCTGCCGCCGCCGCACCCGGTCCGCCGGCGGACCGGGCCCCGGGCCCGGCACCCGCCGCGGCTCCGGCCGCACCGCCCGTGCCCGGCGGCGGAACCGAGCCCCAGGCACCGTCCCTGGCCCGGACTGCCACCGGACCAGGGGCCGAGCAGGCCTCCGAGCCCGCGAGCGCCGACGGACGGAGCCCCGAAGCGACCGCCGCACCCGCGAGCCCCGACGGACGGCGGGCCGAACCGGCCACCGCACCCACGAGCGCCGGAGGGAAAGCCCCCGGGGCCCCCGGGGCCGCCGGGGGAACGGCGGCCCGGGATGCCGTGCACGGGCAGCGGGCCGGGGCGGAGCCGGGGCTTCCGCCCGACCTGTACGGGCGGGACCGCGGCGACCGGCTGATGCGGTTCCTCGCGGCCTTCTCCGACCGGTATCTGCCCCTGGTCACCGGCACGGACCGGCTCGCCCGCCGGCGTCCCCCCGCTCGGCGCCCCGCCGCCCTCGCCCTCGTCGTCAGCGCCCGGGAGTGCCCTGCCGAGGATGTCGTCGCCCTGCGGCTCACGGCACCGGACGGTGCGCCGCTGCCCCGCTGGCAGCCCGGGGCGCACATCGACCTGCTGCTGCCCTCGGGCCGCACACGGCAGTACTCGCTGTGCGGCGACCCCGGCGACCGGTACGCGTACCGCATCGCCGTCCGCCGCACCGGCGGCCCCGGAGGGGGGTCCGACGAGGTGCACGACGCGCTGCCGGCCGGCACCCGGGTCGGCGTCAAGGGGCCCCGCAACGCCTTCCCGTTCGCCGCCGAGCCCGCGGTGCTCTTCCTCGCCGGCGGCATCGGCATCACCCCCGTCCTGCCCATGGCCCGCGAGGCGGCCCGGCGCGGCCTCGACTGGCGTCTGGTGCACACCGGGCGCTCCCGGGCCTCCATGCCGTTCGCCGGCGAACTGCGCGGACTGCCGGGCGCCGACGGCCGGGTGGAACTGCTCCCGGACGACGAGCACGGCACTCCCGCGGGGACCGCACTGCTGCGCCGCGCCGCCGGCCGCGCCGTCTACTGCTGCGGCCCCGGCCCGATGCTCGACGCCGTGCGCGCCGCCTTCGACGGCAGCGGGGCGAAGGCCCTGCACGCGGAACGCTTCACGGCCGCCCCCGTCCGGGACGGCAGAGCCTTCGAGGTCGCGCTCCGCGGCGGCGAGGTGCTCCCCGTGCCGGCGGACACCTCCGTCCTCGACGTCCTGCTGGCGCGCGATCCGGCGACGCCGTACTCCTGCCGGCAGGGCTTCTGCGGCGTCTGCACCGTGCGGGTCGCCGCAGGTCCGGTGGAGCACCGCGACGGGCGGCTCACCGAGCGCGAGAAGGCGGAGGGCCGGATGCGGGTGTGCGTCTCGCGCGCCGCCGAGGGCTCCCGGATCGAACTCGACCTGTAGCGCCGCGCACCACCGGGCGGCCCGGTCCGCGGCAGCCGTTCCCGACGGATCGTCACCGCCGCCTCCCTCCCCGACGACACGCGCCCCTTCCCCCGACAGAAGGCACCGAGATGAGCACCCACGCACCCGACCGCGGGACCAACCGCGGGACCGACCGCGGAACCGTTCGCGTCCCCTCCCTCCTCCGCTCCGGGCCGCAGGCCCGCCGCCGGCCGGCGGGCGCCCGATGACCGCGGCCGGCCCGGAGCCGCGCCGGCGCGAGGTGACCGGTTCCGGGGTACGCCTCGCGGTGTGGGAGCAGGGCGACCCCGGGCGGCCCACCGTCCTGCTGGTGCACGGCTATCCGGACACCCACCGGGTGTGGGACGACGTCGCCGCGGCCCTCGCCGGCGACCACCACGTGGTCCGCTACGACGTGCGCGGCGCCGGCGCGTCCCAGAAGCCCGGCCGGCGCCGCGACTACCGGCTGGACCTGCTGGCCGACGATCTGTTCGCGGTGGCGGACGCGGTCAGTCCGGACCGTCCGGTGCACGTGGTCGCCCATGACTGGGGCTCCATCCAGTCCTGGGAGGCGGTGACCCGGCCCGGCGCCGAGGAGCGCATCGCCGGCTACACCTCGATCTCCGGCCCCTGCCTCGACCATGTCGGCCACTGGATGCGGCGGCGCATGGCACGGCCGACGCCGCGTCACGTCGGCCAGCTGCTCGACCAGCTGGTCCACTCCTGGTACATCGGCGCCTTCCATCTGCCCGGGGTGGCGCCGGCCGCCTGGCGGCACGGGCTCGCCCGGCGCTGGGGCACGGTGCTGCGGGTCGCCGAGGGGGTCTCCCCGCGGCCCGGTCACCCGCAGACGACCCTGGCGGACGACGCCGTGCGGGGCATCGACCTGTACCGGGCCAACATGCTGCCCCGGCTGCTGCGTCCCCGCCGGCGGCCGACCGCCGTCCCCGTGCAGCTCATCGGCCTCAGCCGGGACCACTACGTCGGCGCCGCCCTCGCCGAGGACCTCGGGCAGTGGGTGCCGGACCTGCGCCGCCACACGCTCGACGCCACCCACTGGTCGGCGCTCCTGGAGAAGGGACCCGTCGTGGCCCGTCTGGTCGGCGACTTCGTCGCGCACCGCGAGGGCCGGCCGGTCCCGCAGACCTCCCGTGCCGCGCAGGAGCCCGGGCGCCAGGGGCGTTTCGCGGGCAAGCTGGCCGTCGTCACGGGTGCGGGCAGCGGCATCGGGCGGGCCACCGCACTCGCCTTCGCGGAGCAGGGCGCCGACCTCGCCCTGTGCGACCTCGACCTCGCGGCGGCCGAACGGACCGCTGCGCGGGCCGCCGAGCTGGGGGCGACCGCGCACGCCTGGCGGGTGGACGTCTCCGACGGCCCGGCGGTCGACGCCTTCGCCGCCGAGGTCGCGGCCCGGCAGGGGGTGCCGGACATCGTGGTGAACAACGCCGGCATCGGGCACTCCGGCACCTTCCTCCAGACCACGGAGAAGGAGTGGCAGCGGGTCCTCGACGTCAACCTCTGGGGCGTCATCCACGGCTGCCGCGCGTTCGGCGCCCTGATGACGGAGCGCGGAGAGGGCGGCCACATCGTCAACCTCGCCTCGGCGGCGGCCTATCTCCCCTCCAAGGTGCTCGCCGCGTACGCGACCAGCAAGGCCGCGGTGCTGATGCTCTCGGACTGCCTGCGGGCCGAGATGGCCGCGCACCGGATCGGGGTGACCGCGATCTGCCCCGGCGTGGTGAACACCTCGATCACCCGGACGACCACGTTCTCCGGTCTGGACGAGGCCCAGCAGGCGGCCCGGCAGAAGCGGGTGTCGAAGATGTACGCACGGCGCAACTACCCGCCGGAGAAGGTCGCCCGGCAGATCCTCCGGGCCGTCGCCGAGCGGCGCGCGGTCGTGCCGGTGACGTTCGAGGCGCGGGCGGCACGGGTGGCCGGACGGATCGCGCCCGGTCTGCTGCGGGCAGCGGCCCGGCTCGACCTCGGCCGCTGAAGCGGCCCGCCGGGCAGGCACCGGCGCCCGGCCCCCGGCGGCCTGAGGCCGCCGGGCCGGCCGGTGCGAGGCAGCGCCGGAAGCCCTGGGCGAGCGGCCGGATTCCGCAGGCGGCGCAGAAGGTGTGGACGGTGTGGACGTACGCGTCGTCGGCGGCGAGCAGCTGCGCCTTGCAGCAGCCGGCCGCCTCGCC
Source organism: Streptomyces genisteinicus (assembly GCF_014489615.1). GTDB lineage: Bacteria > Actinomycetota > Actinomycetes > Streptomycetales > Streptomycetaceae > Streptomyces > Streptomyces genisteinicus. Next base: position 336,917 of record NZ_CP060825.1, read on the forward strand.
CGGGCGCACCGCCTCCTCCGGCAACCGCCTGCCCGCGCCCGAGCGCCGGCAGGCGGCCGAGACCACCGCGTTCTCCACGAGGAGGACGGGCCGCCCGCCCCGGGTGAGGTGCGGCAGCACCGTGCGGTCCGCGGTGCCGACGACCGCGCCGCCGGCCTCGGCGGGCAGGACGGTGCGCCCGCGCCGGGCGCCGATGTCCGCCCGCACGGCGGCCGCCGTGTCCTGGGGCAGCGGCACGTCGTCCGGGTTCGGTTCCGCGGGGAGCGCAGGCAGCGCGGGCAGGTCGTCCCCGGTGGCGTGCCTCACGGTGATCGTCCTGTGCCGGAGCCCGAGGGCTGTCCCGCAGTCCCCGGCGGGCGCACGACACAGCCACGGCACCTCGCCGCGTTGTCGAATCGCCCGCGTACACCCGGTATCAGGACGACTCTCCGCCTTACGATGCGCCCCCTGCACCCTGTGGGCCCGGGGAGGCCCCAGGCATCCGACGCCGCACGCCGATCCGCCGGGGAGCGCGTGCCCCGATCCGGACGCGAACCCCGGGGCCCGGGCCGCCGGCCGGGTCAGCCGCCCCGCGTGCCCTGCGGCTGCCGCGGCTCGCGGTCCGCCGGGAGGAAGAGGACGGAGTTGACGTACCGTTCCCGCGGCGGTGCGCCACGGTCGCCGGGTCGGCCTCCGCCCGGGGACAGGGCGCGGCGCAGCATGGTCCGGTGCACCAGGTGCTCGGTGCGCTCCTGGTGGGCCGTCAGGTCGAAGTCCGCCAGCGCGGTCCAGGAGCGGCCCGGCAGCACCCAGCCCCGGTAGCCGAGCCCGGTGAGCAGGTCCACCACGGGCGCCACCGGCTGGATGCGCGCCTCCAGTTCGATCAGCAGGGCCGGGCGCTGCCGGGTGAGCACGCCGTGCGCGCCGCGCAGTGCGGGGAGTTCGCCGCCGTCCACGTCCATCTTGACGAACACCGCGTCGGCGATGCCCAGTCCGTCGACGGTGAGCGCGGGCACCTCGACGCTGTGGTCGTGGACGCCGCTGCGGGTCAGCGACGAAAGGCCCCGGTCACCCTGGTCGCCCTCGGGCAGCCAGAGCCGGGCGGTGCCCTCGCGGTCGCAGGCGGCGCCGTGCACGACCCGGACGTTGCCGGGCAGCGCGCCGCGCAGATGGCGTGCCAGGTGGGCCACGGGCTCGACGGCGACGACACGGTCGCAGCGGGCCGCGAGCCGCCGTGCCCAGGGGCCGTACCAGCTGCCGACGTCGACGGCCGTGCCGTGGGCCGGGCAGTAGTCGGCGAGCCGGGCGAGTTCGGGCTCCAGGCGGGGGTAGAGCGCGCGGGCCGCCGCGCCGACCCAGCGGGCCGGGAGCCGGGAGGCGACCGCCGCCGCGAGCGTGGTCACTCCCCCGCCGTCCCGTCACCGGGGACCGTGCCGTCCGCCGTCCGGACGCCGGAGGACGGGAGCAGCTGAGGGATGCCGTCCACCACCGGATATCTCAGCTGGAGGCGGGGGTTGAGGAGCACGTCCTGGCCGGGCAGGAGCGTCAGCGGCCCCTTGTCCAGGGGACAGGCGAGGATCTTCAGCAGCGGGTCGTCGGGCTTCATGGAACGACTCCAATCGGAACGGGCGCCGGGGGTGCTGGGGCGGCGCGGGGCGCGGTCGGGGACGGGATGGAAGGGGAGGCGCGGGGAGGGCAGGTGCGGCGGACCGGGCGGGGGCGGGAGGCGGCGGGGCGGGCTCGCGCGCCGGCGGCGGCGCGGGATCTCCGGGCGCGGGCGGGGCGTCCGGTGCCGGGTCGTGGCGGTCCATGGCGAGCAGCACCGACAGGGCGAGTGCCGTCCCCGCGATCCGCAGGGTCAGCGGCAGCGGCTCCTCGGGCAGCGACTCGCCGAAGGCGATCGTCCCGAGGACCGCGGTGAACAGGCAGGTCACGGTGGTGCACACGGGCACGATCAGCGAAGCACGGCAGCGCTGGAGCGCGGTCTGCGACATGACGAGCCCGGCGCCCGCCGTCACCAGCAGCAGGTACGGGTACGGGGAGGCGAGCAGCGCACGGGCCGCCTCGGTCACGCCCTCGCCCGCCAGGTGCCCCGAGAGGCCCTTGATCGCCAGGGAGCTCACGCCGTACAGCAGGCCGACGGCCACCCCGTAGCCGATGCCGTTCGTCGGCACCCGGTGGCGTCTGCGGGAGCGGCTCTCGACCTGCCCGTACAGCCACACCCCGGCGACCAGCGCCGGGACGCAGACCAGCAGCACCAGGCCGGCCGGTGCCCCGGTGCCCACGGTGTCCCGGCCCTCCCGGACGGAGCCGACCACCATGAGCAGGGCGACCAGCACGGCGCCGAGCGCCTTGCGCTCCCGGCCGGACGGCTCCTCGCCGAGGACCGCCGACGACAGCAGCAGCAGGATCACCAGGCCGGAGACGAAGATGCCCTGGGCCGCGGCGATCGGCAGCGTCCGGTACACGACCAGCTGGGCGGCGAACCCGGCGGCCAGGGCGAGCGATCCGGCGATCCACGCCGGGCTCGTCGCGAGGATCGCGACGGTGCGCACGGGGCGCCCGGCGGAGAGCGCCGGGAGCCGTCCCAGTGCCCGTTTCTCCAGCACGAAGCCGACGCTGTACAGCAGATTGGCGACGAGTGCCGCTCCCACCCCCCACCACATCGCTACCTCCGCCGGGCGTGCGCCAGCAGGATGGACGCGGCCGACGGGACGGCGCACGCGGCGCGGTCCAGCAGCCGCAGCCCGCGCGGCACGCCGTGGAACGGGGCGCCGGTGAGCCGCACGTCCGCGAAGCCCGACGCGGTGAGCAGCGAGCGCAGGGCGCGGGCCGTGCACAGCCGCAGGTGGCCGACGACCTCCGTCCCCGGCCGGCCGTGGATGCCGCGCAGGCTCACCTCGGAGAACACGGGCTGGACCCCGGCGAGGAGCAGGCCGCGGTTGTACCAGGCGGCCAGGTTGGGTGTGGAGAGCATCAGGTGGCCGCCGGGGCGCAGCACCCGCCGCAGTTCGTCCAGGGCCCCGTCGGGGTCCACCAGGTGCTCGATCACCTCGCTGAACAGCACGGCGTCGGCGCAGCCGTCGGGGAAGGGCAGGCCGCCCCGCTCGAACTCGCCGCGTACGACGTGGTCGACCCGGCCGCGGGCGCGGCGCAGCGCGTCCTGCGACCAGTCGACGCCGACGATCCGGTGGCCGGCGAGGTGGGGCGCGGCCGTGGCGGCCGCGGTGCCGTCGCCGCAGCCCACGTCGAGGACCAGGGCTCCGGGGGTGGCGCGCAGCGCGTCGGCCAGCTGCCGGGCCTGGCGGCTGCTGCGGGCGTCGCCGGACGCGACGGGCACCGCGGGGTTCTCGTAGAAGTCCCGAAGGCTCGGGGGCGGCGCGGCGTTCACCGGACCCCCGCTTCCGTGGCGGCCAGCCGCCGGGCGAACAGGGTGCGGAGCAGGGCGCCGTCCCCGTCGCCGAGCAGCGCGCGGGACCAGCGCAGGGCGAGGTGGAGCTTCCCGCCCGTGGAGGCGGTGGTGAAGGTGAGTCCGCGCGGCATCCGCGCCGGGGCGGAGAACCAGACGGCGCTCGCCCGGCCGGCGTCGCCGAAGTCCAGTGGGTACGGGATGCGGCCGATGTTGCTGAGCAGGGTGGTGGAGGTCCACGGCCCCGCGGCGCGGCGCAGCGCGCGGGTCGCCGCGGCCCGGACGGCGACCGGGACGACGGGGGCGGTCAGCAGCGCCGCCGCCGGGCCGAGCGGCGGCCGGGGCGCGGCCTTCAGCGCCCGGGTGCGCTCGGCCGTGCGGCGCAGCAGCTCCCGGGGGTCGGCGCCCGGACCGGTCTCCTCGGCGGAGAACGGGACCTCGACGAGCCGCGTCCCGTTGCCGATCGGCATCTCGGGGCCGCGGGGGCGGTCGTCCACGGGCATGGTGATCCTCAGCGGCCGCCGCCCCGGGTCGCCGTGGAGCCGGTTCCACTCCGCGACGGTGAGCGCCGTGGCCACCATGAGCTGGTCGTTCACCGTGTAGGGGGCGCCGGATCTCCGTCCGGGGACGGGGAGTTCGCAGACGTCCAGCCCGTTGCCGGGCGCGGGCGGGCCGGGGGTGCCGGCGGCCACCCGGGCGGGGCGGGCGTACGCGGCGCCCGGTACCGGCGGCGGCGCGGCCGGGCCGGCGGCGGGACGGGCGGCGGGCGGGGGCACGGGAGCCGTCTCACCGGCGTACAGTTCGGCGGCTGTCGCGGCGATCCGCAGGCAGGCGGGGCCGTCCAGTGCCGCGTGGTGGAGGGTGAACAGCAGGACGCAGCCCGGGCGGCCGGGCTCCTGGACGACCTCCAGCCGCAGCGGCGGCGAGGCGCTGAGCGGGGGCGGCTCGGCCAGCGCGCGGCGGCGGGCGGCGGCGAGTGCGCCCGGCGCCGCGGGCGGGTACGCGACGGTCCCGGTGTCGGGTGTGCCGGTCAGCTCCCAGACGTGGCGGAGGGCGTACGGGCGGGGTGCCCGCTCCCGTACGAGCACCCGGGGGTGGCGTGCGAGCGCGCCGTCCACGGCCGTGCGCAGCCGGGCGGGGTCCGGCCGGCCCGGGAGGTGGATCTCGATGTGCACGGTGTCCGGTTCGGCGGGGTCGGCGCAGTGCCGCGCGATCTCGTCCACGACGGAGAACGGCACGGTGCCGGTGCCCCGGGGGCCCGTCCCGCCGCGGGCGGGTGCTCCGGCGGGTTCGTGCAGTGCGGTCATCGCCCGGTACCTCCCTCGTGCGGATCTGCGGTCGCGGATGGTGACGGCGGTTTGCGGAGACCGATCGTGCGGCCCGGCCCGGCGGCGGGGACCGGGGCGTCCGCGGGGCCGGGCGGCGGGGCCGCCTCGTCCCGGTCCCCCGGCGGGCCGGCGGGTCCGGCCGCCCGGTGGGGTCCGCCCGCGCGGTGGGCCGCACGGGGGCGGGTGTCCCGGGCGACGGAGACGAGTGCCGCGAACAGGGCGGTGAGGGCGAGCAGTTGCGCGAGGGCGCCGTAGGCCCCGCGGCCCTCCGCGGGTCCCTCCGCGCCGCCCGTGAGCGCCACCGCGCCCGCCGCGGTCATGGCGGCGAACGCCACCGGCACCAGGAGTCCCGGCCGCAGCCAGGCCACCACGGCGAGGACCGGCACCACGAGGGCGACCGGGCCGGCCACCGCCACGGCGACGAGGCCGAGCACCACGGCGCCCAGCAGCGGACCGGGGGCGGGCGGCTCCGGCGGCGGGCCGGCGTGGTCCGGGCGGCGCCGGCCCACCGCGAGGGCGGCCAGGGCCAGGAGCAGCACAGCGGCGCCGGTCAGCCCGGCGGTGTAGATCCGGGACGGCTCGTAGGTCAGGGTGACCGTGCCGCCGTCGCCCTCGGGTACCAGCCAGCCCTGCTGCCAGCCGTCGAGCCGCACCGGTGCGAGCTCCTCGCCGTCGAGTTCGGCCTTCCAGCCCGCGTTGTGGTTCTCGTGGAGCTGGAGGTAGACGGCCTCGCCCGCGCCGACCCGGACGGTGCGCCGGTCCCCGTCGCCGGACAGGGTGCCCGCCCCGCGCGGTGCGGCCTCGGTGGCCGTGTCGCCGCTGGTCAGGGTGATGGAGTCGACGGCGAGCGGGCCCGTGTCGCCCGCCTCCACGGTGTGGGTGCGCCGGTCGAGTGCGACCCGGCTGCCGTCGGTGCAGAGCGACACGGCGATCGGCCTGCGGTCGGTCAGGTCGCGTACCCGGCCCTCGGCCCGGGTCTCGAGGAACTGGCCGTCCACCGAGACGACGGGGCCCTTGCCGCAGGGCAGGCTGAACGTCTTCTCCGGGTCGGGCCGCGGGGACCGGTACTTCTCCAGTGCCGGGATGTGCAGTTCGCTCAGTCCCACCGGGAGCTGCAACTGGTCGTCCGCGACCGGGTTGTGGAGTGTCAGCGGGGCCTGCCGGGAGATGGTGATGTCCATCCGGTCGGTGGTGATGGGGGCGAACCGCGCCATGCCGTTCTCGTCCACGGCGGCGACCGCCGTCCCGTCCGGCGAGCTGATCTGCACCTGCTCCGCGCGGGTCGACAGACCGCCCGCCCCGGCGAGGACCATCTCGCCGACGGAGGTCTTCTCGGGCCAGCGCAGGTGCAGCACCGGCCGCTCGCCGGCGATCCACGCCGTGGTGAGGTCGCCGTCGGTGAGGTTGCGCGGGCTCAGGTCGGTGCCGAGGCGGGCCGTGGAGTCCGCGGAGACGAGGATCTTCTCGCGCTGTCCGGTGAGGGAGAACAGCAGTTCGTCCAGGGCTTCGCCCGGCACCGGCAACGCCGTGGCGCGCAGGGTGTAGTCGCCGGACCTGGCCGCGTCGAACTGGCGGTGCAGTCCTGCCTCGGCGGCGACGGCGGACAGTCCGCCGGGGTCGCTGCCGCGCCGCAGCGAGTAGACCACGGCGTCGCCGGGGTCCTTCGGTGCGTCCGCGGGCAGCTGGAGCATCCGGGTCACCTGGACGCCGGGGACCGCGATCTCCGCGAAGCCGGCGCCGGTGAGCCCCGGCCGGCCCTGCTGGGAGTCGAGGACGGTGACCTTCAGCCAGGCGGCCTGTCCGGCGGGCGCGGCCACGTCCTGCGCGGTGCCGTCCGGGCGCAGCGGGCTGACCCGGCTGCCCAGGTCGGTCTCCACCCGCACGGAGGTCGGCGCGGCGCGCACGTTGCCGCTCGGCAGCGGCGTGAGCCGGAGCGTGCCCGGGACCGCGGTCGGTGCGGCGAAGTCGATCCGCACCCATTCGCCCTGCGGCGAGCCGGGCGAGCCCTCCGCCCAGCCGGTCTCCGGGTCGCCGTCGAAGGCGTTCACCGGGTCGTACTGCGGCAGGTGGAACAGCCAGTTGCCGACGGACGAGGCGGTGACCTTCGCCGCCCCGCGCAGCACGGCGGTCGTCTGGTGCTCCTCGCCCTCCAGCGGCAGGATGCGGCGCGGTGCGGCGTCCGGGTCCTGGACCGATCCGGCGGGGTTGCGCTCGTCGGCCGTGTAGGTGTGCGAGGTGCCGGAGTTGACCAGTCCGAAGCGGGTGTCCGCGCGCCGCATGCCGTCGCCGGCCGCGTACAGCGGCGGCCGTTCGACGCCGGGGTGCCGGTCGCCGGCGAGGACCGCCGGCCGGCCGTCGAGGGTGCCGTCGGCGCCCAGCGGCAGCAGGCTCTCGGGGCCGCCGCTGACGACGGCGGTCCGGGCCGCCGGGGAGACGGCGGAGCGGCCGGGGCGGTCGACGTCGGCGGGCGGCTCGTAGATCTCCACCGCGCGGCGGCGCGGGAACAGCGCCTCCACCTGCACCGGTGTGTCGTCGGCGATCCGTCCGGCGGTCGTCACCGGGCCGAACCCGGTCACCCGCCGGTAGCCGGACGCCTCCAGGGTGCGCACCACGGTGGCGGTGGGGACGTGGCCGAGCTGGTCCGGGTCGAGGTCGCCCCGCACGACGACGTAGTGGAGACCCGCCCGGTGGAGGTACGCGGCAAGGCCCGGCACCTCGCCGCCCGTGGTGAGCGCCTGTTCGACCGCGTCCATCGCGCGCCGGTTGCCCGGGGTGCCGAACGGCACGTAGTCGCGCTGCGCCCAGGGCGAGGAGGCCAGCACGTCGAGCGGCTGGTCGACGGGCGATCCCCAGGTGTAGATGCCGTGGGCGGTCGCGGGCACGACCAGGGCGCGGTCGTCGGCGGAGTTCTCCGCCAGCCAGTCGGCCGTGGTCTCCCAGTACGCGGGCAGCTTCTGGAACGATCCCGGCTGCAGGATCGCGCCCGTGAGGTACGGCAGGGCGAGGCCCGGCAGCACGGCGAACGCGGCGAGCGCCGGGGCGAGGCGCCGTACCCGTGGCGGGGCGGCGTGCGCGGCCAGGTGGGTGAGGCCGAGTGCGAGCGCGAGCGCGAGGCCGGTCTGGAACTTGTAGATGTTGCGGAACGGCACCAGGGGTCCGTTCAGCAGGTCCTGCACGACGCCGTGGAACGGTCCGCCGAGGGCGCCGCCGTAGCCGGCGAGCGTGATCAGCGCGGCGGTCGCGGCGGTGAGCACCAGCCAGCGCCGCTCCGGCAGGTCCCGGCGGGCGAGCCCCGCGAGCCCGAGGGCGGCGGCGAGCGCGGAGCACCCGATCATCAGGGCCGAGGTCGCCACGGCCCAGCCGGCCGGCAGCCACGCCTCCCCGAAGTTGAGGTAGGCGACCCAGTTGCCCGCGCCGCGCAGCACCTCGGTCGCGGACATGGTGGCGGTGGTGGTCTGGGAGGTCTCCACGTACGGCATGAAGTTCTCGCCGTAGGTGCCGAGGAGCAGCAGCGGGACGATCCACCAGGCGGTGGCCATCACCACGAACGGTGCCCACCAGGCGATCAGCGGCCACTTGCGCGGTCCGGCCGGCCGGCTGAGCAGGTACAGGCCGACCGGCAGCAGGGAGGCGAGCGTGGAGGCGGCGTTCACCCCGCCCATCAGCGGCACGATCAGCGCCGAGCGCGCCGCGGTCACGCGGGGCGAGAAGCGGGCGTCGGCGAGCGGCAGCAGCACCCAGGGCAGTACGGCGCCGGGCAGGGCGGCGGCCGAGGTGGAGCCGACGACGACGGTGTACGCGGGCCACAGCGCGTAGACCGCCGCGCCGAGCAGCCGGCTGCGGTCGGAGCCGGCGCCCAGCCGCTCGGCGAGGCGCAGCGCGCCCCAGAAGGCGCAGGTCACCACGAGGGAGAGCCACAGGCGTTCGGCCAGCCACACGGGCATCGCGACGAGGTCGGCCGCCGCGTGGAACGGCAGCATCGGGACGGCGTAGCCGACGTACTGGTCCGCGATCCCGCCGAAGCCCGCCCGGTCGTGCCACAGGCTGCCCAGGTCGGTGATGAAGCGCCAGGGGTCGGTGACCACGCCGAGCTTGGTCTCGAACGTCATCCGTCCCGGCGCCGCGGCCAGGAACGCCGCGAAGGCGGCGGCCCAGAAGCCGAGCAGCCAGCGCCGTGAGCGGGGACGGGCCGCCGGGCCGGTCGCCGCCGAGGGGCCGGGGCCCGGTGGCGCGGCGGGGGGACGGGCGGGGAGCGTGCTGGTCATGGACACCGCCGGAGAATGAGGAGAAGGTTCCAGGTGGCGACTTCGCGCAGGTACGGCAGCCGGGGCACGAGCTCCGGGACCACCGGCCAGTAGCGCGAGCGGGCCGAGACGATCCGCACGTCGTCCCGTGCGCGGACGTCCCGCAGCGTCTGCCCGACGCCGATGGGGAAGAGGTTGTCGCCGAGCCGGTGCTTGGCCGGCCGACCGGTGCGCCGTTCGTAGCGCCTGCGCGCCCGGTCGGCGCCGAGGTAGTGCCAGGGCGCCCATTCGTGGCCGCCCCACGGGGAGAGCCAGTTGGTGAAGGACACGTAGATCAGGCCGTCCGGCCGGGTGACCCGCGCCATCTCGCTGAGGAAGGTGCCGGGGTCGGCGACGTGTTCGAGGACGTTGGAGGAGAAGCAGAGGTCGGCGGCGCCGTCTGCGAGCGGCAGCAGGTAGCCGTCGGCCAGCACCGTCACCTCGCGCGGGGCGCCGTCCAGTTCGGCCGGGTCCGGCTCGAAGAGGTAGCTCTGTGCGCCGCGCCGGCGGAACTCGCGGGTGAAGTGGCCCGCCCCGCCGCCCACGTCGGCGACCACCCGGCCGTCGAGGCGCATGTACCGCTCGACCTGGTCGGCCGCGTCGCGTGCCAGCAGGGTGTAGGCGGTCGCCGGGTCGTCCTGTTCGCGCATGAAGGCGCGGAAGAGGGCGAGCGAGCGGCGGAACGAGGGGTCCTTCACGCGCGTGCACCGCCGGATCCCGTGCCCCGTCCGGGGCGGTCCTGCACGCCGGGGTGCGGCTGCCGCCCCGGGCGGGCGCCGTGCGCGGCGGTGCCCGGGGACGCCGGGTCCGGGGCGCCCCCCGGCGCCCCGGACCGGGCCACCGCCTCGGCCGCGACCGCGCGGAACCCGGCGACGGTGGCGCCCCACCGGTACGCGGCGGCCCGCTCGGACGCGGCCTTGCCCATCTCCTCGCGCCGGGCGTGGTCCAGCGCGAGGGTGCACCACGCGGCGGCGAACGCCGACTCGCCCCGGGCCAGGACGCCGGTGACGCCGTCCTGCACGGAGTCCCGCAGTCCCGGCACGTCGAAGCCGATCGCCGGGGTGCCCCGGGCGGCGGCCTCGGTGATCACCAGGCCCCAGCCCTCGACCGCCGCGGGGTGCAGCAGCAGCCAGGACTCGCAGAGCAGCCGGTGCTTCTCCTCCTCCGACACCCGGCCGGTGAAGACCGTGCCGGGGCCCGCCAGCCGCTCCAGCCGGGCGCGTTCGGGGCCGTCCCCGACGATCACCAGGCGGCCGCCCGTCACCGGGCGCACCCGTTCCCACAGACGCAGCAGCATGTCGAGGCGCTTGTAGTCGACCAGCCTGCCGAGCGCGGTGAACTGGGGTGCGGCCGAGCGCGGGGTGCGCATGCCGGGTTCGTCGACGCCGTTGTGCACGACCCTCAGGCGCTCCTGGGGGACGCCGATCGCCCGCAGCTCCCCGGCCGTCGACGGCGACACGGCGACCAGCAGGTTGCCGCGGTGCGCCCGTGACAGGGCCCAGTGCTCCAGCCGCCGGCCGAACCGTGCGACCGGGCCCGGGAAGCGCATGCTCCACAGATCGGTGTGCACATGGTTGACCAGGCAGACGGTGGGTCCGCGGTGCCAGAGCGGGGCGAGGTACGGCATCCCGTTGCACACCTCGACCAGCAGGTCGCAGGAGCCGATCCGGCGGGCGAACGCGGACCGGGCGCCGAGGAAGTGGCCGTACTCGGAGCCGGCCGACACCACCCGGTAGGAGCGGCGCGCGGCCGGTCCCCCGCACAGCAGGGTGACCTCGTGGCCGGCGGCGGTGAGTCCCGTGGCCAGCTGGTCGACGAGGAGTTCGGAGCCGCCCGCGGACCGGTTTCCGAGGTCGCGGTGGGCGAGGAAGACGATCCGCCGGGGTGGGGCGACGGCGCCGGGCGCCGGAAGGGACACGTTCCCGTCGGACGGGGCGGCGGGCGGGTGCGCGCTCGCGGCCGGCGGAGCCGCGAGGCGTGGCGGACGGACGTGCTGGGGCATTGCGTGCTCCAACTCGTTGCTGGGTGCGGAGGGTTGCGGCACCGCCGGTGGCGGGGGCCGGGCCGCGGCGGGCCCGGTGGCCGGCACGGGCCGCGCGCGGCCCGCCGGTGGACGGCGGGCCGGCGGACGGCGTGCCGCGGGGCAGGTGGTGTGGCGGTGCGCGGTGGTGATCGGGGTGGCGGTGCGCGGTGGGGGCGGTGCGGTGGTGGTGTGGTGCGCGGTGGGTGTGGTGCGCGGTGGGGCGTGTGGGTGGCGGTGCGCGGTGGGTGTGGTGCGCGGTGGGGCTCGGGGTGGTCCGGTGGCGGACCGGGGTCGTGGCGGACAGGGAGGGGGCGACCGGTGGGGAACGTGCTGAGGTGGGGACCGTCAGTGTTCGTCAGGTGATCGTCGCGCGGCTACTCACCGGTATGACAACTTCGCCCGAACTCGGGTGAGCAGATTCGTCATCAGGTGAGTACCGCGGGCCCCTGCTCGTCCCGGCGCCCTGAACCCCGGCCCCGGACCAGCAGGACGGCGCCCGCGACCGCGAGCAGCGCGCCGAGCGCGCCCGCCCCGGCGGGCACCGGCCCGGAGAGCAGGGCGAGCTTTCTGCCGTCCGCCGAGGCGAGGGCCACCTGCTGCCGCTGGGTGCGTTCGGTGAAGGCGATCTTCGCGCCGGCCAGCAGCACCACCGCGTCCTCGTCCGACCCCGGCGCGCGGAGCGTCTTGCGGGGTCCGATCGCCGCGTACAGGATGCGCCCGGTGCGCTGGTCGGCCACCAGCTCGATGCCGCTGTTGGCGTACCACTCCTCGGCCAGCACCTGGGGGGTGCGCGGGCGGCCCACGAGCCGGCCGGGCACCTGCCGCACCCCGGTGCGGGTCGGTGCGACGGTGCCCGTGAAGCGCAGACCCTCGTGGCCCTGGACCCGTGTGCGGCCCTCGTACCGGAGCGGGACGACACCGCCGAGGGTGCCGTCCCACCAGCGGTAGCCGCGTTCCTCCACGTCGAAGGGGAACTTCAGGTACGCCTCGCCGTCGAAGACGGGCGACTCCTCGCAGCAGTGCACCGGTTCGTTGGTGACGCGGTCGGTGACCCAGCGCTCCAGGGTCCACTGGAGGGAGTCGCGCACATCGGCGGCGGGCAGGGTGCGGTCGGTGTCGACGGAGGTGGAGACGTCCCAGACGGCGTGGCCGCTGCGCAGGCTGTCGGCGACGTCGCCGCGCACCTGCCGGGTGATGGTGATCCGCTCCCCGTCCACGGTCGCGAGCCGCGCCGTGTCGAAGTAGCTGCCGGTGCCGGTGAAGACGGTGGTCGTGTCGATGTCGACGGGCGTCCGCTTGGCCTGCGGCAGCACATGGGCGAGCAGCAGTGGTGCGAGGACGAGCAGAAACGTCCCGGCGCCCAGCAGGGCGAGGGACAGCGGTGAAGCGGTGCGGCGCATCCGGGCTCTCCTGGATCGAGGCAGTCGAGAAGGAGCGCACGGACCCCGGGCCGGTCAGCCCTCAGGCGCCCCGACGGTAGGTCCGCTCTTGACGGATTGTCAATGTCATGTCGACACTGTGCGTTCAGCCGGTGGGGGCCGGCGACCGGTGGGATCGTCTCCAGCAAGGAGCTGACCCGACTATGCGCAGAACGCTCGCAGCCGCGGTGACCGTGATCGCCGCGGCCGCCCTCGCCGTCGCCACGTCGTACGGAGCAGTGGCGCTGCTGAACACTCCGCCCGAGCAGCCGAACACACCGCTCGTCAGCTACGACACCGCCCCGCCCGCCCGGTGATCCGCTCCGCGTGGAGCGAGGTGCCGCAGTCCCAGGCCGACCGCTTCTCGTCACGGCTGCTGGCCGAGTCGGGCGAGCTGGCGGACTCGATCCTGGCGGAGATCCGCCGGGCCTTCCCCCATCTGCGCCTCGTCGAGGACGACTCCGGGACCCCGCTCGCCCTCGTCGGCATCCGGCGGGCCATCGAGGGCTTCGTCCACAACCTCGCGGCAGGCGCCCACCATCCCCGCGTCCCGCCGGTGATGTTCCAGGAGTTCGGGCGGGGCGAGGTGCGCGTCGGGCGCAGCCTCGACTCCCTCCAGGCCGTCTACCGCCTCGGCATGCGTCTCGCCTGGCGGCGGTTCGCGGAGATCGGCCAGCAGGTCGACATCGCCCCGGCCGCCATGTACGAGGTGGCCGAGTCCGGGTTCGCCTACCTGGACGGGCTCGTCGAGCAGTCGCTCCGCGGCTACGCCGAGGCCGAGGCCCGCCGCGCGGGCGAACGGCTGCGCCTGCAGCGCAGGCTCATCGACGTGCTGCTGGCCGAGCACCGCGGCGAACCGGCGGACGTGCTCGGCGAACGCGCCGCCCGGATCGGCTGGGAGGTGCCGGAGACCGTCGCCGTGGGCCTGCTCATCCGCCCGGCGCGGGAGGCGGTCGCCCCCGCCTTCGAACAGGGCGTGCTCCTCGACATGGAGAGCGAGCGCCCCCGGCTGGTGATCCCGGAGCCCGACACCGCGGGCCGCGCCGAACTCCTCAGCCGCGCCGCCGCCGGCTGGTCCGGGGCGATCGGGCCGTCGGTGCCGCTGGCGTCGGCGGCGGTCTCGCTGCGCTGGGCCGAGACGGCCGTACGCCTCGTGGAGAGCGGACAGCTGCCCCCGGGCGAGGTGCTGCACTGCACGGAGCGCACCGAGGAACTGGTGCTGCTGCCCTCCCAGGAGCTGATCGACGCGGCCGCGGTGCGCCTGCTGGCCCCGCTGGAAGGGATGAGCCCGGCCCAGGAGCGGCGCCTCGCCATGACGCTGCTCGCCTGGATCGAGACCTCCGGCGGGGCGCCCGAGGTGGCGCAGCGCCTCGGCATCCACCCTCAGACGGCCCGCTCCCGGCTCCGCCAGATCCGCGAACTGTGGGGGCCCGCGCTGGACGACGCCGACCGCCGCTTCGAGATGCTCCTGGTGCTGCGGGCGCGACGGCTGCGGGGCGACCTCACGGAGGGCGCGGGCTGACCCGGGCGTCGCATCGCGGGGCGTCGTCCGGAGCGGGGCGTCGTGAGCGGGGCGCACCGGCCGGGCAGGCACGGCCTCCCCGGCGCGGAGCGCGACCGCGTGCGCACCGCGCGCCCAGGGGCCGGGCGGGCCGCCGCCGAGCGGCGTGCCGGCGGACGTCCCTCAGGCCAGTGCGCCCGCCGCGACCGCCCCGTCCACGACGGTGGCCACCACCTCGACGGCGGCGATGCGCGAGACGTCGACGCTCCGGGGGTCGTCGCCGAGGACGACGAGGTCGGCGCGTTTGCCGGGGGTGAGGCTGCCCGCGCTGTCCTCCCAGTGGCAGGCCCAGGCGCCGGCGACCGTGCAGGCACGCAGGGCCTCCTCGACCGTGACCGCCTCGTCGGGGCCGACCGGAAGGCCGGACGCGGAGGCCCGCTCGACCATGAACTGCACGGCCCTCAGCGGTGCTCCGTCGGTGACCGGCCGGTCGGAGCTGCTGACCAGGGTGATCCCGTGGTCGAGGAAGGCGCGCCCCCGGTACATCCACGGGGCCCGTACGGGGCCCATGACGGCGGAGTAGTCGTCGCCGAAGGAGTGCAGGAAGGCCGGCTGGACCACGGCGGCGACGCCGAGGGCGGCGAAGCGGGGCAGCTGGTCGGGCCGGACCAGGCCGGCGTGTTCGATGCGGTGGCGTGCGCCGGGGCGGGGCCGGACGCGCTGGGCGCGCTCCAGCGCGTCGAGCGCGAGGTCGACCGCGCGGTCGCCGATGGCGTGGACGGCGAGCTGCCACCCGGCCAGGTGTCCGGCGAGGACCGTCTCCGCGATCCGCTCGGGGTCGTCCCCGAACTCCCCGGTCAGGGTGGTGCCTTCGTAGGGCTCGGTGAGTGCGGCGGTACGGGCCATCATCCCGCCGTCGGTGTAGACCTTCAGCGCGCCGACCGAGAGCCAGTCGTCGCCGAACCCGGTGCGCAGGCCGAGGCCGAGAGCACGGGTCATCCCGTCGGCCTCGTGCGCGGCGACCGGGCGCAGGGTGTCTCCGGCCGCCATCAGCTGGACGCGCAGCGGCAGCCGTCCCTGGTCGCGCAGGAGCTGGTACGCGCCCAGCTCGACCGGGGTGTGCCCGAGCAGGCCTCCGCCGATACCCGCCTCGGCGACGGCGGTCACCCCCTCGGCGAGGCAGGTGCGGGCCGCGCGTTCGACGGCGTCGGCGACCTCCTGCTGCGCGTACGGCAGCCGCAGCCGGCGGGCGGCGGTCATGGCGCTCTCGGCGAGGAAGCCCTCGGACGGCAGGACGTCCGCGGGCAGCAGGGCGAGCACCGCGCTGCTGACGACGCAGGCGTGGCCCGAGTCGTGCATCAGGAACACCTTGCGCCCGCCTGCGGCCGCGTCGAGTTCGGCTGCCGTCAGATGGCGGCCGAGCGCCCGCTGGTCGTAGCCGGCGACGTCGACCCAGGCGTCGGGCGGCAGGCCCTCGGCCGCGCGGGCGACGACGGCGAGCACGTCCTCCGCGCGCTCGCACGGCGCGACGTCGGCGGTCGCCGCCTTCAGCCCGGTCCAGGCCATGTGGACGTGGCTGTCGATGAATCCGGGCAGCACGGTGGCGCCCTGGAGGTCGACGACCTCGCGCGCGGGCAGCGAGGTGACGGCCTCGTCCAGGCCCACGATCCGTCCGCGCCAGATCCCGAGGTCGCGGGCGACGGGCCGGTCCGGGTCCATGGTCAGGAAACGGGCGTTGGTCAGCCTCGTGTCGAGCACGGGGGCTCCTCTCAGAGCGCCACAGGGCTTCTCCGGCGGTGGGACGGCACCCGCTAGTGAGGGGAGCCTAAGCGCAGCCTGCGTCGCTGGTCAACGGCGGCGTACCCCGGTGGCCGAAGGACGGCCGGACCCGTCGGACGGCCCTGCGCGGCCCCCCGGTTGGAGTAACATCGGCCGACCGACCGACGCTCCCGTGGAGGTGCCGCATGCCCGCAGAAGGACGTGCCGGACGGGCCGTCCTGCGCACCGCGATCGCGGGACAGCGACGGCGCGTCGTGACCGCCTCGCTGCTGGGCATGGGCCACCAGGCGTGCGAGGTGCTGGTGCCCGTCGTCATCGGCCTGGTGATCGACGAGGCCGTGGCCACCGGCGACGCCCCCGTGCTGCTGCGGTGGCTGCTGGTCCTCGGGGTCCTGTTCCTCGCCCTCTCCACCTGCTACCGGACCTCCGCGAGGATCACCGACGCGGCGGGCGAGCACGCGGCGCACCGGCTGCGCGGCGAGCTGGGCGACCGGGTGCTCGACCCGCGCGGCGGGGCCGACACCGGGCGGCTGCCCGGCGCGCTGACCGCACTGGCCACCGGGGACGCGGCACGGGTCGGCGCCGTCGCGGCGGCCGTCCCGTACGCGGCGGCCGCGCTGGCCGGGCTCGCCGTCAGCGCCGTCGCCCTGCTGCGGATCTCGGTGCCCCTCGGGCTGCTGATCCTGCTCGGTGTGCCGCCGCTGCTGTGGGCGGGACACCGGATCAGCAGGCCGCTGGAACGCCGCAGCGAGGTCGAGCAGGAACGCGCCGCGCACGCCTCCGGGGTGGCGGCCGATCTCGTCGCCGGGCTGCGGGTCCTCAAGGGGATCGGGGCCGAGGCCGCCGCGGTGTCCCGCTACCGGGGCACCAGCCGCGCGTCGCTGGCCGCCGCGCTGCGGGCCGCCGTCAGCCGTGCCTGGCACGACGGCGCGATCCTCGTCCTGACGGGCATGTTCATCGTCGCCATCGCCCTGGTCGGCGCCCATCTGGCGATGCGCGACCTGATCAGTGTGGGTGAACTGGTCGCCGCCGTGGGCCTCGCCCAGTTCCTGCTGGGCCCGTTCCAGCTCCTGACCTACGTCAGCGGGGAGTTCGCGCAGGGCCGCGCCTCCGCCGACCGGATCGCCGAGGTGCTGGCCTCGCCGCCGGCCGTGACCACGGGGGCGGCCCCCGCCGCCGGCACCGGGAGCGAGGACGCGCACGCGCCGGGCGAGGGGGCGGCCGCGGGACGGCTCGCGCTGCGCGGCGTCGTCCACGGCGCGTTGCGGGGTGTGGACCTCGATGCCGCTCCCGGCGAACTGCTCGGGGTGGTCGCCCGCGACCCGGCCGAGGCCGCCGACCTGCTGCGCTGCCTGGGACGTGAGACCGACCCGGACGAAGGGGAGATCGGCGTCGACGGACATCCCCTGACCGCGCTCGACCCGGACGCCGTGCGACGCACCGTCCTGGTGGCGCACCACGACGCCGACCTGTTCGAGAGCAGCCTGCTGGACAACGTGCGGGCCGGCACGGGCCTCGACGACGCGGCGCTCGGGCCCGCCCTCGCCGCCGCTGCCGCCGACGACGTGGCGCGGACGCTGCCGCACGGCGGACGGACCCTGCTCACCGAGCGGGGACGGTCCCTCTCCGGCGGCCAGCGCCAGCGGGTGGCGCTGGCCAGGGCGCTCGCGGCCGATCCGCCGGTGCTGGTGCTGCACGACCCGACGACCGCCGTGGACGCGGTCACCGAGGCCCGCGTCGCCGCCCGGCTGAGGGAACTCCGCCGGGGGCGCACCACGGTTCTGGTGACCACGAGCCCCGCGCTGCTCGCCGTCACGGACCGGGTGGTGGTCCTCGACGGGGGTGCGGTGCGAGCGGAGGGCAGCCACGGCGACCTCGTGGCCGGCGACGCGGCGTACCGGTCGGCGGTGCTGGCATGACGGGCCGTGCCTGCGCCCCGCACCGGACACCGGGTCCGGACGCCCCGCGCACCGCCGACGGGGCCGGGACGATCACGGCCACGGTCTCGGCCACGGGACGGACGAAGGAGAGCAGATGACGGACGAGTCGCCGCCCGCCGGTCCGCCGGAGCGCGCACTGCTGCCCACCGCGACGGCCCGGGAGACCCTCGCGGCGCTCGGCGCGCTGCTGCACGGCCACCGGCTGCTCGCCGCCGCGGCCGCGGCCGTGCTCGTCGCCGGCACGGCGATCGGGCTGCTGACCGCGCCCCTCCTCGGCCGTGTCGTGGACCTCGTCGTCGAGCAGCGGGGCACCGCCGCGCTGACGCTGCCGATGGTCCTGCTGCTGGCCGTCGCCGTGGCCCGGGGCCTCGCGACCGCGGTCGGCAACGCGCTCGTGGCGCGGCTCGGCGAGACGGTCCTCGCGGGCCTGCGCGAGAAGTTCGTGGCGCGGGCGCTGCACCTGCCGCTCGACCGGGTCGAGCAGGCGGGGTCCGGGGACCTGACCTCACGGGTGACCGGCGACGTGACGGTGACGACCAAGGCGGTGCGCCAGGCCCTTCCGGAGTTCAGCGGCGCGCTCCTCACGATCGTCCTGACCACGGCCGGACTCGCCGTCCTGGACTGGCGCTTCCTGCTCGCCGTGCTTCCCGTGGTGCCCGTCCACGTGCTGACCGTGCGCTGGTACATGCCGCGTGCCTCCCGCGTGTACGCGGCGCACCGGGTGGCGTCGGGAGCGCTCCAGCACCAGCTGCTGGACAGCATCGGCGGTGTGCGGACCGTCCGCGCGTTCCGGCTGGGCGACGCGCACTCCGGCCTGCTGCGGGAACGGTCCGAGGCGGCCGTCCGGCTCTCGCTGCGCGGCAGCCGCCTCGTGTCGGGCTTCTTCTCCCGGCTCAACGCCGCCGAGTTCGTCGGCCTGGCCTCCGTCCTCGCGACCGGCTTCGTGCTGGTGCGCGACGACGCCGTGAGCATCGGCACGGCGACGGCCGCCGCGCTGTACTTCCACGGCCTGTTCAACCCCCTCAACGCGGCGCTCTTCCTCATCGACGAGGCGCAGTCGGCGGGCGCCTCGCTCGCCCGGCTCGTCGGCGTCTCGCAGCTGCCCGCCGAACGCGAGCCGGACGGGCGGGCCGTCCCGGTCGACGGTTCCGTCAAGGTCGACGCGCTCAGCCACGCGTACGCCCCCGGGCATCCCGTCCTGCACGAGGTCGATCTCGACGTGCGCAGCGGGGAGCGGGTCGCCCTGGTCGGTGCGAGCGGGGCCGGCAAGACGACGCTGGCGAAGCTGATCGCGGGAGTCCACGAGCCGTCCGGCGGAGTGATCGTGCTGGGCGGTGTCGACACGCGGGAGCTGGGTCCGGCCGGGGTGCGGCGTGCCGTGACGATGATCAGCCAGGAGGTCCACGTCTTCGCCGGGCCGCTCGCCGACGACCTCCGCCTCGCGCGGCCCTCGGCGTCCGACGCCGAGGTGCGGGCGGCGCTGGAGCGGGTCGGGGCGCTGGAGTGGGCCGGGGCCCTGCCGCAGGGGGTGGACACCGTCGTCGGCGAGGGCGGCCACCGCCTCACCGTCACCCAGGCGCAGCAGCTGGCCCTCGCCCGCCTCGTCCTCGCCGGACTCCCCGTCGCCATTCTGGACGAGGCGACCGCCGACGCCGGGAGCGCGGGAGCGCGGGTGCTGGAACGTGCGGCGGAGAACGCGCTGGAGGGGCGTACGGGTCTGCTGGTCGCCCACCGGCTGCCGCAGGCGGCCGCCGCGGACAGGATCGTCGTCCTCGACGAGGGCCGTGTCGTGGAGAGCGGCACCCACGCCGGACTGCTCGCGGCCGGGGGGCGTTACGCGGCGCTCTGGGCGGCGTGGTCGGCGGGCCGCGGGACCCCGGAGTCCCCGGAGTCCCCGGCGACGTGAGCGGTCGGCGCGGTGAGCGGTCGGCGCGGTGAGCGGTCGGCGCGGTGGGCGACCGGCGTGAGGCGCGGGGCGGGGCGACGGGCGGTTCGCGGCACTCGGCGGAGGCCGCGGCGGGGGCCTCGGCGGGCGGCCGGCGGCTGCGGCGTCAGTAGTAGCGGCTCATCAGGCGGGTGCTCCAGGCGGGCTGGACGACGGGCTCGGACGGGGCGAACTCGGCCATGTAGGGCTTGATGTCGAGCACCGGCGACCCGGCGAGCGCGTCCAGCCCCACGACGTGGAGGTCGAGCCCGTCGACGCCGAGCAGCCGGCAGCGGGAGACGCCGAGCCGGTTGGGCCGGTACGGGCCCCGGTGCGCGAAGACGCCGACGGGTGCTCCGTCCGGCTGCCCGCGCGGCGGGATCGGGCCGGTGCGCACGGCGCCGGGCGCGATCCGGTCGAAGACGAAGACGACTTCGAGGTGGGAGAAGTCCTCCAGCCCGAGGAACGGCGACCGCTCCCGGAACGCCTCGTCCAGCCGGATCACGGCCTCGCTGCCGCCCCAGGCGTCCTCGAACACCTCGGTGCGGCCGCCCACCACCCGTGCCACCGGGGTGAGTTCCACGGTCTCCGGGCTCATGCCGCCGCCCCCCGGGTCGTGGGGGCGTGCGGGTCGCGGAGCGGCAGGACGGTCATCAACGTCTCCCGGGCGTCGTCGGATCGGGACGGATCGGCGATCACCCGGGCGACGTTACCCGTGTTCCGGTCCCCCGGCCCCGCCCGGGGCGCGGTGTTCACACCGGGTGACCCTCCCCGCCGTGCGTCAGCGGGTCGTCCCGCGGACGCACGGACCCGGGCGGGGGCGGCTCGCGGGGGCACGCCCCCGCGTCCTCAGGACATGCGGGCGACCAGGCTCGCCGGGCGCAGGTCCGTCCAGTGGGTCTCCACGTAGGACAGGCAGGCCTCGCGGGTGTCCTCGCCGAACACGGTGCGCCAGCCGGGCGGGATCTCGGCGAACACGGGCCACAGCGAGTGCTGGTTCTCGTCGTTGACGAGCACGAGGAAGCGGCCCTGCGGGTCCTCGAACGGGTTGGTGGCGGTCATGCGTCGTCGCTCCTCGGAGGGGGTGTGGTGAGGGACAGCTGGGAGAGGGGTCGGTGGGGGTGGTCCACGGCGTGCCGCAGCAGCGCCGTGAGGCCGGCGGCGAGGCGCGGGGCGTCCGCCGGTCCGTGGAGTTCGCAGTGCACCGGGCCGGCGCCGCGCGGCTCGTGGAACCCCAGCACGAGGTCCGTCCTGGGCGGCCCCGTCGGGACCACGTGGAACGTGCCCATGCCGCCCTCCAGTTCGGCGAGGTCGGCCTGCTCGTGGTGGATGAGCACGACCTGCGGCCCGCCCGGAGGCAGACCGGCCGCGCGGACGACGTCGTCGAAGGGGACGTCCTGGTGGTCCAGGGCGCCGAGGGTGGTCTCGCGCACCCGCTCCAGCAGCCGGGAGAAGGCGGGGTCGCCGCCGGTGTCGGTGCGCAGGACCACCGTCCCGCCGAAGCAGCCGACGAGGTCGGCCAGCCGTTCGTCGGACCGTCCGGCGACCATGGTGCCGATCGGCAGGTCGGTGCCCGCGCCGTGCGCGGTGAGCAGCGCCGCCAGGGCGGCGTGCAGGACCATGAACATGCTGGTGCCGGTGGCGTGCGCGAGCCGGTCGACGGCCTCGTGGAGCTCCTCGTCGAGGACGAAGGCGTACGGCTCTCCGGAGCCCTCGGGGCGGCCCGGTCCGGTCGGCAGCGCGATGTGTTCGGGCACGTCCCGCAGGGTGCCGCGCCACCAGTCGAGCTGCCGGGCGGCCGTGCTGCCGGGATCGGCGGGGTCGCCGAGGAGTCCACCGGCCCAGACCGTGTAGTCGGAGTACGTCACCGGCAGGGGTTCCCAGGCGGGCGCGCGGCCGGCGGCCCGCGCGGCGTAGGCGGTGGTGAGGTCGCGGAAGAGCGGCACGACCGACCACTCGTCCACCGCGAGGTGGTGCGCGGTCAGCAGCAGGGTCTGCGCGCCGTCGGGCC
Source organism: Streptomyces genisteinicus (assembly GCF_014489615.1). Taxonomy (GTDB): domain Bacteria; phylum Actinomycetota; class Actinomycetes; order Streptomycetales; family Streptomycetaceae; genus Streptomyces; species Streptomyces genisteinicus. The sequence goes on from NZ_CP060825.1 coordinate 358,512, forward strand.
CGGTGAGCAGCGTGGCGGCGAACGGCGCGCCCTTGGACGCGTCCGGTGCGGCGGCGGCGAGTTCGCGAAGGCGCGTGCCGGGGTCGGGGCAGCTCTCGCGGACCAGTGCCCCGGGCGCGGCCGGGCGCTGCCGCGGCACGCCGGAGGGATGGGGGGTGAAGGCGGTGCGCAGGGGTTCGTGGCGGGCGACGAGGTCCGCCACCGCCTCGGCGAGCGCCTCGGCGTCGAAACCGCCGGGCGGCGCGCCCAGCGCGAGGGCGTGGTCGTGGACGCGATGGCGCCGCAGCGACGTCCACTGCCACCGCTGGGCCGGGGCGGCGGGCAGCGCGGTGTCCGCCGGGCCGCGTGCGCCGGACGGGCGCAGCGCCGGCCGGGCGGCGGCCGCCGATGCCAGCGCCGCGGCGATGCGGGACACGGTCGGGGCGTCGAAGACGTCCCGGACGCCGAGTTCGGCGCCGAACTCGGTGCGGATGCGGGCGAGGAGCCGCATCACGGCCATCGAATGACCGCCGAGGGCGAAGAAGTTGTCGTGGACGCCGACGTCCGGCAGCCGCAGGATCTCGCCGAAGAGGCCGGCGAGCCGGCGCTCCGTCGGCGTGTCCGGGCGGTCGGCCCCGGTGAGGGAGGCCCAGTCGGGTGCGGGCAGGGCCTTGCGGTCCAGTTTGCCGTTGGGTGTCAGCGGCAGCGGGCCGTCCAGGGCGACGACCAGGGCGGGCACCATGTACTCGGGCAGCAGTCCCGCGGCGTGGGCGCGCAGCGCCTGCGGGTCGGCCGCGGGCCGGCCGGCGGCGCCGGGCCCCGGCTCGTCGCCGGGGCCGGAGTGCGCCGCGCCGGGGCCGGAGTGCGCCGCGCCGGAGCGGGAGTGCGCGGAGCCGGACCGCCCCGCGCCGGAGCCGGAGTCCGTCGCCGGGAGGTCTCCGGGCGGCGGCTCGGCGACGGTGTAGGCGACCAGGCGGACGATGTCGCCGTCGCGTTCGGGGACGACGGCGGCCTGTGCGACGGCCGGGTGCGCGGCGAGCGCGGCCTCGATCTCGCCGAGTTCGACGCGGAAGCCGCGGATCTTCACCTGGTCGTCCGCGCGTCCCACGAAGTCGAGGTTGCCGTCCGCGCGCCAGCGGGCCCGGTCCCCGGTGCGGTACATCCGCGTGCCGGGCGGTCCGTAGGGGTCCGCGACGAAGCGTTCGGCGGTCAGCGCGCGCCTGCCGAGGTAGCCCCGGGCGAGGCCGCGTCCGGCGACGTAGAGCTCGCCGACGACGCCGGGCGGGACGGGTTGCAGCGTCCGGTCCAGCACGTAGCAGACGGTGTTGGGGTCGGGGCGGCCGATGGGGACGCGGCCGGCGGGCCGGGCGCCGGCCTCGCGGGCGTTCCAGAGCGTGGAGTTGACGGTCGCCTCGGTGAGCCCGTACGCGCAGATCAGGTCGGCGTCAGGGAAGCGGGTGAACAGGTCCGGCGGCACCGTCTCCGTGCCGACCAGGACGGTCGATCCCGCGGGCAGGTCGCAGCCCGGGGGCAGGGCGGAGACGAGGGAGGGCGGCAGGATCATGTGGGTGATGCGCCGGGCGGCGAGGAAGTCGGTCAGCGCGGGCCCCGCGACGCGCGCCTCGTCCGGGACGAGGACGAGGGTGCCGCCGTGGCAGAGCGCCATGACCAGTTCGAAGACGAAGACGTCGAAGCCGACGGAGGCGAACTGGAGCACCCTGCTGTCGCGGCGCAGCCCCATCCGGTCGACGGCGGTGGCGACGAGGCCGGCGATCCCGTCGTGGGAGACGACGACGCCCTTGGGCCTGCCGGTCGAGCCGGAGGTGTAGATGACGTAGGCGGCCTGGTCGAGGCCGGGGGGCGGGGTTCCGGGGGACGCGGCCGGCAGGGAGCCGAGTTCGGCCGCCGTCGCGGGCGCGTCCAGGAGGACGACGGGGGTGCCCGGCACGGCGGGGATCTTCCCGGCGACCTGTTCGGTGGCGACGACGAGGGCCGCTCCGCTGTCCTCGATCATGTAGGCGAGCCGGTCGGCCGGGTGGACCAGATCCAGCGGGAGGAAGGCGGCACCGAGTTTGAGGACGGCGACGACGGTCGCGACCATGTCGGCGGAACGGGGGACCGCCACGCCCACGATGTCCTCGGCGCCCACGCCGCGACCGGCCAGCAGGCGGGCGATCCGGTTGGAGCGGGCGTCGAGTTCCGCGTAGTCCAGCTGCCCGGAACGCTCGGCGACGGCCACGGCGCCGGGGCGCTGCGCGGTCTGCCGGGCGATGAGCGCGGGCAGCGACGCGTCGTCCACCGGGCGTGCGGTGTCGTTGAACCCGGTGAGCACGAGGTCGCGTTCGCCCGGGGCGAGGATGCCGGCGCCGGAGAGCGGCCGGTCGGGTGCGGCGGCGACCGCGGCGGCCAGCAGGAGCAGCCTGTCGCCGATCCTCTCGGCGGTCTCCCGGTCGAACAGCTCGGTCGCGTACTCCAGCCGGCAGCTCAGCGACCCCGGTCCGTCCGCGTCCGGAGTGTGCTCGGTGAAGCTGAGGACGAGGTCGAACTTGGCGGACCGGATGCGGAACGGCACGTCCTCGACCGTGAGTCCGGGCATGCCGGGCAGGTCGCCGCCGCGGGTGTGGTGGCCGACCATCACCTGGAACAGCGGGTTGCGGGCGAGGGACCGCACCGGGTTGAGGGCTTCGACGACGGACTCGAACGGCACGTCGGCGTGCGAGAACGCCGCGAGGTCGGTGTCGCGGACGCGGGTCAGCAGACCGGTGAAGGAGGGGTCGCCGGAGAGGTCGGTGCGCAGTACCAGGGTGTTCACGAAGAAGCCGACCAGGTCGTCGAGGGCCTCGTCGCCGCGCCCGGCGATCGGTGCGCCGAGCGGGATGTCGGTGCCGGCTCCGAGCCGGTGCAGCAGGGCGGCGGCCAGGGCATGGGTCACCATGAACATGCTGGCGCCGTTCTCCCGGGCCAGCCTCCTCAGGGCCCGGTGGACCTCCGTGCCGAAGCGCACGTCGAGTTCGGCGCCGGTGAACGCGGGCCTGGCCGGCCGGGGCCGGTCGGTGGGCAGCTCGATCTCCTCGGGGGCGCCGTCGAGGGCGGTGCGCCAGTACGCCAGCTGCCGGGCGGCCCGGCTCGAAGGGTCGGCCGGGTCGCCGAGCAGACGCCGCTGCCACAGCGCGTAGTCGGCGTACTGCACGGGCAGCGGCCGGAAGCCGGGGGCCTCGCCGGAGCGGCGGGCGGCGTAGGCGGTGGCGAGGTCGCGCAGGAAGGGGCGGTCGGACCACTCGTCGGTGGTGATGTGGTGCAGCAGGAGGATCAGCACGTGGTCGTCGGGCGAGACCTCCACGAGGGTGGCGCGCAGGGGCAGTTCGGCCCGGAGGTCGAAGGGCCTGCCGACCGCGGCGTCCACGAGGGCGTCGAGACCGGTGCCGGTACCAGGGGCGGTGCCGCTGTCGGGGCCGGTACCGGGGGCGGTGCCGCTGTCGGGGCCGGTACCGGTGTCAGGACCTGAGCCGGCTCCGTGGCCGTGTCCGGTGGCGCGCACGCGGTCGAGGACGGGCCGCGCCTCGGCCGGGGGCAGCACCCGCTGGTGCACCAGGCCCTCGCGTTCGGCGAAGACGGTGCGCAGTGCCTCGTGGCGGTCGGTGACGTCGGCGAGGGCGCGGGTGAGGGCGTCCGTGTCCAGCGGACCGCGCAGCCTCATGACGAGGGGGAAGTTGTAGGCGGCGGAGGTGCGTTCGATCTGCTGCACGACCCACAGGCGCTGCTGGGCGTGGGAGAGCGGGAGTTCGGCGGGGCGCGGCTCGGGGCGCAGGGCCGGGCGGTCCGTGTCCCCCGGGGAGACCCGCAGGGCGAGGGCGGCCGGTGTGGGGGCCTCGAACAGGTCCCGGATCGAGAGGTCGGCGCCGAGCAGGGTGCGGGCGCGGCCGATCAGGCGGGTGGCGAGCAGGGAGTGCCCGCCGAGGTCGAAGAAGCCGGCGTCGGCGCCCACGCTGCCCTCGGGCAGGGAGAGCACGTCGGCGAAGAGCGCGCACAGGACCTCCTCGCGCGGTGTGCGCGGGGCGCGGACGGCGCCGGCGGGCGCGAACTCGGGGGCGGGCAGGGCGCCGACGTCGAGTTTGCCGTTGACGGTGAGCGGCAGGGTGGGGGCCGGGACGAGCGCGGCGGGGACCATGTAGTCGGGCAGCGCCGCCTTCAGGTGGGCGCGCAGGGCGTCGAGGAGCGGGGCGGGGTCGGCGGCGGGGTCCTCGGGGACGACGTAACCGACGAGCCGGCGGGTGTCCGCCGTGGTGTCCACGACGACGGCGGCGTGCGCGACGCCGGGGTGGGCGGCGACGGCTGCGGAGATCTCGGCGGGTTCGACGCGGTAGCCGCGGATCTTGACCTGGTCGTCGGTGCGGCCGAGGAAGTCGGTCTGCCCGTCCGGCCTGCGGCGGACCAGGTCCCCGGTGCGGTACATCCGCTCGCCGGGCTCCCCGAACAGGTCCGCGACGAAGCGTTCCGCGGTCAGACCCGGGCGGTCGTGGTAGCCGCGGGCGAGACCGGTGCCGGCGATGTACAGCTCCCCGGGGCAGCCGGCGGGGACCGGCCGGAGCATCGGGTCGAGGATGTACGCGCGGGTGCCGCGGATGGGGACGCCGACCGTGGGCGCCGCGCTGTCCGCGGTGGACCCGCCGAGGGTGTTGATCGTGTACTCGGTCGGGCCGTAGAGGTTGTAGCCGTAGGTGCCGGGGGTGTCGCGGAGCGCGGTCCACACGCCGTCGGTGACGGCCTCGCCGCCGAGCAGGACCAGTGCGGGCCGGTGGGCGCGGGGCGGGGCGGTTGCGGGGCCGGCGGCGCTCGCGTCCGCGGCCTCACCGTCCGCCGCCTCACCGCCGGCCGCCTCACCGTCAGCGGCCTCCGCGTCCCGGTCGAGGAGCCCCTCCTCGATCAGCAGCTGCGCGTAGGTGGGGGTGACGTTGACGACGTCCACCCGGTGGCGGTCGCAGTAGGCCACCAGGGCCGCGGCGTCGCGGCGCAGTTCCTCGTCGCAGACGTGCACCTCGTGGCCCTCGACGAGCCAGAGCAGCTCCTCCCACGACATGTCGAAGGCGAACGACACCGTGTGGGCGATCCGCAGCCGCCGGCCTCCGGCCGAGGCGATGGCGGGATCGAAGATCTCCCGCTGGTGGTTGAGCTGCATGTTGGTCAGGCCCCGGTAGGGCGTGACCACGCCCTTGGGCCTGCCGGTCGAACCGGAGGTGTAGATGATGTACGCGGGGTGCTCCAGCCGGTCCGGCACTCCGGCGGCGAACGCGGGCCGCTCCGCGTCGGCGAGGGGGCCGTCCGGCAGCGCGGCCAGTGCCCCGGCGACCCGGGCGTCGTCGAGCGGGACCTCCTCGGCGAGCGGACCGCCGTCGCCCCGCAGGCCCGGCGCGACGGCCGTCGTGGTGAGCAGGCACAGCGGCCCGGTGTCCTCGATCATCAGACGCAGCCGGTCCGCGGGGTGGTCCAGGTCGAGCGGCAGGTACGCGGCGCCCGTCCGCAGCACGGCGAACAGGGCCACCACGGTCTCGACGGAGCGCGGCAGGGCGAGGGCGACCGCCGTCTCGGGTCCCGCGCCCCGGGCGAGCAGCAGCCGGGCGAGGCGGTTGATCCGGGAGTCCAGCCCGGCGTAGGTGAGGGTCTGCGTGCCGAAGACGAGTGCGGTGTCCCCGGGGGTGCGGGCGGCCTGGGCGGCGAGCATGTCGGCGACGGTCTCGTCGGGGACGCCGGCGCGTCCGGCGCGCCACCCGGCGGCGAGTTCGCGGCGTTCGCCCGGCAGCAGCAGGTCCAGTGCGCCGACGCGGGCCCACGGGTCCGCGGTCAGCCGGTCCACCAGGGCCGTGAACCTCTCGAGCGTGGCACGGGCCGTATCGTCGGAGACCAGGTCGGGCCGGTACTCCAGTTTGACCCCGACGGGGCCGGAGGGGTCGACGATCAGGGTCATCGGGTAGTGGGTGGCGTCCACGCTGCCGACGCCGGTGATGCCGTGACGCTCCGTCAGGTCGCGGAAGGCATCCTCGTCGGCGAAGTTCTGGAGCACGTACAGGGTGTCGAAGAGGGCGGGGTGGCCGCCGGCGCGCTGGAGTTCGGCGAGGCCCAGGTACTCGTGGTCCATCAGCGCCGCCCGCTCGTCGTGCAGACGGCGCAGCAGTGCGCCGACCGTCTCCGCGGGGTCGAGGGCGATCCGCCGGGGGACGGTGTTGAGGAACATGCCGATGGCCGTGTCCACGCCGGGGACCTCGTACGGCCGGCCGGCGACGGTGATGCCGAAGACGACGTCGCCGCGGCCCACGGTCGCGGAGAGCACGAGGGCCCAGGCGGCGGACAGCGCGGCGTCGGCCGTCACGCCGATGTCGCGTGCGCGGGCGCGCAGCCGGTCGCCGAGTCCGGCGGGCAGCGTGGTCGCGCACCGGCGCGGGATCGTGGGATCGCCCCCCGGGTCGCGCGCCACCAGGGTGGGTTCGGCGAGGCCGGCCAGCGCCGCGCGCCACGCACGGCGCGCGGAGTCGGGGTCGCGCTCCGACAGCCAGTCCAGATAGCCGCGGTAGCTGCCGGGCTCCGGCAGTCCCGAGTCGTCGCCGCCGGCCGCGTACAGCTCCAGCAGCTCGCCCAGGAACAGCGACTGGGACCAGCCGTCCCAGGCCACCAGGTGGTGGCGGAGCATCAGCCGGTCGGTGTCCGGGGTCAGCCGGAACAGGGTGAGGCGGAACAGCGGGGGCGCGGTGAGGTCGAACCGCTCCACGCGCGCGGCGGCGGCGAGCCCGGCGAGCCGCTCCCGGCGCGCGGCCTCGTCGAGACCGGTCAGGTCCACCTCGGTCAGCGGTACGGGCACGGAGTCCGCGGCGCACACGAACTGCACCGGGCGGGGCAGCCCGTCGGCCGTGATGCCGGTGCGCAGCCCGGCGTGGCGGCGCAGCAGCGCGGCGACCGCGGCGCGCAGCCGGCCGGCGTCGAGGCGGTGGCCGAAGTCGAAGGTGTCCAGCGCGGTGTAGACGTCCAGCGCCGCGGTGTCGTAGCTGGCGTGGAAGTGGATGCCCTCCTGGAGCGGTGAGAGCGGCCAGACGGCGGTCACCGGGAAGGGGCTCCGCCCGACGACGGCCGCGACGTCCTGCGCTTCGAGTCCGCTCAGCGCGGTGTCGCGGACCGGGGCGGCGCCGGGCGCGGCGGCCGTGCGGGCGTCCCCGGCCCCGGCGGCGGCCGGCGTGCCGGACACGGCGGACGCGGCGGACGCGGCGGGCGCGGCACGGCCGGTGCCCTCGGTGTGCGCGACGAGTTCGCCGAGGGCGGCGGTCCAGCCGTCGGCGAGGAGCCGCACCTCGTCCTCGGCGAGGGGGCCGTCCGCCGTCCAGGTCCAGGTCGCGCGGAGCACCGGCCCCTCGGGGGTGTCGGCGCACAGGGCGTTCAGCTGGAGGACGTACGGGGCGGCCAGTCCCGGGTCCGGTTCCACGGACAGCGCGTCCGCCTCGGGCGCGGGCGACCAGTCGCGGCCGGTGCCCGCCTCGAGCCGGCCGAAGTAGTGGAACAGCACCTGTGCTTCGGACAGGCGGGCGAAGACCGGGGCCAGCTGCGGGTTGAGGTGGCGGAGCATGCCGTAGCCGGCGCCCGCGTCCGGTGCCGAACGGACCGCCTCCCGGACGCCGTCGAGCGCGGCGAGCGGGTCGGGGGCGGCGGGCAGGCGCACCGGATGCAGCCCGGTCAGCCAGCCCACGGTGCGGGTCAGGTCGGCGTCCGTGCCGTCGCGGCCGTGGCGCTCGACGTCGACGAGCAGGTCCCCGTCCGCGCCGGGGCGCCGGCGGGACACCGCGAGGCGCAGGGCGGTCAGCAGCACCTCGGTGACGTCGGCCCCGGTCGCGGTCGGGACCGCGGTGAGCAGGGCGCGGGTCGTGGCGGCGGGCAGGGCGACGCCGAACTCGCGGCAGGAGCCCGCGGTGCCGGTGCGGGCGGCGCCCGTCACCAGGTCGGCGCCGGGTGCCAGGGTGGCGGCCCAGTGCGGGAGTTCGGCCTGGCGGCGGGGGGAGGTCGCCGCCTCGGCGACCTCCCGGGCGTGCCGTCGCAGCGAGGTGGGCACCGGCGGGAGTCCGGGGCGGCGGCCGGCGGCGACAGCCGCCCAGGCGGTGGCGAGGTCCTCCAGCAGCACCCGCCAGGACACGCCGTCGACGACCAGGTGGTGGACGACGAGCACCAGCCGCCCGGGCTCCGGGCCCGCGTCGCACCACACGGCCTGGAGGACGGTCCCGGCGTCCGGGTCGAGCCGTCCGGCCGCCGCGTCCGACTCCTCGGCGACCAGGGCGCGCAGCGCCGCGTCGCCGAGGCCGCGCACGTCGGCCCGGCGCAGCAGAGCGGCGGCGTCGACGCTCCCGGCGGGCCGGGTGTGCGCGGACCAGACAGCGGGGACCCCGGGTCCGAGGTCCATGCGGGCGAGGACGAGGCGGAGGCCGTCGTGGTGGTCGAGCACGGCCTGGAGGACGGCGGCGAGGGTGCCGGCGGTGGCGGCGGCGGGAGTCTGGAGGAGCATCGATAGGTTGAAGCGGCCGATCGGGCCCCCGTCCTCGCGGAGCCGGTGGACGATCGGCAGCAGCGGTACGTCTCCGACGCCGTCGTCGTCCCCGGCGGGCGGGGCGGTGACCGGGGTGTCCGCGGTGTCGCCGAGGGCCGCGGCCAGGGCGGCGGGCGTGCGGTGGGCGAACACGTCGCGGGGGCCGATCGGCAGTCCGGCCGCGCGGGCCCGGCCCGCCAGGGTCATGGCCATGATGCTGTCGCCGCCGAGCATGAAGAAGTCCTCGTCCGGCCCGACCGCGTCGATGCCCAGCACCTCGGCGAAGGCGGCCCGGAGCCGCTGTACGGCGCCTCCGGCGGCGGCGCGCGGCGCGGCGACGGCACGACGTGCCGCCGGGGCGGGGAGCGCGGCGAGGTCGGTCTTCCCGGCGGGGGTGAGCGGCAGCGCGTCCAGCAGCACGACGTGTGCGGGGACCATGGGCGCGGGCAGGGCGGCGGCGAGCGCGTCCCGCAGGGTGCCGGGGTCGGGCGCCGCGCCGGGCGCGGGGACGACGTAGCCGACCAGCTGCCGTGTGCCGCGGTCGTCGTCGCGGGCCACGACGACGGCGTCGGCGACCGTCGGCTGCTCGCGCAGCCGTGCCTCGATCTCACCCGGTTCCACCCGGTTCCCCCTGATCTTGATCTGCTGGTCGGTGCGGCCGAGGTAGGTCAGCACGCCGTCCTCGTCGTGCCGGACGAGGTCGCCTGTGCGGTACATCCGCTCCCCCGGGCCGCCGAACGGGTCGGCGACGAAGCGGCTCGCGGTCAGGGCGGCGAGACCGTGGTAGCCCTGGGCGAGCTGGGCGCCCGCGATGTGGAGTTCGCCGGCCTCGCCAGGGTCGACCGGGCGGAGGTGGCGGTCGAGGACGTAGAGCCGGGTGTTGTCCGCCGGACGCCCCACGGGGACCGTGCCCCGGCCGGGGGCGGCGGGGTCCGCCCGGGCGGAGGTCACCTGGATGACGGTCTCGGTGGGTCCGTAGACGTTGAACAGCGGCACCGAGGTGCGGTCGTGCCAGCGGCGGGCGAGCTCCGCCGGCAGCGCCTCACCGCCGCTGAAGGCCCGGCGCAGGCTCGGCCACCAGGGCTCGCCCGGCACGTCCTCGGCGAGGAGCGCCGTGTACAGCGAGGGCACCAGGTCGACGGTGGTGACCTGCTCGTCGCGGATCAGTCCGGCGAGGTAGCCGGGGTCGCGCTGCCCGCCCGGTTCGGCGACGACGACGGTGCCGCCGGTGAGCAGCGGTACGAACACCTCCTGCAGCGCGGGGTCGAAGCCGGCCCCGTACTGGTGCAGCGTCCGGTCCCCGGGTCCGAAGCCGAAGTGCTCCGCGGTCCAGCGCAGTTGGGAGATCAGGGCCCGGTGGGTCACGGTCACGCCCTTGGGGCTGCCGGTGGACCCCGAGGTGTACATGAGGTACGCGGCGGTGCCGGCGTCGACGGGCGCCGGCGGCGGCGCGGGTTCGGCGGGGCGGGCCGGTATCTCGTCCCGTCCGAGCAGCACCGGGGTGACACCGTCGGCGTGCGGCAGCCGGGCGAGGGAGTCCTCGGTGGCGACGACGGTACGGGCCCCCGAGTCGGCGAGCATCCTCCGGAGCCGGCCGGCGGGGTGGCCGTCGTCGAGCGGGAGGAAGGCGGCGCCCGTCCCGGCGACGGCGAGCAGGGCGGCCACGGCCGCCGCCGAGCGGGGAACGGCGACGGCGACGACGCTTCCGGGTCCGGCGCCGCGCTCGGCGAGCACCCGGGCGAGCGACTCGGCCCGCGCCCGGAGTGCGGCGTACGAGGTGCGCGCGCCGCCGTCGACGACGGCGGTGGCGTCCGGGGTGCGGCGTGCCTGCGCGGCGAACGCGTCGTGCAGGGTCTCCGTCGGCACCGGGCGGACGCGGCCCGCGAGCAGGCCGGGGACGGCTGCCGGCCCGGCGGCGCCCCGGAGCGCGAGCCGGCCTGCGGGCACGTCCGGGTCGGCGGTCAGCTGCTCCAGGAGGGTGGACAGCCGGCCGGCGAGGCGCCGGGCGGCCGGCGCGTCCAGCCGTCCGGGGTCGTGCTCGACGGTGCACGACAGGCGTGCGCCGGGCACCGCGGTGAGGGCGAGCGGGTAGTGGACGGCGTCGCGGACCCGCGATCCGGTGACGCGGACCGCGCCCCGGGGGTCGGACGGCTCTCCCGCGCCGGGCTGGTTCTCCACCACGGCGAACGCCTCGAACAACTCGCCCCGGTCGGCGGCCCGCTGGATGTCGGCGAGGCCCAGGTGCTGGTGCTCCAGCAGATCGGCCTGCTGGTCCTGGAAACGCGCGAGCACCTCGGCGAGCGGTTGCTCGGGACGCCAGGTCAGGCGCGCCGGGACGGTGTTGGCGACCAGGCCGACGAGCGTGCCGACGCCGTCCACGGGCGCCTGCCGTCCGGAGACGGTGATGCCGACGACCGCGTCGTGGCGGCCGGTGAGGTCCGAGACGAGCAGGGCGAAGCCGCCCTGCACCGCGGTGGCGAGGGTCAGTCCGAGCGAGCGCAGGCGCCCCGTGAGCGCGGCGGTGGCCGCGGCGCCGAGGGTGACGGTGTACGCGCCCCGCTCCTCGCCCCCGTCGGGCCGCACCGGGAGCCGGCCGGCGGCGGGGTCGTACCCGGCCAGTGCGGCGGCCCAGGCGCCGCGTGCCGCGTCGCGGTCGCGGCCGGCGAGCCAGGCGCCGTACGCACGGTAGGCGGTGTCCGGGGCGGCCGGGGCGGCGGTCTCTCCTGGCCGGTAGCCGGCCAGGAGTTCGCGCAGGAGCAGGGCGAGGGACCAGCCGTCGGCGACGATGTGGTGCAGGGTCAGCACGAGCAGCGAGCGGTCCGCCGACAGCCGTACGAGCGCGGCGCGCAGCAGCGGCGGGGCGGCGAGGTCGAAGGCGGCCGCCCGCTCGGCCTCGGCGATCTCCCCGGCCATCGCCTCGGCGTCCGCCCGCTCGCGCCCACCGCCGTCCGACAGGTCGTGGACGCTCCAGGGCAGGTCCACGCGGACGGGGACGACCTGGACGGTGCGCCCGGCCGGATCGCGGCGGAAGCAGGCGCGGAGCAGCGGATGGCGGTCGAGCAGACGGGCCGCGGCGGTCCGCAGCGCCTCGGCGTCGACGTCCCCGGCGAGTTCGAGGACGTTCTGCACGGTGTAGCCGTCCGCGCCCCCCTCGTCCATGGCGGCGTGGAAGGCGAAACCCTCCTGGAGCGGGGTGGCCGGGACGACGTCGTACAACTCCCCCAGCCCGTCCCCGATCACGTCCCGCTCCGGGGGCGTGAGCGGCACCAGCGCGAAGGCGCCGGGGACGGGGGCGGGGGGCGCGGACGCGCCCGGGGCGGGGGCGGGGCTCGCAGCGGGTGGGGCCGCGGGCGTGCGGGCACCCGGGTACGCGCCGGCGGCATCACCGTCCGCACAGGCGGGGGCGGCCGGGGCCGCGGGCGTGCGAGCGCCCGCCCCATCAGCGCCCCCGTCCCCGGCGGCGGGACCGGACACACCGGAACCCGCAACAGGCGCGGCCGCGGGCGTGCGGGCACCCGGGGCCGCGGCGGCGGCGTCACCGTCCGCACGGGCCGGGGCGGCCGCCCCACCGGCCCCCTCGGCGGTACCGGGGGCGGCGGAAGGCGCGGAGACGCCCGCGCCGCTCCCCTCCGCGGAGCCCGCCCCGCCCGGCACGGCCGCGGCCGCGGTGGGGGTCGCTGTCGCGACGGTCGCCAGTGCGGCGACCGTGCGGTGGCGGAAGATGTCGCGGGGGCTGATCGTGAGCCCCGCGTCCCGCGCCCTGATGACCAGCTGGATCGCGACGATGCTGTCGCCGCCCAGCTCGAAGAAGCTGTCGTGGACGCCGGCCGTCTCCAGCCCGAGGACGTCGGCGAACAGTGCGGCGAGCACGGTCTCGGCGGGCGTCGTGGGTGCGGCGGAGCCGCCCTGCGCCGTCCACCGGGGCTCGGGCAGCGCCCGGGTGTCGAGTTTGCCGTTCGGGGTCAGCGGCAGCGGGCCGTCGAGACGGACCACGGCCGACGGGACCATCGCGTCGGGCAGGCTCCGGGCCGCCGCCGTCCGGGCGGCGGCGACGGCCGCCTCGCCGCGTCCGGCGCCGTCGTCCCCGGGGACGACGTAGGCCACCAGCCGCCGCACCCCCCGGTGGTCCTCGCGGACCAGTACGGCGGCCTGGACGATGCCCGGGCAGGCCATGAACACGCTCTCGATCTCGCCCGGTTCGACGCGGTGGCCGCGGATCTTGATCTGGCCGTCGGCCCTGCCGAGGAAGTCCAGATTGCCGTCGGCTCCCCATCGGACCCGGTCGCCCGTCCGGTACATGCGCTCTCCCGGCCCCCCGTAGGGGTCGGCGACGAAGCGCTCCGCGGTCAGGCCGGGCCGGCCCAGGTAGCCGCGGGCGAGGCCGCGCCCGGCGACGTAGAGCTCGCCTTCGACGCCCGCCGGCACGGGCCGCAGGGCGGAGTCGAGCACCCGGCAACGGGTGTTGGGGTCGGGCCGGCCGATCGGCGCCGGGCCGGGCCGCCCGGGTTCGGCGGCCCAGAGGGTGGAGTTGACGCTCGCCTCGGTGAGTCCGTACGCGACCACGATGCGCAGCCGTCCCGCCCAGCGGGCGATCAGCTCGGCCGGCACGGCCTCGGTGCCGACGACCAGCACCGCGCCCGCGGGCAGTTCGCACTCGGGCGGGAGCGCGGAGACGAGCGAGGGCGGCAGGATCATGTGGGTGGCGCGGTGCCGTGCGATGTACGTGGTGAGGGCGGGTCCGGCGACGCGTCGCGCGGCGGGGACAAGGACGAGTCGGCCGCCGACGCACAGCGACATGATCAGGTCCCAGACGGTGACGTCGAAGCCGGCGGAGGCGAACTGCAGGACGCGGCTGCCGTTTTCGACCCCGAGCCGGTCGGTGGCCGTGGCGATCAGGCTGCCGACGCCGTCGTGCGGCACCACCACGCCCTTGGGCCGTCCGGTGGAGCCGGAGGTGTAGATGACGTACGCGGCGCGGCCGAGGGGGACGGAGAGGCCGAGCGGGGCGTGGGCCGTCGCGGCGAGGGCGGCGGCGGTCTCCGGGGCGTCGGTGACGACGTGCCGCGCACCGGGCGCCGCGGGGAGGCCGGCGGCCGTCTCCCGGTCGGTGACCACGGTCCGCGCGCCGGAGTCGGCGAGCATGTGGGCGATCCGGTCGGCGGGGTGGTCGGCGTCCAGGGGAAGGTAGGCGGCCCCGGCCTTCATCACGGCGAGCAGTGCCACGATCAGCCCGGGTGAGCGCGGCAGCGCGACGGCGACGACGTCCTCGTCCCGTACGCCGGTGGCGCGCAGCAGCCGGGCCAGCCGGTTGGCCTCCGCGTCCAGCGCGGCGTAGGTCAGTTCGGTTTCCTCGCAGACCAGGGCGACCGCGTCGGGAGAGCGGCGGACCTGTGCCTCGAAGGCGTCCGGCCAGGACAGTTCCGGCACGTCGCGGGGTGCGGTCCCGAAGGTGTCCAGCAGCAGGGCGCGTTCGCCGTCCGTGGTGAGGTCGATCCGTCCGAGCGGGGCGTCCGGGTCGTCGGCGAGGGCGTCGAGGAGCAGGCCGAAGCAGTGCTGGTGGCGGGCGAGGGTCTGTTCGTCGCACATGGCGGCGTCGGCGTCGAGGTCGATGCGCAGGGTGCCGTGCGCGCTCTCGCCGACGGTGATCGCGAGGTCGCTGACGGGTCCGGTCCACTCGCAGCGCAGGTCTCCCCCGGCGGTGCCGAACGGCAGCCGGCCGGTGCCGGGCAGGATGTTGACGGTGGGGCCCACGAGTTCGGCCACGCCCTCGGCCAGACCGAGTTCCCTGGCGAGGTCCTCGGCACGGTACCGGCTGTGGGCGAGCGCCTCGGCGATCCGGTCGCGCACCTGTGCGGCCAGCCCGCTCCCGGTGGTGCCGCCGCTCATGGTCAGACGCAGGGGCACGATGTTGGACACCATGCCGGGCACACCGGCGCTCTCCGGGTCGCGGCGGGTGGTCACCGGCAGGCCCAGCACGAGGTCGTGGGCGCCGCTGACCCGGTGGAGGTAGGCGGCGACGGCGGCGACGAGCAGCCGGGAGACGCGTACGCCGCAGGCGTCGGCGGCGGCCCGCAGGCGTGCGGTGTGCGCGGCGGACAGTTCGGTGGTGCGCCGCAGCCTCCGGCCGACGAGACCCGGGCCGCGTTCGACGAGGCGCACGGGTTCGGCGCGGCCGGCCAGCCGGCCGTGCCAGTAGGCGCGGTCGGCCGTGTGCTGCGCCGATGCCCGGTAGGCGCGTTCGGCGTCCACGAGCCGGCCGAGGGACGGGAGGGAGGCGGTGTCGGTGCCGGGCCGGCCGGCACCCGAGTAGAGCTCGCCCGCCCGGCGGTTGACGAGGGCGACGGTGACGCCGTCGACGGCGATGTGGTGGTAGCGCTGGTACCACAGGACACGGTCGTCGCCGACGCGGAGCAGCGCGTGGGCGTGGAGGGGGTCCCGCGCGAGGTCCACGGGGCGGCCGCGTTCGGCCTCCGTCCAGGCGCGTGCGGCGTCCGCCGGATCGGGCGCGTGCCGCAGGTCGACGACGGGGACGGGCACCGGGACGGGGGCGGGCCACTGGCGCGGGGTGCCGTCGGCCGCCGCCCCGATGCGGACGTGCAGGCACTCGGCCTCCTCCACGGCCCGGCGGACGGCGCCGGCCAGGCGGTCGAGGTCGACCTCGCCGCGCAGTTCGAGGGTGAAGGCCACGTTGAGCGCCGCGCTGTCCGGCTCGATGAGCTGGGCCAGCCACATCCCGTGCTGTCCGCCGGTGAGAGGCGTGCCCGCGGCTGCCGTCCGGTCAGGCTCGGCGTGAAGCATCGTTCGACTGGCCCTTTCGCGTGGGGTGCTGGGGACGTGCGTGGCGGCGCAGGGGCGCCCGGGGCGGCGGTCCGTTCCGGGTGCGCCGCGCGGGGGCGGCGCGGTCGGTCGGCCGCCGGGACGCGCGGAGCAGGTCGTCGGTGCGTACCGGAGCGGGCCGCCCGCGCGAGGAATCTGCGGGCGGGGCAGCGGGTGCCGGTCACGGCCCCTGCCGGACCGTCCCGGCCGGAGGACGGCTGCCGCGACGCCCTGTGCCGGACCGTGCGCCGGGCTGCGCCGGACCGCGGACCGGCCCGTCCGGAACCCGGTCGAAACCGGCCACCGGCCCGACCGGCCCGGTTCGCCCGTCGTGCCCGGTCACGGCTCCCGGGACACGCCCGGACGCGGCCCCGCGGCGCCCGCCCGTGCTGTGCCCGCGGGCCTGCACGCCGGCCGGCGGCGCGGGAGGCCCCCGGCCGGGTACGGCGTCGGGATGCGATGCCGGTCCGCCCCGGCCGCCGGATGCCCGCCTCGGGGGTCGGCTCCGGCGCGCGGGCCGGCGTACGCGGCCGCTACCCGGGCGTGCCGATCTCGTCGGCGAGCCGCTGGGGCTCGGCGCCGGCCGTCCCGGGGCCCGGGCCGCGGTCGATGATGGACTGGAGGATCTCGCCGACCCGGATCGCGGTGTTCGACAGCAGCGACGAGGTGATGCCGTGGGTGTGTTCGGTGCCGCCCTGGAGGTAGATGCCGCAGCGGGTGCCCGGCGAGGTGACGACCCGGTAGTCGCGTGCGACGAGCGGGCGTCCCTCGGGGTCGCGGCGGCAGAGGCCGGCGACGTCGCCGAGCAGGCCGAGGGCGTCGGCGGGCCGGTAGCCGGTGGCGTAGACGACGACGTCCGCGTCGAGCGGGGTCTTCTCGCCGGTGACGAGGGACTCGACCATGGTGCGGACCCCGTCCGGCGCCTCGACGACGTCGGTGAGCCGGGAGACGTTGAGGAAGCGCAGGCGTTCCGCGCCCAGCACCTTCTCCCGGTACGACTCCCGGTAGAGGTCCTGGATCAGGTCGATGTCGACCACGGCGTAGTTGGTGTTGCCGTGATAGTCCATCAGCTTGCGCTTGATGTCGGCGGGAGCCGTGTAGTACTCGTCGACGGCCGCGGGGTCGAAGATCCGGTTGGCGAAGCTGCTGTCGTCGGCCGGGCTGTAGCCGTAGCGGGAGAAGACCGCGCACACCTCCGCCTCGGGGAAGCGGCGGTGCAGGTAGGCGACGTTCTCCGCCGCGCTCTGCCCGGCTCCGACGACGACGAACCGGCTGGGGGCGGTGCCGTCGAGGGTGTCGACGCGGGAGAGCAGGTCGCTGGTGTGCCAGATCCGCTCGGTGCGTTCGACGCCGTCGGGCATCTGGGGCCGCAGTCCGGTGCCGATCACCAGGTTGCGCGCCCGGTGGACGACCGTCTCCCCGCCGGCGCGGGCGGTGACGTCGACGTACTCGACGACGCCGTCGCGCACGACGGGCGTGACGGCGACGACCTCGTGCCCGTACGAGACCATGTCGTCGACCTTGGCCGCCGCCCACTCGAAGTAGTCGTGGAACTCGACCCGCAGCGGGAAGAGGTTCTTGTGGTTGACGAAGTCGATCAGCCGGCCCTTGCTCTGGAGGTAGCACAGGAAGCTGTACTCGCTGGCCGGATTGCGCAGGGTGACCAGGTCCTTCAGGAACGAGACCTGCATGGTCGCGTCGTCGATCAGCATCCCGCGGTGCCAGCCGAAACACGGCTGCCGCTCGAAGAAGTGGGCGGTGACCGCCCCCTGCCTGCCGACGCCGGCGTTGTGCTCGCCGAGTGCCAGGGCCATGGCCACATTGGACGGCCCGAAGCCGATCCCGATGATGTCGTGGATCGGTGGTGCGTCGTCGGGAAGGGGCTGAGACATGTCACTCCCATCGTGCGGGTTGGAGCTCGGTCAATCGCCGGTCAGGCGTGTGCGAGAGCGGGATACGCAGAGGGCCGGGTACGCGGCGGGGAAGGGCAGGGGGCACCCGGGACAGAACTTAGGTAAAGCTAACCTGAACCGCGTCCCCTGTCGACGGGACGGCGCGTTTCCCGCTGCGGCGAGAGCGTCAACTTGGCCTGAAATAGCCCTCGTTGAAACCTAAGGTAAGCCTTGCTTTACTGGCGCGGGTCATGTCCCGTTCCAGAGGAGGAACCCCATGCGGGTCGTCATGTTCGGCTATCAGACCTGGGGCCACCGCACCCTGCAAGCGCTCCTGGACTCCGAACACGACGTGGTCATGGTGGTCACGCATCCGCGGAGCGAGCACGCCTACGAGAAGATCTGGAGCGACTCGGTCGCCGATCTCGCCGAACAGCACGGCGTCCCCGTGCTCATCCGCAACCGGCCCGACGACGAGGAGCTGTACGCCCGCCTGAAGGAGGCGGATCCGGACATCATCGTCGCCAACAACTGGCGCACCTGGATTCCCCCGCGCATCTACGGGCTCCCCCGCCACGGCACGCTGAACATCCACGACTCGCTGCTGCCGAAGTACGCCGGGTTCTCCCCGCTGATCTGGGCACTGATCAACGGGGAGCCCGAAGTCGGCGTCACCGCCCACATGATGGACGAGGTGCTGGACGCCGGCGACATCGTCGACCAGCGCGCCGTCCCCGTCGGCCCCCGTGACACGACCACCGACCTGTTCCACAAGACCGTGGACCTGATCGCCCCGGTCACCGTCGGCGCCCTGGGCCGCATCGCCGCCGGCGACACCGACTTCACCCCCCAGGACCGCACCCAGGCCACCTTCTTCCACAAGCGCGCCGAGGAGGACATCCGCATCGACTGGAACTGGCCGGCCGAAGACCTCGAACGGCTCGTCCGCGCCCAGTCCGCGCCCTACCCGAGCGCCTTCACCCACCACCGGGGCGAGCGCCTGGAGATCCTCGCGGCGACCGTCTCCGAGGGCCGCTACGGCGGCACGCCGGGCCGCATCTTCTACCGGGAGGGCGACGGCGTCGTCATCGTCGCGGGCGCGGACGCCCGCACCGGACGCAACCACGGACTCGCCGTCACCCGGGTCCGCACCCACGACGGGCGCGAGCTGCCGGCCCTGGAGTACTTCACCTCGATGGGCGGCTACCTCACCGCACGGCCCTGACCGCCTTCCGGTACCGCGCCCTGCCGCGGTGCCGGAAGGCGGTCACCACGCGGCCTCCAGCAGGGCCCGCAGCACGGCGGCTTCGGGGGCGCGCGGGTTCGGATACGGGCGGGCCGCCACCCGCTCGGCGACGGCGCCCAGTCCGTCCCGCGGCACCCCGAGCGCCCCGAGACCGTCGGGGCCGCCGTCCCGCTCGGCGAGCCGCCGCACGGCGGCCACCGGGTCGCCGCCCGTGGCCGGGCCCAGCCGCGCGGCGGCCCGCGGCGCGGACGGCAGGTTGAACGCCATCACATGCGGCAGCAGCAGCGCGTGCAGCCGGGCGTGCGGCAGGCCGAAGGAGCCGCCCAGCACATGGGCCAGCTGGTGGTGGAGCCCCATCCGGGTCTGCGCCAGGCACAGGCCCGCCAGCCAGGCGGCCTCCTGGAGACGCTCCCGGCCTGCGAGCTCCCCCGGCGCGGCGAGCACCTCCGGCAGGGCGGTCAGCAGCCCGCCGGCGGCCTCCGTCGCGAGCGCGTCGCTGACCGCCGTGGCGTCCGGCGCCCAGAGCGCCTCCACCGCGTGCGCGAGGGCGTTCAGCGCACTGGCCCGGGTGAGTTCGGCAGGCATCCCCAGCGTCAGCTCCGGGTCGTAGACCACCGTCCCCGGGACGACCGCCGGATCGCGCCGGGTGGTCTTCACCCCGTTCTCCGTCTCCCCCAGCACGGGCGTCACCTCGGACCCGGCGTAGGTGGTCGGGACCGCGATCTGCGGCATTCCGGTGCGGGCGGACAGCGCCTTGGCGAGCCCGACGGCGGAGCCGCCGCCGACGGCGACCACACAGTCCGCGCCGGCTGCCCCGGCGCTCCTCGCCGCCTCGTCGGTCACGGCGACCGGCGTGTGCACCGCGGGCCGCCCGAAGCGTGCCGCCAGACGTGGGCCGAACGCCCGCGCCAGCTCGTCCGCGGCGCCGGCGGCCGAGGGAGCCGCCACGAGCAGGACCCTGCGGGCCCCCAGCCGCTCCGCCTCCGCCGGGACACGGTGCCGGGCACCGGGCCCGGACAGGACGCGGGAGGGGAACGTCTCGTGGACACGCACCCGGGCGGTGCCGCTCTCGGACATGTCGTGTGCCTCCGTCGGTTCGGGTCCGGGCGTCCCTCCCCCGGCCGCCCGGCCACCGGGCGGGCACCACCGTACGGCCCGGGAGCGCCGCTGCCCCGTCACGGCGTGCCCGGCCCGATCCCGTCACGGCCTGCCCGCCTCGCCGCCGCCGGCATCCCACCGCCGGCACCGCACGGCACGGGCGCCGTGACACCCGCCCCTCCCCGGGCCGATACTGGCGGCATGAACGGGACCCCGCCCGCGCTCACCGAACTGCGCGCACGGGTGGCGGCCGGGATCTTCCGGCGCGTCGCCGGTCCGTCGGGCCCCGCCACCCGTGACCGCATCCACCTCACGCCCGGACCCCGGTGGTTCGCCCCGGACCGGCCGATCCGGCGGGTGCACGGCGACGCCTCGATGTTCGTCGGAGGGCTGCGCGCCCTGCTGCTCCAGTCCCTCCACCCGCTGGCGATGGCGGCCGTGGCGGCGCACTCCGGCTACCGGGGCGACCCGTGGGGACGGCTCCAGCGCACCAGCACCTTCCTCGCCGTCACGACGTTCGGCACCTCGGACGACGCCCAGGCGGCGGTCGATCTCGTCCGCTCGGTGCACGGGCGCGTCGCGGGAACCACCGCCGAGGGGCTGGCGTACCGGGCCTCGGACCCCTGGCTGCTCGGCTGGGTGCACGCGGCCGAGGTGGACAGCTTCCTCCGGGCCCACCAGCGCTTCGGGGCCGCCCCGCTCGACCGTGCGGGCTGCGACGCCTACGTACGCGACATGGCACGGGTGGCACGGGCACTGGGCGTGCCCGACCCGCCGCTCGACGTGTCCGCCCTGGCGGAACGCATCGACGCCTACCGTCCCGAGCTGCGTGCCACGGAGCAGGCCAGGGAGGCCGCACGCTTCGTGCTGCTCCACCCGCCGCTGCCGCTCGTGGCCCGGGGCCCGTACGCGCTCCTCGCCGCGAACGCGGTCGCCTCCCTGCCGCCCTGGGCGTCCAGCGCCCTGGGCCTGCCCGGCTTCCCCGGCCCTGCCGGGACGGCGGTACGCGCGACCGGTCACGCCCTCACCAGGGGCATCCGATGGGCCATGTCGCCTCCCCCGCAGGACGCGGCGGTCCGGACCCCGCCCGGCTGAGCGGACACCGCGGGCCCACGGGCCCACCCACCGGCCCGCAGCGGTCCGGGCGGACCAGGGCCTGTTGCGAAAGTCGATCTTGGTGAGGTTAGGGTTCCTACCTGTCGGCTTCGTGTAGGGAGGGTCGGGGACCGTGGACGCTCACGTACAGACTCGTGTTTCGGCATACGCAATCGCTGTGGAGGGTGATCGACTGCTGCTGATCCGGCTGTCGGATGCATCGCCAGTCTTCGCGCCGGGTCTGTGGCACATGCCAGGCGGCGGAATCGACCCGGGTGAACAGCCTGTGGAGGCCTTGTCCCGTGAACTCCGGGAGGAGACAGGGCTTGAACTCGCTGATGCTCGACTGCTCGACGCGCGGACCTACGCGGTCCGGAGGAATAGAGTGAGCTGGAGCCTCACAGCGTTGTTCTACGTCGTCGCCCTCAAGGGCGGGGCGCCGGCCGTGAGCGAGATCGATGGCTCCACCGATGCCGTGGCGTGGATTCCTCTGGCCGACTTGCAGCACGACACCATGCTGTCACCAGCAGCAGCCGACGCGCTCCGCATACTTGAGCAGGCGGAAAGAGCCGGTCACAGCCACTCGTTGAGGACTGCGACCAGCACGGTTGCCTCGTAACGGACGGCGAGCTTCTCGTATCGCGTGGCGACTGCTCTGTGGCGCTTGAGCCGATTGATTCCGCACTCGACTGCATGTCGCTCGCGGTAGTCGGTCTTGTCGAACTTCGGCGGCCGACCACCGAGGGAGCCGAGCTTGCTGCGGTTGCGGACCCGGTCCGCAGGCACCGGGATCGTTGCCTTGATACCCCGCCTACGCAGGTAGGAGCGGTTCTTCCGGGAGTCGTATGCCTTGTCGGCCCGCCCTCGGTCCGGCCGCTTGCGGGACCGCCCCACTCCCAGACACGGCACCCGGATCGCCTCAAGCACCGTGCTCATGGACGAACAAGATCGACTTTCGCAACAGGCCCTAGCGGCGCCCCCGCTTGCCCCGTCCCCCGCCCTTCGCCCCGCCGGAGCCGCCCGCACCGCCCCGGGCGCCGCGGCCACCCGGCGCGCCGCCGGACCCGGCGGGCTTGCCCGCTCTGGCCGGTTTGGCGGACTTCGCGGACTTCGCAGACTTCGCCGACTTCGCGGACTGACCCGAAGTCGCCGGCTTCCCCGAGGACCTGCCGGGCGTGCCGCCGGACCGCCGGCCCGTCTCCCGGCCGCCGTCCGTCCCCGCGGCGGCGGACGGGCGGCCCCGGGAACTGTTGACGGTGCGGCCGCGCACGATCCCGATGAACTGCTCCACCAGGTCGGTCGTCGCGGCCTCGGGCCAGGACAGCACGACACCGGACTGCGGGGCGTCGGTGACCGGCCGGTAGGTGAGGTCCTTGCGGTGGTGCAGCCGTGCGAGCGACTGGGGCACCAGGAGCACGCCGATCCCCGCGGCCACCAGCTCGACGGCGTCCGCCGTGGTGGCAGGGCGTTCGAGCGCGGGCCGGCCCGGGAGGGACTCCCATCCGAGCGTGTCGTCGAGGGGGTGGAGCACGATGTCGTCGGCGATGTCCGCGAGGGTGACCTCGTCGGCCGCGGCCACCACATGGTCCTTCGGCACCACGACGACGGTGGTCTCCGTGTAGAGCGGAATCGCGCTCAGCACCGTCCGGTCGACGGGCAGCCGCACCAGTCCCGCGTCCGCGTCGCCGTCCCGCAGGGCGCCGACCGCGTCGGCCGCGCCGACCGGGACGAGCGCCAGCGGGACGCCGGGCATCCGCTCGTTCCAGATCCGCACCCATTTCGCGGGGGTCGCTCCCGGTACGTAGGCGAGCCGGAAGGAGAGGTCAGCTGGCGAATCCGTCACCCGCCCAGGCTACCCGCCGCCGTGGTCGGATCCGGCACGCGCGCTCGATACCCTTGACACCATGACGTCGCACCAGAACTCCCAGACGATGAAGCCCGCGACCGCGGCCAAGAAGCTGGGAGTGTACCTAGAGGCCACCCCCGCCGAGTTCCGGGACGGTGTCGTCTCACGCGCCGAGCTGAACACCCTCCAGTCCGAGCCGCCCGAGTGGCTGCAGGAGCTGCGCCGCAACGGCCCCCACCCCCGCCCGGTGGTCGCCGCGAAGCTCGGCGTCTCCATCGCCGGTCTCGCGCGCGGCGGTGTCACCGAGGCGCTCACCACGGACCAGATCGAGGAGCTCAAGCAGGAGCAGCCCGAGTGGCTGCTCAAGGAGCGCGCCACGCAAGCCGAGGTGCGCAAGGAGTCGGTGCGGATCAAGGCGAAGCACGCCGAGCAGGCCGAGCGCCGCGCGCAGGACGGCACGCGCGACTGACCTCTCCGCCCGGACGGCGAACGCCCGGTGCCCCGGCCCTGTTCGCAGGGCCGGGGCACCGGGCGTTCGCCCATCGGCACGCGGGTGTGCGAGCCGCACGCGTCGAGCCACGTCACCGCGCAGGCGTCGTGCCGTGTCACCGCGCCGGCGGCCGGCTCCCCGTCACCGCACGACGAGGACGGCGCCCGCGCACAGCGCCGCCGAGCCGACCAGCACCGCGACGGCCGCGCACAGCAGACGGCGCCTGAGCTCGTCGTAACGCTCCGTGTACTCCTGGCGGAGCTCACCGGCGCGGGCGACCAGGGCCGTCAGCACCCGCCGGGTCAGCTCGACGCGGTCCTGGACGTAGTGGTGGACGACGTCCTCGCGCTGGGCGGTGGTCAGCCACGGCATGCGGTCGGCGAAGTCCTCCGCCTCACGGCGGGCCTCGTGCATCCGGCCCTGCGCGAGCAGGTAGCCCTCCAGCCTCGCCATGCCGGAGGCCACGTCGGGACCGCCCTCCACGGAACGGGTCACCGGCCTCCCCCTCACTTGTCGCCGAGCGGCGGGGCGACCCCCTGGCCCGGTTCCACGACGTCGCGCCGGCCGGTGTCCGACGCGTGGTCGAGGGAGGCCATCTCGGGGTGGTGCAGGTCGAACGCCGGCGATTCACTGCGGATGCGCGGCAGGGTGACGAAGTTGTGCCGCGGCGGCGGGCAGGACGTGGCCCACTCCAGCGAGCGCCCGAAGCCCCACGGGTCGTCGGTGCCGACCGGCTTGCCGTACTTGGCCGTCTTCCAGACGTTGAACAGGAACGGGAGCATCGACAGGCCCAGCACGAACGAGCTGATCGTGGAGAAGGTGTTCAGCGCGGTGAAGCCGTCGGCGGCCAGGTAGTCCGCGTACCGGCGGGGCATGCCCTCGGCGCCCAGCCAGTGCTGGACGAGGAAGGTGCCCTGGAATCCGATGAACAGCGTCCAGAAGGTCATCTTGCCGAGCCGCTCGTCCAGCATCTTGCCGGTGAACTTCGGCCACCAGAAATGGAAGCCGGCGAACATCGCGAACACCACGGTGCCGAAGACGACGTAGTGGAAGTGCGCGACGACGAAGTACGAATCGGAGACGTGGAAGTCCAGCGGCGGCGACGCCAGGATGACACCGGTCAGACCGCCGAAGAGGAAGGTCACGAGAAATCCGATCGACCACAGCATCGGCGTCTCGAAGGACAGCGACCCCTTCCACATCGTGCCGATCCAGTTGAAGAACTTCACGCCGGTCGGCACCGCGATGAGGAATGTCATGAAGGAGAAGAACGGCAGGAGCACGCCGCCCGTCACGTACATGTGGTGCGCCCACACCGTCACCGAGAGGCCGGCGATCGCGATGGTCGCGCCGACGAGGCCGATGTAACCGAAGAGCGGCTTGCGGGAGAAGACCGGAATGACCTCCGAGACGATGCCGAAGAACGGCAGCGCGATGATGTACACCTCCGGATGGCCGAAGAACCAGAAGAGGTGCTGCCACAGCAGGGCGCCGCCGTTGCCGGGTTCGAAGACGAGGGCGCCGAACTTCCGGTCGGCCTCCAGCGCGAAGAGCGCGGCGGCCAGCACGGGGAAGGCCAGCAGGACCAGCACACCGGTCAGCAGCACCGTCCACGTGAACATGGGCATCCGGAACATCGTCATACCGGGGCACCGCATGCAGATGATCGTGGTGACGAAGTTGACCGAGCCGAGGATCGTGCCGAAGCCGGAGAAGGCCAGACCCATGATCCACATGTCTCCGCCCACCCCGGGCGAGCGCACCTCGTCGGTGAGCGGGGAGTAGGCGAACCAGCCGAAGTCGGCCGCACCCTGGGGGGTGAGGAAGCCGGCCACCGCGATCAGCGAGCCGAAGAGGTACAGCCAGTAGGCGAACATGTTCAGCCGGGGGAACGCCACGTCGGGCGCGCCGATCTGCAGCGGCATGATCCAGTTCGCGAATCCGGCGAACAGCGGCGTCGCGAACATCAGCAGCATCACCGTGCCATGCATCGTGAACGCCTGGTTGAACTGCTCGTTCGACACGATCTGCGTGCCGGGACGGGCCAGTTCGGCACGCATCACCAGCGCCATGATGCCGCCGACGAGGAAGAATCCGAACGCCGTCGACATGTACAGCGTGCCGATGGTCTTGTGGTCGGTGGTCGTGAGCCACCGGATCACCACGTTGCCCGGCTCGCGCCGCTTGACGGGCAGCTCGTTCTCGTACGCATCCTCGTCCGCGGCTGTGCCGACCGGCGAATGCGACTCAGATACCACGTGAACTCCCCGCACATGAGTGGGCCGTCTGACTTTGCAGAGATACAGCGGCAATCTATCGGCCGCACGCCGTGAACAGGACCGCAACATCGGCCGTCAGAGGGAGGAAAAAACCGCTCCACGCATTCGGGTGATTTCTCCGGACGCGAATCGACGGGAACACCCGGCGTTTCCACGGGAGAAACCCTTCACCATCGAAAGTCGGATGACATCACCGCTTTCGCGGCCCTGTGGAAAAGCGCCCCGGATCGCCTCCCGGAGCATCGCCGGACCGAGCCGGACCAAGCAGGGCGGAACCGGTCGGAACAGGTCGGAACCGAGTGGAAACGGTCGGAACCGGGCGGCGAGGAGTGCCGCGGCGGGTCGCGGACGCCTCCGACGCGCCCGGGGGCCGTCAGCCGGGGACGGCGTCGCCCCGGACGGCGGGAGGTGCAGCCGGCACGGCCACGGCAGCGACGGCTGCGGCGGTCGAGGCGTGGACGCCGAGGGGCGCGGCGCTGGTGTCGCTGTTGGCCTGGAGCAGGCGCCGGGTCGCCGCACCGGGGGTCGCGACGCACATCGCGACGCCCAGCCGGGCGCACATGCGGTGGGCCCGTACGACGGCACTGACCGCCGCGGCACCGTCCGCCGGCGTGTCGATCTCCACCACGACCGGCGCGGGGGCGTGCGCGCCGGCCAGCCGGGCGATGCCGGTGGAGAGCGCGGACCGGTCTCCGACGCCCACGTCGGCGGGGAGCGCGACGACCAGGACGCCGTTCTCGAACGTGTGGGTCAGCAACACAGCCTCCGATCACCGCACGCTGTGCGAGGTTGCGCGTATTCAAGCGGCCCCGCCGAGGGGCCCGCAACGCGCCACGCCACCGACCCTCGACGCGCCGCGCACGGGCCGTCCCCGCCCGTGCGCGGGCGACCCGTGCCCGGGCGGCCCCGGGGTGTGGCGGACCGCACGGCCCGGACGTGGCCCACGTCATGGCCTGGCCGTGGCGGTCGCCGTAGCGTCGCGGGCCGGGACACGTTCACGAGCGACCGGGAAGCCTGCGGTGCACACAGACCTCACCCCGCTGATAGCGGCGACGACGCGATGGCTGACCGGCGCCTACCCCTCGTCGGGCGGGGCCGCCTCGCAGGCGCTCTGCGAGGCGCAGGCACGTCAGGCCGTGACCGTCGCGGCCCGGCTCCGCTATCCGACGTCCGCCGACGCCGCGCTGGTTGCGATGGCGGGACCGGGCGGGTCGGGGCGGCTCGACACGCTCGCGGGGCCGGACGGGTCCGGCGACGGCGGGCGGCACGCCTGGCGCAGCTGGGTGGACGAGGTGGTCGCCAGCTGGGCCGCCTGCCTGCTCGCTTCGCCGGCCCTGGCCGCCGCGGCGGTCGGAGCCCTGGGGGACGAGGCGTCGGCGTACCGCCGCCTGACCGCGCCCGGGGCGCGGGATCTGGCGGCGGCGGCGCTGCTGCGCCACCCCGACCTGGTGCGGCCGGTGGCCGCGCTGCACGGCGGGGGCCTGGCCGGCAGGCTCGGCGCCGGCCCCGCCCTGGCCTGCTGAGGCCGGGGCGTCGGCGGACCCGCTGCCGGCCGGGGCCTCAACCCAGCGGGGCCACGCGGTCGCGCAGGGCGGTGAGCGCGGGGGCGTACATCCGCGCCTTGATGGTGCCGAGGGTGGCTCCCGCCTTCGCGACGAGGGCCGCCGCTGTCTCGACGGCGGTGTCGCGCACCTCCGCCTCCCCGACCGCGCGGTCGACGACGCCGGCGGCGAGGGCGTCGACGCCTCCGTAGCGGCGCGCGGTGGTCATGGCCTCGTGGGCGGTCTGCGGGGCGAGCCGGGCCTGGATGAGCGCCGACATGCCGGGGGTGAAGGGGATGTCGATGTCGGCCTCGGGCAGGCACCAGAAGCCGCGGTCCGCCCGCATCACGCGGAAGTCGTGGGCCAGCGAGAACATCGCCCCGGCCGCGAAGGTGTGGCCCTGGAGGGCGGCGACAGTGATCACCGGCAGCGAGAGCGTCCTGGCGAGGAGTTCGTGGACGGAGACCACGTAGTCCTGGTGCTCGTCCGCGTGTGCGAAGAGCCAGTCCAGGTCCAGGCCGTTGGAGTAGAACTTGCCGGTCGCGGTGGTGACGAGGGCGCGCGGCCCCTCCGCCTTCTCCACCTCGTCCAGCGCGGCGCCGACGGCCGCGAGCCAGTCCGGGTGGAAGCGGTTCTCGCCGTCTCCCAGGTCGAGCAGGAAGACGTTGTCCTGACGGTCGAGCACGGGCACGGCGGCTCCCTCGGCTGGGCGGCGGGCGGTGGGCGGACGGGTCCCGTGACCGGCCGCGGTACCGCCGGGCAACGAACCTACCAGTCGGTAACCTATGTCGTCCGCGCCGCCCGCCGCAAGGGACCCGCGCCCCGGACGGGCGGCGGACCGCCCGCCCGGGGCGCAGCCGCCCCCGCGAGGGCGCTCCCCCGTCCGGCGGCCGGCCGCCTCCTCGGTCAGCCCAGGGCATGGCGGCGGGCGGCCACCGCCGCGCGGGTCTCCTCCTCGATCAGGTCGGCGTTGATCTGCGCACCCGCCGCGGCGCCCGCCGCCGCGGCGGCGCCGACCTGCGCGGACGGATCCGTCACATTGCCGGCCGCCCAGACCCCGGGGACCTCCGTGCGCCCGGTCGCGTCCGTGGGGACGTGCTCGCCCGCGCCCGAGGGGTGCTCGACGGCGACGAGCCCGATTCCGCCGAGGAACCCCGCGCGGGCGACCATCCGGGGCGCGACCACGACCGCGGCGGCGGCGACCGCCGTGCCGTCGGCGAGGCGCACCCCCACCAGCCGGTCGCCGTCCGTCTCCAGGGCCGCGACCTCGCCCTCGGCGATCCGCACGCCCCGCGCCGCCAGCTGCTCCGCCTGCTCGGCCGTCGGCGGTTCCCAGGTGTGCGCGAGGTAGGTGACGTCCTCGCTCCACTGCCGGAAGAGGAGCGCCTGGTGCACGGACATCGGCCCGGACGCCAGGACGGCAATGGCCAGGTCCCGGACCTCCCAGCCGTGGCAGTACGGGCAGTGGAGCACGTCGCGGCCCCAGCGCTCGCGCACGCCCGGCACCTCCGGCAGCCGGTCGACCAGCCCACTGGCCAGCAGCAGGCGGCGCGCCCGCGCGAGGCGGCCGTCGGCGAGCCGGACGGCGAAGCCCTCCCCGTCGCGCTCCACCGAGGCGACCTCGCCGTCCACGACGTGCCCGCCGTAGCCGCGGACCTCCTCGCGTCCGCGCGCGAGGAGGTCGGCCGGCGAGACGCCCTCGCGGGCCAGCAGACCGTGCACGCCGCCGGCGGGCGCGTTGCGCGGGGCGCCGGAGTCGACGACCGCCACCGACCGCCTGGCCCGGGCCAGCATCAGGGCTCCGTTCAGTCCCGCCGCGCCACCGCCGAGCACCATCACGTCATAGCTGTTCGTCAGCCGATCGGTCACTGTGACCACCTCCGCGACGAGCATGCGGACACCACCCGCCGGACAGCAAACAGGCTTGCGGTTTCGGCAAGGCGATCCGGCAGGAGGACCCCCTCCCCGCAGTGGGCGCGGCGCGAGGAGCCCGCGGGACGGCCCTCAGGGAGCGGCGGGGGCGAGGCCGTCCTCGACCAGTCCGGCGAGCACGGCCTCCCCGAGGGCGTGCACGGCCGACTGCGGGCGGACCATGACGGTGAACTCCTTGATCCGTCCGTCCTCGGCGAAGTGCAGCAGGTCGATGCCGTGGATCTCCTTGCCGCCCGCGGTGGCCCGGAAGACGAGGATCTCGGCGGGCGCGGAGGTGCCGTCGGCACTGGTCTGCGCGGCGCCGGCGAGCTCGCCGACGTAGCGGAAGCCCTCGAACGTGCGGAGCAGCACGCCGAAGAGGCCGAGCACCATCGGACGGCCCTCGAACGGGGTGAACTTCACCGGGCTCCACAAGCGGATGTCCTCGGTGAACAGGTCCTCGAGGGCCGCCAGGTCGCGGCTCTCGACGGCGGCGCGGAAACGGTGGGCGGTGGTGGTCATGAGGTCTCCCCAGGGTGTCGGGCGGTCCGGGGGCCGGGCCGCCCGCAGGGGCGTCGGCACGGGGCTCCCCCGCACGAGCGCGACTACTCACGATGCGGAGTAGTCATGAATATGAGTAGTACCATGGGCGTCCTGGCCCGGGACAGCCCCCGGGCGGAGAGGAAGCGGACCGGTGGCGTTGCGACATGCCGTCCTGGCGGCCCTGCTCGACGAGGAGCTGAGCGGCTACCAGCTGGCGAAGGCGTTCGACCTCGGGGTGGCGAACTTCTGGCACGCCCAGCCGCAGCAGCTCTACGTCGAGCTGGCCCGGCTGGAGAAGGAAGGGCTGATCACGGGCCGCGAGGTGGTGCAGGACAACCGGCCCAACAAGCGGCTGTTCCGTGTCACCGAGGCGGGCCTCGCCGAGCTGGAGCGTTTCACCTCCTCCGCGCCCAGGCCCTCGTTCATCCGCGACGATCTGGTGGTCATGGTCCAGGCCGCGGACCATGTCGACCCGGCCGAGCTGATCCGGCAGCTCGGCGAACGCGCCGTCTTCGCGCGGGCCAAGATCGACCTGTTCGACCGGCTGCTGCACGCGATGCGCGGCGAGCGCTCCGAGGCCGATTTCCTGCGCACCGGCACGCGCGTGGGCCCGTATCTGACGTGCCTGCGCGGGCTCGCCTTCGAGCGCGGGAATCTCGAATGGTGCGAGCGCTCCGTGTCGGTCCTGCGTGAACGGGAGCACCGGGCCTGACCGGCAGTCGGTGAACCCGCGGCGCACCGCACGTCACCGGTCGCTCCCGGGGCACAGGGACACGGGGACACGGGGTGGCCGCCCGGCGGGCCGGGGGCGGGCCCGCGCCCCCCGCTCGCCCCGCCGGGCGGCCTCGTGATCACTGCGCCCGGCCCGCCAGCGCCGCGAGGAGTTCGCGCTCCCGCCCGGCGCTGAGCCCCGCGCGCCGCGGCCGGTCGAGGCCCTGCTCGCGCTCCCAGCTCAGGGTGTCCGCCACCAGCTCGGAACGGGGGCGGTGGGACAGCCCCGCCGCCACCGCGGCGGAGCCGTCACGCGCGCTGAAGCCCTCCCAGCCCGGCTCCACGACCCACAGCGGCAGCGACTCCTCGCCCATGAACTCTGCCACGCCCTGCTCCAGGAGCCATGCGGCGGCCGCCGGCACGACCGGGCCGGTGTGCCCGCCCGCCGTCCGGGACAGGGCGATCCACTCCTCCAACGGGATCACCGGGCCCACCGCGTTGAAGGCTCCGGTGACACCCCGGGCCGCGCAGTCGAGCAGCCAGGCGACGAGGTCCCTGACGTCGATCACCTGGGTCGGCATGCCGGGGGTGTCGGGCACCAGCAGAGGCGCCCGCGGGTCGCGGGCGGCGCGGGCGGCCCAGTAGCCGGTGCGGCACGTGTGGTCGCCCGGGCCTCCGATGAGACCGGCCCGGGCGATGAGCAGCCGGTCCCCCACGGCGTCCGACGACGCCTGTTCGCACGCCGACTTGGCCTCGCCGTACTCCGCACGGTCCACTTCGGCACGGTCGGTCGGCGTCCGCAGCGGCGCGGACTCGTCGGTGCCCTTCTCGGCGTGGGAGGCGTACACGTTTCCCGAGGACACATAGGTCCAGTGGCGGGCGCGGGGGCCGAGCTGCGCGAGGGCGTCGCGCACGAACGCGGGCTGCCAGGACACCTCGAACACCGCGTCCCAGGTCCGGTCCAGCAGGGGTGCGTACGCGTCCGGGGCGTGCCGGTCCGCCGCGACGAGGGCCGCGCCGTCCGCCACGTCGCCGCTCTCGCCGCGCGCCAGGCAGGTCACCCGGTGCCCGCGTTCCAGGGCCGCGCGCGACACCTCTCGGCCCAGCCATGCGGTACCGCCCAGTACGAGTATCTCCATGCGGGCATGCAAGCAGCCGTGCGAGGGGCGCTCCAGCGCGGTTCACCGAGAGCGGAGCGGGTTCACCGAGAGCTGATCACCGGCGGGCCGCTCGCCGGCCAGCGGCCGGGCGAGCGGTCCGGCGGTGGTGCGGGGCGCCGGGTGGTCCCGCGCCGGGGGCGGGCGCCCGGAGCACGGGCGCGCCCCGGGCTCCCGGACCGCCGTGCGGGGCGGGTCAGCGCCGCGCGCAGGACCAGGCGCCCATGCCCTGGATCGCGGCGAGTCTCCGGGCGGTGGCGATCTGTTCGGACCGCGTGGCGAGGTCCGCCCGGGGCGCGTACCTGCGCCCGCCGGCGGCGACCCAGCTGGACTGGGTGAACTGGAGCCCCCCGTAGTGCCCGTTGCCGGTGTTGGCGCGCCAGTCGCCACCGGACTCGCAGGCGGCGATGGCGTCCCAGTCGGTGGCGGCGGCACGGGGGACGGCCGCGTGGGCGGGGGCGCCCCCGGCCGTGACGGCCACGGCGAGGGCGACGGCGGCGAGCGGGCCGAGGAGACGGGCGGGGCGGAAGGAGGTCCGGACGAGACGCTGGTGACGGGACATCAGATGCCTTTCGCTGCGGAGGTTCCCGTCCGGGAACGGACGGTGCTCCCGATCCTGGGACCGGGCTCCACGCGCGGCACGAGGTGTTGCGCCCAACGGGTCGGCCGGCCGACCGGCCGTGAGCCGCCCGCCCGCACGGCGGGCGGCACCCGCCCCGTCAGCCGAGTTCGACGAGCAGGTCGCCGCCCTCCACCTGCTGGATCGGGTTGATGGCGAGCCGGCGCACGGTGCCGCCGTTCGGCGCGGTGATGGAGGCCTCCATCTTCATCGCCTCGATGGTGGCCACCGTGGCACCGGCCTCGACCGCGTCCCCCTCGGCGACCGACAGCGTGACCACCCCGGCGAACGGGGCGGCGACATGGCCCGGATTGCCCCGGTCGGCCTTCTCGGTGACCGGGATGTCGGACGCGGCCGCCTCGTCGCGCACCTGGATGGGCCGCAGCTGGCCGTTGAGCGTGGACATCACGGTGCGCATGCCCCGCTGGTCCGCCTCGCCGACGGCCTCCAGTTCGATGAGCAGCCGCACACCGGGCTCCAGGTCGACGGTGTACTCCTTGCCCGGGCGCAGACCGTAGAAGAAGTCCCTGCTGTCGAGGACGCTGGTGTCGCCGAACGCCTGCCGGTGCGCCTCGAACTCCTTGGCCGGCCCGGGGAACAGGAGGCGGTTCAGCGTGGCGCGCCGGTCGCCGTCCAGCCCGGCACGGTCGTCCTCGGACAGCTCCCGCACGGGCTTGGGGCCGGGCCGCCCCTTGAGGGCCCGGGTGCGGAACGGCTCCGGCCAGCCGCCGGGCGGGCTGCCGAGCTCTCCGTGCAGGAAGCCGATCACCGAGTCGGGCAGGTCGAAGCTGCCGGGCTCGGCCTCGAAGTCCTTCGGCGCGACACCGGCGCCCACCAGATGGAGGGCGAGGTCGCCGACCACCTTCGAGGAGGGGGTCACCTTCACCAGCCGGCCGAGGATCCGGTCGGCGGCCGCGTACATCGCCTCGATGTCCTCGAAACGGTCGCCGAGACCGAGCGCGACGGCCTGGGTGCGCAGGTTGGAGAGCTGGCCGCCCGGGATCTCGTGGTGGTACACGCGTCCGGTCGGGGACGCGAGACCGGCTTCGAAGGGGGCGTAGACGCGGCGCACCGCCTCCCAGTAGGGCTCCAGGTCGCCGACGGCCTGGAGGTCGAGCCCGGTGGGCCGGTCGGAGTGGTCGGTGGCCGCGACGATCGCCGACAGCGACGGCTGCGAGGTGGTGCCCGCCATGGACGCCACCGCGCCGTCGACGGCGTCCGCCCCCGCCTGGATCGCGGCGAGATAGGTGGCCAGCTGGCCGCCGGCGGTGTCGTGGGTGTGGATGTGCACCGGCAGGTCGAACTCCCTGCGCAGGGCCGAGACCAGCTTCGCGGCCGCGGGCGCGCGCAGCAGCCCGGCCATGTCCTTGACCGCCAGCACATGGGCTCCGGCGGCGACGATCTCCTCGGCGAGGCGGAGGTAGTAGTCGAGGGTGTAGAGCCGCTCGGCGGGGTCGGAGAGGTCCGACGTGTAGCAGAGCGCCACTTCGGCGACGGCCGTCCCGGTCTCGCGCACCGCGTCGATGGCGGGTCGCATCTGGCCGACGTCGTTGAGCGCGTCGAAGATGCGGAAGACGTCGATGCCGGTGGCGGTGGCCTCCTCGACGAAGGCGGACGTCACCTCGGTGGGATAGGGCGTGTAGCCCACGGTGTTGCGGCCGCGCAGCAGCATCTGGAGGCAGATGTTCGGCACCGCCTCGCGCAGCCGGGCGAGGCGCTCCCAGGGGTCCTCCGCGAGGAAGCGCAGCGCGACGTCGTAGGTGGCGCCGCCCCAGCACTCCAGGGAGAGCAGCTGCGGGGCGGTGCGGGCGACCACCGGGGCGACGGCGAGGAGGTCCCTGGTGCGCACGCGGGTGGCCAGGAGCGACTGGTGGGCGTCGCGGAACGTGGTGTCGGTGACGCCGATCGTCGGCGACTCGCGGAGCCACCGGGCGAAGCCCTCGGGCCCGAGCGAGACGAGCTTCTGCCGGGAGCCCGCGGGCGGGTCGCCCACGGGCAGGGGCGGCAGCTTCGTCGTGGCGTCGATCAGCCGGGGGCGTTCCCCGTGCGGCTTGTTGACGGTGACGTCGGCGAGGTAGGTGAGCAGCTTGGAGCCCCGGTCCGCGGAGTGACGCGAGGTCAGCAGGTGGGGGCGCTGCTCGATGAAGGAGGTGGTGATGTTCCCGGCCTGGAAGTCCGGGTCGTCGAGGACCGCCTGGAGGAAGGGGATGTTGGTGGACACGCCGCGGATGCGGAACTCCGCGACGGCGCGCCGCGCGCGGCCTGTCGCGGCCGCGAAGTCCCGGCCCCGGCAGGTCAGCTTGACGAGCATCGAGTCGAAGTGCGCGCTGATCTCGGTGCCGGCGTGGGCGGTTCCGCCGTCGAGCCGGATACCGGAGCCGCCGGGCGAGCGGTAGGCGCTGATCATGCCGGTGTCCGGGCGGAAGCCGTTGGCCGGGTCCTCGGTGGTGATACGGCACTGGAGCGCGGCGCCGCGGAGCTGGACGGACTCCTGGGTGAGCCCGAGGTCCGCCAGCGTCTCGCCGGCCGCGATGCGCATCTGGGCCTGGACGAGGTCGACGTCGGTGACCTCCTCGGTCACCGTGTGCTCGACCTGGATGCGGGGGTTCATCTCGATGAAGACATGGCGGCCGGACCGGTCGAGGAGGAACTCGACCGTGCCGGCGTTGCGGTAGCCGATCTCACGCGCGAACCTGACCGCGTCGGCGCAGATCCGTTCCCGCAGCCCGGGGTCGAGGTTGGGTGCGGGGGCGAGCTCGATCACCTTCTGGTGGCGGCGCTGGAGCGAGCAGTCCCGCTCGAACAGGTGGATGACGCCGCCCTCGCCGTCGGCGAGGATCTGCACCTCGATGTGGCGCGGCTCGACGACGGCCTTCTCCAGGAAGACCGTCGGGTCGCCGAACGCGGACTCGGCCTCGCGCGCGGCCGCCTCGATCGACTCGCGGAGCGCCGACGCCTCCTCGACCCGTCGCATGCCGCGGCCGCCGCCGCCGGCGACGGCCTTGACGAACACCGGGAAGCCGAGGTCGTCCGCGGCCCGGACAAGTTCGTCGACGTCGGTGGAGGGCTCGGACGAGCCGAGCACGGGCACGCCCGCGGCCTTGGCGGCGGCCACGGCGCGCGCCTTGTTGCCGGTGAGTTCGAGGGTTTCGGCGTCCGGGCCGACGAAGGTGATGCCGGCGCTCTCGCAGGCGCGGGCGAGCTCCGGGTTCTCGGAGAGAAAGCCGTACCCCGGATAGACGGCGTCCGCACCGGCGCGGCGGGCGGCGCCGACGATCTGCTCCACCGAGAGGTAGGCGCGGACGGGGTGCCCGGGTTCGCCGATCTCGTAGGCCTCGTCGGCCTTCAGCCGGTGCAGGGAGTTGCGGTCCTCGTGGGGGAACACGGCCACCGTGCGGGCCCCCAGTTCGAAGCCGGCGCGGAACGCACGGATGGCGATCTCCCCGCGGTTGGCGACGAGTACCTTGCGGAACATGCGCGATCCCTTCTGTCTGCCCTCTGCCGCCGTGTCGGGGCGGCGCACCTGCGGCGCGCCGCCCCGGCACGGCGGCCGATCCCTGATCACAGATCTCACCGCCGCCCGGCCGGCGAAACGCCCGCGGGACCGGTGGCGGCAGACTAGAGGTTCCCCGCGGGAGCTTGTATGTGAGCATGAGCACGCCGATGGGCAGGATTGAGACGCCCTGGACGGGTGAGGCGGGCCCCGGGAGCAGCGCCCCGTCCCGGCGCACCCGGGTGGGGGCGGCCCCGGGACCCCGGTCCGGGCGTCCGCGCGACGGTGTCCGGGCGGCGCGCGCGCCGGTCCGGCCGGGCGTACGGCGCCGGAGCCGCACCTGCCCCGCGGCGCCCGGAGGCCGCAGGCGCCCCGCGCCGCGGTCGAGGCATCGCGCACCGGAGGCCGACGGGCACCGGCGGCGAGGGCCGGGCGGCCCGCGGCACGGACGGGGCCGGGGCTCCGCAATCTCTTGCGGAAAGAATCTGCAGGATCTTGCCAGGGTCCGCCGCCGCTGCTTGACTCTCCGTCACGCGGGCCGGCCGGACGGCGCCCCGCCACGGGCACGGGGAGGCACAGCGGTGAGCAGTTCGGAGCACGACGTCCTGGTCCTGGGCGGGGCGGGGGTCGACACCATCGTCCACGTCCCTCAGCTGCCCCTCCCGTACGCGGACAGCTATCACATCGACCCCGGCATCGAGACCCGGGCCGGGCAGACCGGCGACTTCGTGGCCCTCGGACTGACTGCGCTGGGGCTGCGCACCCACCATGTGGACACGGTCGGCGACGACATGCCCGGCGAGCTGGTCCGCGCGTTCCACCGGGAGCACGGCATCGGCCTGACCGAGATCCCGGTCGCGGCCGGCACCAAGCGGGCGGTGAACCTGGTCGGCCCCGACGGCCGCCGGCTGTCCCTCTACGACGGCACCCGCGCGGACGCCGACGGCCGGGTGCCGGAGACGACGGTCCGCGCCCTCGCCGCGAAGAGCCGCCATGTCCACGTCTCCATCACCCAGCCGTGGGCCGCCGCCCTCCCCCTGCTGCGCGAGTCCGGCGCGACGGTCTCCACCGACCTGCACGACTGGAACGGCGACGACGCCTACCACGAGACGTTCGCGCTCGACGCCGACATCGTCTTCCTGTCCGCGGCCGCCCTGCGCGATCCCGAGGCGGCGATGCAGCGGATCGCGGAGCGCGGCAGGGCTCGTGCCGTCGTCGCGACGGCGGGCGCGCAGGGCGCCCGGCTGCTCGCCGGCGGTGTCCTGTCCCATGTCCCCGCCGTCGTGCCGCCCGGGCCGGTGGTCGACTCCAACGGCGCCGGCGACGCCTACGCCGCCGCCTACCTCTTCGGGATGCTGACCGGTGAACCGCCCGCCGTCTGCGCAGGGTTCGGAGCCGTCGCGGGCGCGTACGCCTGCACCGTCCCGGCCACCCGGGCGCAGTGCATCGGCCGTGACGAGCTGCTGCGCGAGGCGGCACGGGCCCGGGCGAGCCACGCGGCCGGCTGACCCCGCGTCAGCCGCGCCCGTGCGACGGGCCCGGCGCCACGACTGCTGCCAGGACTCCGCCGCATCGGACGAGCCCCCGGCGCCGGCCCGCCGTGCCTCCCCCGCGTCCGCCCGCTCCCGATGGCCGGCGCCACCGCCCGCGGCACGTCGCGTGACGCCGGCCAGCCTGACGGCCGGTGGCAGCCGGGGACACGGCAGGCACCGCCGGGACACGGTGCAGGTCGGGCCGCGGCACGTCGCGGCCGCGCGAGGAGCGGCGCGCGAGAAGCAGGCGGGCGAGTGCGGCGGGCGGGCGGGTGCGGCCGACGCGCCGTGACCGGGGACCACCGGTTGCCCGGCGGCGGACCGGGAAGCTGCCACAGTGTCGCTTGCGCGGTCGCCACCGGTACGGTCCGGTGCGTCCGCCGCGGCCCATCCGGCGAAAGGTGGCAGGCGTGACGTCCCCCAGCGGGTCCCCGGCGAACGGGGCAGGAACGACGGCGGGGGACAGCACCCCGGAGCGCGACCAGCGCTGGAAGGCGCTGACGGTCTGTCTGATCGCCGGATTCATGACCCTGCTGGACGTGTCCATCGTCAATGTCGCCCTCCCCTCCATCAAGGAGGGGCTGGACGCCTCCGAGTCCGTGCTCCAGTGGGTGCTGTCCGGGTACGCGCTGGCCTTCGGCCTGCTGCTGGTGCCCGCCGGCCGGCTGGGCGACGCGCGGGGCCGCCGGGCCGTGTTCATGCTGGGCCTCGTCCTGTTCACGCTCGCCTCCGCGGCCTGCGGGGCGGCGCAGTCCGGCACCTGGCTGGTCGTGGCCCGGGTCGCGCAGGGATTCGCCGGCGGCCTGGTGACCCCTCAGATCTCCGCTCTCATCCAGCAGATGTTCACCGGCGCCGAACGCGGTCGCGCCTTCGGCATGTTCGGCACCGTGGTGGCCGTCTCCACGGCCGTGGGGCCGCTGCTCGGCGGGCTTCTGATCGAGTTCGCCGGGGCCGAGCACGGCTGGCGCTGGGTGTTCTACGTCAACCTCCCCCTCGGGGCCGTCTGCCTGGTGCTCGCGGCACGGCTGCTGCCGGACACCCCGTCGGCGGGCCGGGTGACGCTGCGCCGCCTCGACCCGGTGGGCGTGGTCCTGCTCGGCGCCGGACTGCTCGCGCTGCTGCTGCCGTTCGTCCAGGCCCAGCAGTGGCCGGGGACGCGGAAGTGGCTGCTGCTGCTCGTGGCGGGTTCCCTGCTCGGCGCGTTCGCCCGCTGGGAACTCCGCTGGGCCCGCCGGGGCGAGGAGCCGGTGATCGACCTGACGCTGTTCCGGGTGCGCGGCTACTGGCTGGGCTGCCTGCTGATCACGTTCTACTTCGCCGGGTTCACCTCGATCTTCTTCATCAGCACGCTCTATCTCCAGAACGGGCTCGGCTACAGCGCCCTGCTCGCGGGCGTCGCGCTGACGCCGTTCGCCGTGGCCGCGGGCGTCTCGTCGACGGTGGGCGGGCGGCTGGTCAGCAGGTTCGGCCGGCCGCTGATCGCCACCGGGCTTGCGCTGGTCGCCGTCGGCCTCGCCGGTACCGCCCTCGCCGTGCATTTCGTGCAGGGGAAGACGGTGGGCTGGGCGATGGCGGTGCCGCTGCTCGTCGCGGGACTCGGCAGCGGGCTGGTGATCTCCCCGAACCAGACCCTCACCCTGGCGGAGGTGCCCGTGGGCCGCGCGGGCAGTGCCGGCGGCACGCTCCAGACCTCGCAGCGGGTCGGTTCGGCCATCGGCATCGCCGCGGTCGGCGCGGTGTTCTTCGCCCATCTCGGCCCCGAGCGGTGGGCCGACGCGTACGACGCGGGGCTGATCGTCTCGGTGGCCTTCGTGGTGGCGGCGCTCGTCATCGCCCTCGGCGACGTGGTCGGCGGCCGCCGGGCCGGGCACGGGGCCTCCGAGCGGGACGGTTCCCCCGGACGCACCGCGCCGCGCGCCTGAGACCCGCCCGCTCCCCCGGTCCGGGCGGCGGGCCGCTCGTGACATCCTCGCGGGGTGCCGGGCTGTCGCACGGTTCGCGCCGGGCATCCCGGCCCCCACCTCCGGCGAAAGGCCCACGCGTCATGAACCTCCCTCCCGCCGGCCGGCGTGTGCTGGTCACCGGTGCCGCGCGAGGGCTCGGCAGGGCCGTGGCCCGCGCCTTCGCCGCGAACGGCGACCGGGTGGCCGTCCACTACGGCAGCCGGGCCGAGGAGGCACGGGCCACGCTGGAGTCGCTGGCGGGCGAGGGCCACGTCCTCGTCGGCGGGGACCTCTCGGACCCGGCGGGAGCCGCCGACGTCGCGGGCCGCGTCGCGTCGGCCCTGGGCGGCATCGACGTCCTGGTGAACAACGCGGCCGTCAACGAACGGCACCCGCTCGCGGAGACGCCGTACGACGAGTGGGCCGAGGCCTGGCAGCGCCACCTGTCCGTGAACGTGCTGGCAGCCGCCTGCCTCAGCCATCTGGCCGCGCGGGGCATGATCGAGCGCGGGACCGGCGGGCGGATCGTCAACGTCGGCTCACGCGGCGCCTTCCGCGGGGAGCCCGACCACCCGGCGTACGGGGCGACGAAGGCGGCGCTGCACGCGCTGGGCCAGTCGCTGGCCGTCTCGCTCGCCCCTCACGGCATCGGCGTGGCGTCGGTCGCCCCCGGGTTCTTCGCGACCGAGCGCGTGGCGCACCGCCTGCGGGGCGCGGAGGGCGAGGCCATCGCGGCGCAGAGTCCGTTCGGGCGGGTGGGCACGGCGGACGAGATCGCCGACGCCGTGCTGTGGCTGGCGTCACCGGCGGCCGAGTGGGCGTCGGGCACGGTCCTCGACCTCAACGGCGCGTCCCATCTGCGCACCTGACCCGTGCGCCGGAGCTGCCCGCCGGTCGAGGCGGCGGGCGGCGGTCCAGCCGGCGGCGGTTCAGCCCGCGGTGGGGCGGGCGGTGAGCCGTACCGTCCCGTCGAGGCACCAGTCGAGGACGGACGGCCAGGGACCGTACCCGTCGGGGATCGCCAGGTGCCCGGTTCCGGGCAGTACGTCGGTGTCGCAGCCCAGCGGCAGGCCGTAGGCGGTGTCGGCGCCCTCGGGGCAGTACGGGTCGTCGTCCGAGCAGACCAGCCGGGCGCTGCCCGCGGCGAGCGGGAGCCCCGTCAGGTCGAGGGGGTCGGGCGTGAACGGTGCGATGACGTCCCAGGAGAAGGCGCCGGGCCCCGGCGGGGCGACCAGCAGCAGGCGGTCCGCGAGCAGCGCGCCGCCGGAGCGCGCCGCGAGATGGAGCCAGGTGACGCAGGCGAGGCTGTGGCAGATCACGACCCGCTCACCGCTCATGGCCGCGAGACCGTCCTCGACGGCCGCGGTCCAGGCCTCCAGCGACGGACGGTCGGGGTCGGGCAGCTGGGGATAGAGCACCTGCTCGCCGCGGTCGCGCAGGCGCCGGGCGAGATCGTGCTGCCAGTGCCCGGCGGGCCGGTGGTTCTCCACGCCGTGGAGGATCAGAAAGCTGCGGTTCCCCATGGAGCGCACTCTACAAACCGCCGTCACCGGCGCGGACGCCCGTCCGCCCGCCGGACACCGGCCCCGCGGCGCGCGGCGCGCGGCGATCGGCCAGGCGGCTGACCCCTCTCAAGGGCGTGCCGCCCGCCGCCGAACCATGGGAGGACCACCGCTTCCCGGCGCCCGGTCCCGCGCGTCAGCGGGTGGGCGGGACCGGGCGCGGGACCGACGGCACGGAGGAGGGCACACCATGGCGGAAGCACGCGAGGGCACACCGGTCTGGGCGGACGCGATGTTCGCGGACGTCGAGGCCGCGAAGACGTTCTACTCGGGCGTCCTCGGATGGACGTTCGGCGACACGTCCCCGGAGTACGGCGGCTACACCCAGGCGTACTCGGGCGGGAAGGCCGTGGCGGCCGTCGTGCCGCCGATGCCGGGGCAGGAGGGCATGTCGCAGTGGTGCCTGTACCTCTCGTCGCCCGACGCGTCCGCGGCGGCCGAGCGCATCCGCCGGCACGGCGGAACCGTCCTCATGGAGCCGATGCGGGTCGGCGACTTCGGCACCATGTGCCTGGCGCAGGATCCGGGAGGCGTCACGTTCGGGGTGTGGCAGGCGGGGAGCCACGAGGGCTTCGAGGCCACGGGCGAGCCGGGCGCCTACGCCTGGGCAGAGGTCTTCACCCGCGAACCGGCCGCGGCGGACGCCTTCTTCCCCGGGGTGTTCGGCTACGGGGTCCGGACGATGGTGGACGAGGAGATGGACTTCGCCGTCTACGGCTTCGGCGAGGACCGGCCGGCCCTCGGGCGCATGACGATGGGCGCCGGGGACTTCCCGCCCGAGGTCCCCGCCTACGTCCAGGTGTATTTCGCGGTGCCGGACTGCGACCGGGCCGCGGCGATGGCGCAGGAGATGGGCGGACGGGTCCTCTTCAGGCCAATGACCAGCCCGTTCGGCCGGTTCGCCGCCGTCCTCGACCCGCAGGGCGCGGCGTTCGCCGTCATCGACCTCACGACCGCCGAGGGGGAGATGCCCGCGTTCGCCTGAGGGGCGCGGTGTCCGCCGCGCCGCCCGCACCCCGCCCGCCTTCGTCCGGCTTCGTCCGAAAGGCGGCCCTGTTCGGGTGGCGCACGGCCCACGAGGTGAACCGTCGGCGCGGCGGTGGGAGGCATGCACCGGGCGCTCTTCCGCGCCCATGAGGTCGTGACACACAGAAGGAGCTTCTCCATGGGCCAGGGTGGCAATGTCATCGACGAGCTGACCGCCGATCACCGTCAGGTCGAGGATCTCTTCGCGCGGATCGCGGGCCTCGCTCCGGGCGATCCCGCACTGCGCGGCCTCGCCGACGAGCTCACCAGGGAACTGGTCCGGCACTCGGTGGCCGAGGAGGAGCACTTCTACCCGGCGGTCCGCCGGTTCGTGGACGACGGGGACGACATGGCGGACAAGGAGCTCGCCGATCACGCCGAGATCGAGCGGATGCTGAAGGACCTGGAGGACTGCCCCGCCGCCGACCCCCGCTTCGAGAGCCTGATGGGCATGGTCCGGACCTCGGTGACGACGCATGTCTCCGACGAGGAGAAGCGGCTCTTCCCCCTGCTGGTGGAGTCGTGCCCGCCACGCATCCTGGAGGAGCTCGGCGGGCGCGTCCGCGCGGCGAGGGCGAAGGCTCCGGTGCAGCCGCACGCCTCGGCGCCCGCCGCCGAGGCGTCCGGCGCGCTCGCCCCGGGAGCCGGGATGGTCGACCGTGTGCGCGACATGCTCGTCACCCGCGGCGGCGCCCGCGGGTGATCCCCGGGCCCGCCGCCTGTCGCCGCGTGTGCCGGGCGGGAGGCCCGGGGGCTCGGCGTACGGGAATCGCGAGGTGGCTCCCGCCGTGCGGCGGGAGCCACCTCCCGCGCTGCCCGGCGGCCGGGGCCGGCGCGCGGCACGGCCCCGGCCGGGGAATCCGGGCCGGGGCCGTGCGGGGCGGGAGGCGGGCCGCTAGCCGCGGAGGAAGCCGTCGCCGTGCGCGCTGATGTGGCTCTCCAGCGCGGTCAGCGCCGCCTGGGTCGCCTCGGGCGTCCCGCTGCCGCGGCGCTCCGCGTAGTACGCGGCGCCGAGCTTCTTCAGCAGGTCGTTGCCGGCCCGCTGCTGCTGGACCTCGTCCACCTTCTGCTTGCCCTGGTTGAGTGCCGACTGGGCCTGTTCCTTCGCGCGGTCCAGGAATCCGGACACGTTGCCTCCTCGTGGTCCTCGGTGCGGCCGAGTCGGGTCCTCGACGCTGCGGGAATGATCTCCTCAGCGGCGGGCGCGGCGCGCGGTGGCACGCCGGTACGGCAGCACCCGGCACGCTATCCGGTGCCGGTCCGGGCGCGGCGCCCGGTGTCTCGCCCGCGCCCGGAGGCGGCCGGCGGGTGGGGGCGGCGCGGGTCCGGGCGCCCCTGGTCGCGGAGCTCCACGAGCCGTCCGGACCGGCTGCTGACCTGTCGTGACGGTCGGTTAGACTCGCGTGGATCACCGGCACACGACTGCCGGTGATCGCGTTTGTGCCGGTCGGCGCGGCGGGCGGCTCTGTGCGTGCCCCCGGCGTCCCGCACCCGGCACGGCCGGCGGCGGCTCCCGCACCGAGTCCGCGAAGCCGGCGGGGCGGCTCATGCGTGGAACCGGGGTGAGGTGTGGTGCAGCAGGTGCTCGTCGCCGGTCGTTACCGACTGGACAGACGCATCGGGCAGGGCGG
This sequence comes from Streptomyces genisteinicus, assembly GCF_014489615.1. Taxonomy (GTDB): domain Bacteria; phylum Actinomycetota; class Actinomycetes; order Streptomycetales; family Streptomycetaceae; genus Streptomyces; species Streptomyces genisteinicus. The sequence continues at coordinate 401,476 of NZ_CP060825.1, forward strand.
CATGGGCGAGGTCTGGCAGGCCTCCGACGAGGTGCTCGGGCGGCCCGTCGCCCTCAAGCTGCTGCTCGGCGAGCACGCGGACGCCCAGGCCGCGGCCCGCTTCCGGCTGGAGGCGCAGACCGCCGCGCGGCTCAACCACCCCCATGTCGTCGCGGTGTTCGACTTCGGCACCTGGGACGGCCGCTTCTACCTGGTGATGGAGCTGATCCCGGGCCGGAGCCTGGCCGAGGAACTCACCGCCGACGGCGGCGGACTGGCGCCGGAACGCGTCGCCGTCGTCGCCGCGCACACGGCGGCCGGTCTGGCGTCCGCCCACCGGCAGGGCATCGTCCACCGGGACATCAAACCGGGGAACCTGCTGTCGGACGCCGAAGGCACCGTGAAGATCGCCGACTTCGGCATCGCCCGCTTCGTGAACGACCCGTCGGCGGCACTCACCACCACCGGGCAGATCGTCGGAACCAGCCTGTACCTGGCGCCGGAGCGGGCGCTCGGCCGGACCGCCGAGCCGGCGTCGGACGTGTACGCCCTCGGCTGTGTGCTGTACCAGCTGATCACCGGGCAGCCGCCGTTCCGGGCCGACACCCCCACCGCCACGCTCTACCAGCACATCGACGCGGTACCGGTGCCACCGATCGAACGGGGCGCCCGGCTCTCCCCCGCGTTCCAGAACTTCCTGCTCGTCATGCTCGCCAAGCAGCCGGAGGACCGGCCGACCGCCGACGAGGTCGCGGCCTGGTTCGCCTCCGACGCGTGGCAGGGCCGCTCCCGGCCGATGCCTGCGCCCCGCCCCGCGGCGGCGCCGCCCGCGGCCCCCCGTCCGGCGCCCGTCCCCTCCCCGGCCGAAGCGGGCCCGGCGACCACGTACATGCTTCCCGGCTCCCGGCCCCCGGGCCGCGGGCACCGTTCCGCGAGGAAGGCGCGGCCGGACGTGCGCGCCGCCTTCCGGCGGCGTCCGCGGGTGGCGACGGCCGCGGCCGGGGCGGTGGCGTTCACCGCCGCCGTGCTCATCGGCATGGCCCTCTTCTCCCCCGACGAGTCCTCCGCCGGCACACCGCTGACCGACCCTGCCCCCTCGGCGACGGCGGGGGAATCCGGTGGCGGAGCGGGGAGCAGCCCGTCGGCGGAGCCTGCGGGGCGGCAGCCGTCCGGGGACACCGGGGCCCCGGCACGGCCGGCGAAGGGGGCGGACGACGCTCCACGGAAGCCGGACGACGGCGGCAGGCACGCGGACCGGCACGCGGAAGAGGACGAGGACGACTGACAAGTGACGACTGACGGGTGACAACTGACGGGTGACGGGGTGTCGGTGACGGGGTGCCAGGGTGCGCGGGCTGGCGGGCGGGGCGCGCGCGGCAGGGGCGCGGCGGCCCCCGCGACGCCGCGCCCAGGGGGCTTGAGCGCGGCACCGGCGCCGGCGAGCGTCATGGGACGTCAGGCGGCGTCGGAGGCGGGCCTGGTGCCGGTGGGGAACGCCTGCTCCGTCCAGATGGTCTTGCCCGACGGCGTGTAGCGGGTGCCCCACCGGCTGACGAGCTGGGCGACGATGAACAGTCCCCGGCCGCCCTCGTCGTCGATGGTGCTGTGCCGCAGGTGCGGAGAGGTGTGGCCGGCGTCGGCGACCTCGCACAGCAGCGTCCGGTCGCGTATCAGGCGCAGTTGCAGGGGGCCCTCCGCGTAGCGCACGGCGTTGGTGACGAGTTCGCTGACGACGAGCTCGCAGCTGAACGCGAGTTCGGGCAGGCCCCAGGTTTCGAGCCGGGCGGTGACCAGCTCCCGGGCCCGGCCGGCGGCGGCCGGCTCGGCGGGCAGGTCCCAGGCGGCGACCCGGTCCTCGTCGAGGGCCTTGGTGCGCACGAGCAGCAGGGCGGTGTCGTCGGGGGTGGTGCCCGGCGGCCTCAGCTCGGCCACCGCGCGGTCGCACAGCTCCTCCAGCCCCGCCCCGGCCCTGCCGCAGAGCACCCGGGCCAGGGTGTCCAGGCCCTGCTCGATGTCGTGGGAGCGGGACTCGACCAGGCCGTCGGTGAACAGGGCCAGCAGGCTGCCGACGGGCAGGTCGAACTCCCTCGCCTCGAAGGGCAGGCCCCCGAGCCCCAGCGGCGGTCCCGGGGGCAGCTCCGGGAAGGTGCAGCTGCCGTCGGGGTGCACGATCGCGGGCGGCAGGTGACCGGCGCGGGCCATGGTGCAGTGCCGTGAGACCGGATCGTAGACGGCGTAGAGGCAGGTCGCGCCCGTGGTCACCTCGGGGTGGGGGCCGGCGGCGCCGCCCGGCGTCCCCGTGCCGCCGGCCGGGCCCGCCCCGTCCGAGGGCGCGGGCTGCGGGTGGGCCTCCTGGGTGCGGCCGACGAGGTCGTCGAGGCGGGTCAGCAGTTCGTCGGGCGCCATGTCGAGCGTCGCCAGGGCCTCCACGGTGGTGCGCAGCCGGCCCATGGTGGCCGCGGCGGCGAGTCCGTGCCCGACGACGTCGCCGACGACGAGCCCGACGCGGGCGCCGGAGAGCGGGATGACGTCGAACCAGTCGCCGCCCACCCCGGTGAGGTCGTCGGCGGGCAGGTACCGGTGGGCGACGTCGACCGCCGACTGGGGCGGCAGGTACTCGGGCAGCAGCTCGCGCTGGAGGGTGAGCGCCGCGGTGCGCTCCCTGGTGTAGCGGCGCGCGTTGTCGATGCCCAGCGCCGCGCGGGCGGTGAGCTCGTCGGCGAGGGCGACCTCGTCGCCGTCGAAGGTCCGGGGGCCTGCCGCGCGCCGGTAGCTGACGAGGCCCATCGTCCTGCCGCCGCTGCGCAGCGGGACCACCAGGGTGGTGTCGTCGAGGACCCTGCCGCCGGAGGAGAGGCTGCGCAGCTGCGGCGAGCCCTCCGGATACGCCGCTCCGCCGTCGGGTGCGACCGTGCGCGGACCCGGGGGCTCCGGGTGCCGGGAGCGGGAGGCGACACGGATCAGGTCGTGCCCGGCCGTCGGGCCGTGGAGGGGTTCGCCGCCCTCGACGACGGCGCGCACCACGTCGACCGTGACGTCGTCGGCGAAGTCCGGCACGGCCACGTCGGCGATGGCCTGTGCGGTGGCCGGGACGTCCAGGGTGATGCCGATCCGGCGGCCGGCCTCGGCGAGCAGGGAGAGCCGGCTCTGCGCCTCGTGCCGGTCGGTGATGTCGAAGGCGTCCTCGCAGACGCCGAGGACGGTGCCGTCCTCGTCCTGGAGCCGGTAGTAGGAGCAGGACCAGAGATGGTCCCGGCGCGGGTCGCTCGGCAGCTTGGCCAGGAAGTGCAGGTCGAGGTAGGACTCGCCGGAGTCGACGACCCGCCGCATCACCTCGTTCAGGGTGCGGGGTCCGCCCACCGTCTGGAACGCGCCGTCCGGGTAGAGCTGCTCGGCGGGCCTGCCCCGGTACTCGGCGAGGGGGCGTCCCACCTCGTGGTCGTGGGCGGCGTTCGCCCAGCTGAGCCGGAGGTCGGTGTCGTAGATGGCGAGGCCGAGCGGGGACTGGGTGGCCAGCCCGTGCAGCATCGCCTGGCGCGAGCGCGCCTCCCGTGCGCGCCGCGCCTCCTCGATGACCAGGATCCGCGCCGCAGGGCCGCCGCCGGTGAGCGGGCAGTCCAGCACGACGACGGGAACGGCCCGGCCGTCGGCGTGCCGGGCGGTCCGGCCGGCGACCGCGTCCGGGCCGGGCGCGGGCCCGGAACCGGCGGGCCCGACCGGGGTGGGTGCGGGTTCCAGGAAGACGCCGGCGGGGCGGCCCACGACCTCTTCGGCACGGTGGCCGAGCAGCGCCTCGGCGGCGGGACTCCAGCCGATGACGACGCCGGACCCGGCGAGCACCGCCGTGGCCGCCACGGCGATGTCGAACGGGCCGCGCAGATCGGCGCCGTCCGTCGCGCTCCACGCGGTCCGTCTCCTCTTCGCCGGCAACCACGGACTGACCGCGGCCGGCTCGGCACCGTCCATCCCCTCAAGAATCCGCCCCGTACACCGCACCGCACAAGCCGGGCCGTGATGTGCTCCGTCTCGGCCGCGTGGCCCGCGCCCCTCGCGGGAGGCCCGGAGGCCGGGTACGCGGAAGCCGCCGGCGCACCCGGCCGGCGTACGGAAGGCGGCAGCCGGGGCGGGGCGGCGGGCGTCCTCCGGGAGGCCGCCCGCCGCCGCGAGGCCCCGGGGCGCGGGGGCACGGCGCGGCGGAACGGGGGCGGCAGGGCTGAGCGGGCTCCGGGGCCGCGAGGCCGTCGGGCCGCGGCGAGCCCCGGCCGCCGCAGACGCCGCAGACGCCGCAGTCGCCGAGGTCAGGTGCCCGGGAGGGCCTGTTCCGCCCAGATCGTCTTGCCGGTGGGACCGTACCGGGTGCCCCAGCACTCGGTGAGGGAGGCGACCAGCAGCAGCCCCCGGCCGCCCTCGTCGAAGATGCGGGCGCGGCGCAGGTGGGGGGCGGTGCTGCTGCCGTCCGAGACCTCGCAGATCAGCGCGGTGTCCCGGATGAGACGGAGCCGGATGGGGGCGCCTCCGTAGCGGATGGCGTTGGTGACGAGTTCGCTGACGACGAGCTCCGTGGTGAACACGGCGTCGTCCAGACCCCACTCCTCCAGCTGCGCGGCGACGTGCCTGCGGGCGGTGGCGACGACGGACGGGTCCGCGGGCAGCTCCCACGACGCGTGGTGCCCCGCGCCCAGCCGTCCCGCGCGGGCGAGCAGCAGCGCGATGTCGTCGTCCGGCCGCTCGGGCAGCAGCGCGGCCATCACGGCGTCGCAGGTGTCCTCCAGCGAGCCGCTGGGCCGGGCCAGGGTCTCGCGCAGTACGCCCAGGGCCGCGTCGATGTCCCGGCCGGGCGTCTCGATCAGGCCGTCCGTGTAGAGCGCGAGGATGCTGCGCTCCGGCACCTCGAACTCGGTGGCCTCGAACGGCAGGCCGCCGACCCCGAGCGGCGGTCCGGCCGGCAGCGTGACGTGGGACGCGGTGCCGTCGGGGCGGACGAGGACGGGTTCGGGGTGGCCGGCGCGGGCCATGGAGCAGCTGCCGGACACGGGGTCGTAGACGGCGTAGAGGCAGGTCGCGCCCGCGACGGACGAGCCGCCCGGATCGACCGCCTCCTCACGGTCCAGTTTGATCACCAGGTCGTCGAGCTGGGTGAGCAGCTCGTCGGGGGCCAGGTCCACGTCCGCGAGGGTGCGCACGGCGGTGCGCAGCCGCCCCATGGTCGCCGAGGCCTGGACGCCGTGGCCGACGACGTCGCCGACGACGAGGGCGACCCGGGCCCCGGACAGGGCGATGACGTCGAACCAGTCGCCGCCGATGCCCGCGCCCGTGGTGTTGGGCAGATACCGGGAGGCGACCTCGACGGCCTGCTGCCGGGCCGTGCGCCGGGGCAGCAGGCTGCGCTGGAGGGCGAGGGCGGTGGCGTGCTCGCGGGTGTAGCGGCGGGCGTTGTCCACCGCCACCGCCGCACGCGCGGCGAGCTCGCCAGCGAGGAGCAGGTCGTCGTCGTCGAACGGCTCCGGCGTGCGGTGGCGGAGGAAGGTGGCCATGCCGAGGGTGATGCCGCGTGCGGCCAGCGGGGCCACCATCGTCGAGTGGACGCGGTACTCCCTGATGCTGCGCGCCCGGTCGGGGTCGATGACGTCCCACAGGCGCAGCGACTCCTCGTCGACGGCGTGCCGGGTGGCCTCACCGCGGACCAGGGCCCGCCCGACCGCGGATTCGCGGTCGAAGGTGTGGCTGGTGCCGACGGGGACCACGGACTCGGGGGCGCCGTCCAGCACGGAGTGCTGGGCCGCCCGGTGGAAGACGATGGTGCTGCCCGGCGCGGGCGCCCGTGGTTCGTCGCCGGCGAGGACGGGGGCGAGGAGGTCGACGGCGACGAAGTCCGCGAGGCTCTCGGTGGCCATTTCGGCCAGTTCCACGGCGGTGGTGATGACGTCCAGCCGGCTCCCGATGCGCATGCTCGCCTGGTCCAGGACGGTGAGGCGTTCGCGAGCGCGGTGCTGCTCGGTGGTGTCCAGGGTGGCGACGGAGCAGCCGAGGACCTCGCCGCGGGGGCCGGTGACCGGGGAGAGGACGGCCGTCAGGACGCGTTCGCGGGCGCCCCCGATCCGCAGACGGGTCTCGTAGGTGCGCGTCTCGCCGGACCGCATGGCCTGCTCGATGGCGGCCTCCAGCCCCTCGGCGCCGCTGAGCATGACTCCGGGCGCCACCTCCCCCGGCCGCAGGCCGACGAGTTCGTCGAGCCGCTTGCCCACGGCGTCCAGGGCGGCCGGGTTGGCGCGCACCAGGCGGGCCGAGCGGTCGAAGTAGGCGACCGCGACGGGCAGCTGGTCGAGAATGAGGCGGGCCAGATCCGTCCGGCCGTCCTCGTCCCGGCCCGGCCGGCCGCTCATCTCTTCGTCCATGGGGACCTTCACTCGCCCTTCGCCGTGCCGCGGGCCCGTGGAGCCGGCCCGGGCCCCGCGTCATTCCAGCATGCTCCCGGTCCGGACGGCCCTCAACCACGCCCCGCGGCGGCCCGCGTCTCCCGATCGGCCGCCCGTGGCCGGTCCTGATCGGTGGGGGCGCCGCGGGCTGCTAGAAGTGCGTCGTCATCACGGAAAGCGCACGGTGACGCACGCAGCGCGAGACCGGACGGGCCGTGCGGCGGGGGCACCGGGCGCGGGAACGGAAGGAGCGCCCGTGCCGGAATTCGGGATCAGGAACGCCAGCGCGCGGGACATCGGGCTGATGCGCGCGTGGGCCGAGGAGGAGGGGTGGAACCCCGGCGACTCGGACCTCCAGGCGTTCACCGTCGCCGACCCGCGCGGATTCCTCGTCGGTGTCCTGGACGGGGAGCCGGTGGGCTGCCTCTCGGCGGTGCGGCACGGCGCGGCGTCGGGTTTCATCGGCTTCTACATCACCCGTCCCGCCGTCCGCGGGCAGGGGTACGGCATCCGGCTGTGGCGGGCCGGGACCGAGCGGCTGTCCGGGCGGCTGGTCGGTCTCGACGGGGTCGTCGACCAGCAGGCCAACTACCGCAGGTCGGGCTTCGTCCGGGTCTGGAACAACGTCCGCTTCGAGGGCGTGCCGCAGGGCGAGGCCGTCCCGCCGCCGGGGGTGGAGCTGGTGGACGCGCGGGAGCTGCCGTTCGGGATGCTCGCCGCGTACGACCGCCGGTTCTTCCCCGAGGAGCGCGACGCGTATCTGGCGGCCTGGACGGGGCTGCCCGGACGCACCGGGGTCGCGGCCCTGCGCGACGGGAAGCTGTGCGGTCTGGGCGTGGTGCGCCCGTGCAGCGGGGCGTCGCGGATCGGCCCGCTGTACGCGGACGGCCCCGGGGTGGCCGCGGGCCTGCTGGCGCCCCTGGCGGCGGCCGCGGGCGGGGGCCCCGTGGCCGTCGACGTGCCCGACGTGAACGGACCGGCCACCGCGCTCGTCACCGAGCTGGGGCTTGCGCCCTCGTTCGAGGCGGCGCGGATGTACACCGGGCCCGCCCCGGACATCGACCGTGGCGGGCTCTACGGGGTGACCAGTCTGGAACTCGGCTGAGGCGCGCGGGCGCCCGGTACGGGCTGCCCTGGCGCGCCCTCGGTCACCTGCCCAGTTCGGCGGCGGGGCCCATGACGACGACGGGGACACTGTCCGGGTCGAGCGCGAGCAGCAGCTCGCGCATGTGCTCCGCGGCGAGGGAGACGCAGGCCCGGGTGGGCCCCTGGTGGTCGACGTGGATCCAGACGCCGCCGCCCCGGCCCTCTCCGAGCGGGCGCTCCTTGTCGAGCGGGGTGGTGCCGGTGACCCGGTTCCAGTCGATCGCGACGACGTAGTCGAAGGAGCCGGCGAGGGGCTCCCCGAGGAAGCCGGTGCCCGACACGGCGAACGCGGGGTCCTCGTCGTAGGGCAGCAGGGTGCCGGGGTCGGGCAGCCGCCCGCCCGCGTCGCCGAGGCCGAACACGCCGATCGGCGAGCGCAGGTCGTCCGCCACGTGGTCGCGGGTCCAGCCGCGCAGCGCGTTGTGGGCGGGCCACGGGCCGAGGACGGCCCGCCAGGGGGCGTCCGCGGTGTCGCGTTCCCAGAGCACGACCGAGGAGACGCTGGAGTCGGGGCCCTCGCCGGTGACGACGAGCGCCTGCCGGTTGGCGTCGCCGAGCGAGGCCGCGGTCGCCGTGCCGAGGCCCGGGATGCCGGGGGGCGGCGGTGCCGGCCGGGGTGTGGCGGCGTGCCGGCCGGAGTCGTCGGTGCCGGTCCGGGCGCGGGCGTCGTCGGACGGGCTCCCGCCGCCTGCGCAGCCGGTGAGTACGAGTGCCGCGCACAGGGTGCGGAGCAGCAGCCGTGCGGCTCCCTGTCTGACGGGCATGGGCAGCATCCTCCGCGCTCGGGAAACGATCCGGCCCATGCGTACCCCCTGCGGGCGGCGGTGGTCGGCGCGGACGGGCGGGCTCACTCCTGCGGGGTCGGCGGCACTGGTCCGTCCGCGTCAGGCGGCCAGGTGGAGCGGGCGGGCGGCGGTCCGCCGTCCGTGCGCGGCCGCCGGGCGGGCGGGGCGGGCGGCGGGCGGGAGCCGCCCGGCGGGTGCGGGTTCGGGTGACGGGGGCGGGCCGGGAAACTCCCGGCGGGAGCCGGGCCGGGCGCCGTAGACTCGGGAGCATGCGCCGACGACATTGATCCAGCACCGCGGGTCCGGGTACGGGCTGTCGCGGACCGCCGCAGGGGTGAGCACCCCGGCGTCCGCAGTCCGTCCCACCGAAGGGCCTTCCGCATGCTCACCCCGTCGTCGTGCCCGAACGACGCAGCCGTCCGGCGCCTGGAGCGCCGGCTCTGCCTCTACGCGGGCCTCGAGGACTTCGTCCTCCTCTACCCGCTCTACGCCCTGCTCTTCGCCGAGCACGGTCTGACCACCGCCGAGATCTCGTCCCTCTTCGCGCTCTGGTCCCTCACCGGTCTGGTCGCCGAGGTGCCGTCCGGTGTCTGGGCCGACCTGGTGTCGCGGCGGCTCGTGCTGGCGACCGGCCCCGTGCTGACGGGCGCCGGGTTCGCGCTGTGGACGCTGGTGCCCTCGTACGGCGCCTTCGCCGCCGGATTCGTGCTCTGGGGTCTCGGCGGCTCCCTGCGCTCCGGCGCCTACGAGGCACTCGCCCACGACGAACTCGAACGGCTCGGCGCCGCGTCCCGTTACGCGCGGCTGATGGGCCGCGCGGCGGCGTGGAGCATGGCCGCCACCGCCGCGGCCACGGCGGCGGCCGCGCCCGTGCTGGCGGTCGGCGGACCGGCCGCGGTGGCCGCGGCGAGCGTGATCACGTGTGTGCTGTGCGCGGTGGCGGGCGCCACGCTGCCCGAGCACCGGCAGCGCCGGCAGCACCCCGAGGCCGCCCCCGACGCCGGTGAGGACGGGCCCGCCGGCCCGGCCGGGACGCTCCGCGCCGGTCTCGCGGAAGCCCGCGGCAGCGCTCCGGTGCGGCGGGCGCTGCTGCTGAGCGTCGCCGTCACCTCCCTGTGGGGCGCCCTGGACGAGTACGTGCCGCTGCTGGCGGCGGCGACCGGCGCCGCCGCGTCCGCGGTACCGCTGCTCGTCCTCGTGGTGTGGGCCGGGGTGACGGCGGGCGCGCTGCTGGTCGGGCGCGGCGAACGGCTGTCCGGCCGGGCGACCGGGGTGCTGCTGGCCGGCGGGGCGGCGGCGACCGCGGCGGGCGCGCTGTCGGGGCACCCGGCCGGGCTGCTGCTGGTCGGCGCCGGCTTCCTGGTGTTCCAGCTGACCGACGTCCTGGTGGACGCACGGCTCCAGGCGGCGATCACCGGACCGAGCAGGGCCACGGTCACCTCGCTGGCGGGCCTCGGCTCGGGCGCCGGCACGCTCGCCGTGTACGCCGCCTACGCCGCGCTGTCCGGTCACGCCTCCCACGGCACCGTGTTCGCCCTGCTGGTCCTCCCGTACCTCGCCGTCGCGGCGGCCCTGTGCGCCCGTCCCGCGCCGACGGCGCGCGCAGTCGCGCCGGCGCAGGGCCCCCGGGACCGGGTCGCCGACTGAGCGGGGCCCGGGGAGGACGCGCCGCGTCCGCGGCCGGTGGACGGCCCGCGGACGGGTGCGCCGATTAGGATGCGCCGGGGGCGGGGACCATGGTCCCGTCCGGCAACGGCGAGGCACGGGGGAAGAGTTGGACGAGTCCGACGCGCTGGCGACTGCCGTGGCCGAGGTGTGGCCCACCGCTGCGGAGGTGCTGCACGGCCAGGAGCTGGAGGAGTTCGCGTCCGGGGTCCTGATCGGGCTGCGGGCCCTCGAGGCCGCCGCGCTCGGCGCGCGGGCCGCGGCGGACGGCCCGGACCCTGCCGCCGCGGAGACCGCCGAGGAGCGGGAGCAGGCCGCCCGGCAGCGGCTCGCGGTGCTGTTCGCCGGCCACCCGCCGCTCGGCGACCGGCTGACCGGCGTGTACCGCTCGCTGGCGACCGGGCTGGAGCGGCGTCCCGGCACGGCGCCGTCCGGGTCGCTGCCGTACCTGCGCTCGCTGATCGTCCCGGTGCTCTACGCGACCGACCGTGACCGTACCGCCCGCGACCGTGCGGCGGGCGGTGACGGCACGGCCGGCGACGACGGCGGCTTCGGCGGGCGGCGGGGCGGACTCGGCTACGGCAAGGCGCTCGTGGGGATCCCCGACGACCACCGGATCGGGGCCGTGGAGAAGCCCCGCCGCTGGCTGCTGCGCTTCCGCGCGGCGCCGGAGCGGGACGTCGTGCTCGGCGGGACGACGGACCTGACCGCGGCCGGCTTCGGCGAGGAGGCGCGGTCGCTGCTGGCGGGCTCCGGCTCCCGGCAGGCGCTGGTCTTCGTGCACGGCTACAACGTCGGATTCGGCGCCGCCGCGGTGCGCACCGCGCAGATCGCCTACGACCTCGGCTTCACCGGCGTGCCGGTGCTCTACAGCTGGCCGTCCCGGGGCGGGGTGCTCAGCTACGAGGAGGACGCCAACAACGCCCGGTGGACGGTCCCGCACTTCCAGGAGTTCCTGCGGCACACGCTGACCGCGTCGGGGGCGGACGAGGTCCACGTCGTCGCCCACAGCATGGGCAACCGGGTGCTGACCGAGGCCCTGGCCGGCTTCGACACCACCGGGCTGCCGGCGGGCGCGGGGCGGCTGGGGAACGTGGTGCTCGCCGCGCCCGACGTCGACGCGGACGTGTTCCGGCAGGTCGCCCCCGCACTGGCCCGCCAGGCACGCCGCGTCACGCTCTACGCGTCGTCCGGGGACCGGGCGCTGGGGCTGTCGCGGCGCATCGCCGGATATCCGCGGGCGGGGCAGTCGGGCGAGGGCATCGTCGTGGTCAAGGGGGTGGACACGGTGGACGCGACCGCCCTGGACACCGGTCTGATGAGCCATTCGTACATCGGCGACCACACTTCGGTCCTGTCCGACGTCCACGCGCTGATCCACCACGGCACTCCCCCGTCGGGGCGCTTCGGGCTGACGGCCGCCGAGCACCGCGACGGCGGCTACTGGACGTTCCTGCCCCAGCGGCGCTGATGGCCGAAACGAGACGCCGGGTCATGTGCCGCTGGGATGATCCGGATCAGGGGGCCGGGGGCGACCGGCCGTACGAGGGACCTCGGGGGGTGGGCGATGCGCCCGGACGACACGCCGGAGCGGTCGGCGGACGGCGGTGCGGGGAGCGGGGACGGCCATTTCCTGGACCGGCTGCCCTTCGACTGGAGCCTGCCCGCCTCCCGTGAACTGCGGGACCTGCTCAGCTCGGTGTACTTCCGCGAGGAGCCGGTGATCGCGCTGGCTCAGCAGGCCGGCATCCCGCCGGCGTGGATCGGCTGGGGCCGGCCGATGGCCGCCGTGTGGCACGACCTGATCAGCACGGCACGCAATCAGGACAGACTGCGCGCCCTCCTCGACCAGATCGCGGCGGGCCCCGACGCGGCGCTCTCCGCACGGCTCGGCGAACTCCTGCGCGCGAACCCGGTGGTGGAGGCGCCCGAGCCGCCGGCGCGGCCCGGCGCCTGGCGGCACTTCCACGACCCGGACGCGGCCGAGCGCCGGATCTTCTCCACCGGTTCGTACCTCGACGTGTCCTTCCTGCGGCGCGGGACGGAGCTGTCGACGGCGGTGGCACGGCTGCTCGTCACCTTCCCCGACGGCCGGCAGTACCACGGCACCGCCTTCCGCGTCGGGGAGGACCTGCTGCTGACCAACCATCATGTGCTGTTCGACGGCGCCGACGACGCGCTGCCGGCGGCCGGGGCCGAGGCGTGGTTCGGGTACGAGCACGACCTCGCGGGGCGCCCCGCCGCCCATGTGCGGGTGCCGTGCGCCATGGAGACGGTGGTGGGAGACCCTGCGCACGACTGGGCCGTGGTCCGCGTCGCCGCCCCCGTCCCCGACGGCACGGCCGTGGTGGAGCTGCCCGCGTCGTCCACCGTCGCCCCGGGCGACCGGGTCTACATCGTGCAGCACCCCCAGGGCGGGGTGAAGAAGCTCGCGGCCCACCACAACGTCGTGCGCCACGCCGACGACGACGTGGTCCAGTACTGGACGGACACGGACCACGGCTCGTCGGGCTCACCGGTCTTCGACGAGCGGTGGCGCCTGGTGGCCCTGCACCACCGGTGGGTGCGGATCGGCCCGCTCACCGAACCGCCCGAGTACCGCAACCAGGGCATTCGCATCGAACGCGTCACCGAGGGCCTGCGCCGCGCCGGACAGGTGTGAGCGGCATGGTGCCCCTTCTCGACCGTACGGCCTTCTCGCTCCGGGACCCCGACGGCCAGGTGCTGCTCGACACGCTGTCCGGCCTCTACTACGAGCCGGGCCGGGTGCGGCGGCTGACCGACGCCGCGGGGCTGCCGCCCGGCGAGTTCGCCTGGGGGGCGCCGGCGGTCGAGCTGTGGTTCGACGTGCTGCGCTGGGCGGCTCCCCGCCGGCTGCTGCGGCCCCTCGTCGAAGCCGTCGCGGCCGACGCGGACAGCGGCGCCTACCCGGTCTTCAAGAGCCTTCTCGCGCAGAGCGCGCAGACCGCGGCCGCGCGCACCGACGATCCCTGCGCGGTGCCGCTGATCGGCTTCGGCCGGCCCCGGGCGTTCATCGACCGGGAGGAGCTCCGCGGCCATCTGCGCGTCCTGCTCCACCCCAACGGCTGCCGGGTGCTGGTCGTCACGGGCGACGCGCAGTCGGGCAAGACGTGGACCTGGCACCTCGTCTCGCACGTGGCGGAGTCCCTGGGCGGCCACGCGCCCTATCTGGTCGACTTCACCCACTGGGCGGGGCCGCCGGCCGGACCGGCCGACGTGATGGGCGAGATCACCGATCTGCTGTGCTGGGAGCGTTTCCGCGTCGACCCGCGGGAGAGCGAGGCGACCCAGGCACGCACCCTGCTCAGCAAGTTCAAGGGGCTGATCCGCGGCATGGGCGACCGCTGGTTCGTCTTCGACGCGCTCGACTCGGCGAACCTCACCGAGCCCGCCCGGCACCTGATCGAACAGCTGGCCGTCGCGGCGGAACGCCGGGAGACGGGAGGGGGCCTGCGGGTGGTGCTGCTCGCCTACGACCGTCCGCTGCCGCTCTCGGTGGCGGACACCGTGCTGACGGAGCGACTGCGGCCCGTGGAGACGGGCGATCTGCGGGTCTTCTTCGGCCGCGTGGCCGAGGGAACCGGCAATTCTCTCTCCGATGCAGCCGTGGAGCTCCTTGTGGCGTCCGTAGTGGAGGAAGCACTCGGGGAGGACGGCGATCCGCACGCACCACTGCCGTTCAGTCCGGTGTTCCGTGCGGCGGCATCCCGTGCTCGGCTGCTGCTCACCGCGAGCGGAGGGTCCTGTGACTGAACGACGTCTGACGGCCGACCGGATCCGGGCGCTGCTCACCGCCCCGGCCGGCGGCCGTGCCGATGCGCCCGAGGAGGTGGCGCCCGCCCGGTGGGCGTACCGGGAGGCGGCGGCGCTGCTCGGTGCGTTCACCGGGGAGGCGCTGCTCGCGGGCGCGGCGGACCGGTCCGTGTCCGACGGCGGCGACCCCGCGCTGCGGGAGACGCTGGCGTACGACTGCGATCCCGTCAGCACCCGCGAGGGCCGCCGGTGGCGGCTGACGCCGCAGGTGCGGGCGGCCGCCCTGGAGCGGCTGCGGACGCCGGAACGCATGCTGCGCGCCGTGCGGGGCGTGCCCGGCGATCCGGCGGACACCGCGCGTGCCTGGGCGGAGCGGCTGCTGCGGGGGCAGGCGAGGGACCTGGCGAAGTACGGCGTGGACGAACTGCACGCGGCGCTGACCGTCACCCAGTGGTTCGCCGCGGCCCCGCTCGCCCGGTCGGCGCTCTCCCGGTCGGCGCTGGAGCTGCCCGAGCCGGCGGAGGTGCGGGAGCGCATCGAACTCGCCGAACTGCTGGCGCCGTTGAGGGCCCTCGTGGAGGACCGCTTCGTCGGGCGCCGGGCCGAACTGGACATGCTCGCCGCCCATGTGGGCGTGCTGCCGGGGCGCGGCGGCGCACCCGGCCCGGCGCCGGCCGAGCGGCCGCGGCTGATGATCCACGGGCCGGGCGGGGTCGGGAAGTCGACGCTCATCGCCCGGTTCGTGCTCGATCACGCGGGGGAGCCCGGCGCGCCCGTGCTGCCGTTCGCCTACCTCTCGTTCGACCGCGCGGACCTGCTGCCCCAGCAGCCGCTGACGCTGCTCGCGGAGGCGGCGCGGCAGCTGGGGTTACGCCACCCCGGGCTCGCGCCCGCGGCGGCGGAGCTGGGCGACGCGGTGCGCCGGACCCTGCTCGCCGACCACAGGTCCTCGTCCGAGACGGCGTCCACCCGCACCGGCGGGCGCCGGGGCCACGCCCTCGACGAGCGCAGACTCGCCGAGCTCTTCGCCCGGCTGGCCACGTCGGCCGCCGAGGAGGTGGGCGGCGCCCCGGTGCTGCTGGTCCTCGACACCGTGGAGCAGGCGCAGCGGCAGGGCGGCAGCGCGATGTCCCGGCTGACGGAGTTCCTGGACGTCCTGCAGTCGGTGTGCCCCCGGCTGCGCGTGGTGCTCGCCGGGCGGGCGCCGCTGGACGACGCGTCGCGCAGCGCGTACGGCACGGGGTCGTTCGAACTGGGGGGCTTCGACCACGGACTCGCCCTCGCCTTCCTGCGCCATCGCACCGGCGGGGAGGAGGCCGTCGGCGGGGACTTCCTCGCGGGGGTGATCCGCCGCTTCGGCACCAATCCGCTGAGTCTCAAACTCGTGGCGGAGGTGATCCGCCAGGAGGGGCCGGGGGCGCTGGACGACCCCGCGTCGCGCCGGCGCCTCTCCCTGCTCATGGAGCCGGAGCAGCTTCAGGGCGCTCTCTACCAGCGCATCCTGGACCATCTCGGCGATCCCGCCCTGCGCCGCATCGCCTCCCCGGGGCTGACGGTCCGCAGGGTCACGCCCGACGTCATCAGGGAGGTGCTGGCCGGGCCGTGCGGCCTGGGCGAGGTCGATCCGGTACGGGCGCACGACCTGTTCCGGATGCTGCGCTCCGAGGCGTCGCTGGTGGAGGACGTCCCGGGACGGCAGGCCGTGGTGCACCGGCCGGACGTGCGGCGCGCCATGCTGCTGCTGCTCCGCAGGGACGATCCGCAGCTGATGCGCCGGATCGACCTTGCGGCGGTCTCCTACTACCGGCGGCTGCCGGAGACGGACCCGCTGCTCACGGCGGAGCACCGGGCGGAGGAGCTCTACCACCGGATGGCGCTGGACCAGTCCGCCACCACACTCGACGGGCGCTGGCTCGACGCGGCCGCCCCCCTGCTGGAGTCCGCGCTCGACGAACTGCCGCCCCGTGCCCAGGTGTACCTCTCCGACCGGCTCGGGATCACGGTGGCGCCGGCGCTCAGGGCACAGGCGGACGGGGTGACATGGGCACGGCAGGTCGAGACGGAGGCCGGCCGGCTGCTCGACGCCGGACACCCCGACCGTGCGCTGGCCCTGCTCTCGGAACGGACGGGCGAGCACACCGCGACCGTGGCGCTCACCCTGCTGCGGCTGCGCGCCCTGGCCGCGCTCGGGCTCGTCGACGAGGCACGGCCGCTGGTCGAACCGGCCCTCGACCGGGCGTCGCAGGAATCCGCGGCGGCGTTCGTGGAGATCGCCCTCCTCGGCGCGCGGCTGGAGGAGGACACCGGCCGGTACGGCGTCTCCCACGACCTGCTGCTGGAGGCCCGCAGGGCGGCGGGCACACGACAGGACGGCACCGCCCTGCTCAGGGTGGACACCGCGCGCCTGCGGCTGTACCGCCGGACCGGCACGGCGGACGTGCCCGACGCGCTGGCGCTGCGCGAGGACGTGCTCGCCCGCCTCCGCGGATGGAACACGCGGAGCCTGGAACGGCACCCCACCCTGGTGCGGGACCTCGCCGCCGAACTCGGCGACGCGCTGCCCCGCCTGGTGCCGCTCGCCGCCCGGCTCCTCGGCGTCGACCTGGACAGCGGCACGGGCAGAGTGCTGGAGGACCGGCTCAGCACCGACGACATCGAGGACTTCACCCGGCTGACCGACCCCGTGCCGCCGCCGGACGCCGCCGACACCCCGCTGGTACGGCTGCGGAACCAGCTGCCGGCCGTCAACACCGTCGCCCGCGGCGACCTGGTGTCGGAGTATCTGCTGAGCGGCGCGGCCCGGCAGGACGCGTGGCGCGACGCGCTGGTGGAGGCGTACCGGCACGAGGCCGACCAGCCGGACCGCAGCGGCCCGCCGGCACCCGGCGGCCGGCCCGCCTTCACCAGGGACGCGGTGGTCGTCGTGCCGGGCTTCATGGGCAGCGAGCTGCTGGACACCCGGTCGGAGCGGCTCGTGTGGGGGCAGGACCCCGGTGACCAGCCGGCCGCCTGGCGCGGGCAGGAGCATCCCGCGCTGCGGGTCACCGACGAGGACCGCGACGGCACCGGACGGCTGCGGGCCGTACGGCTGCTGCGGCAGCCCGCCTGGGCCCCCTGGTTCGGTGGCACGGAGGCGTACACACCCCTGCTGGAGACCGTGCTGTCCCGCGTCGTCCACCCCGACGCCGTGCTGGAATTCGCCTACGACTGGCGGCTGCCCGCGGCACGCAACGCGGCACTGCTCGCCGAGGCGGCGCAGCGCCATCTGGCCGCCTGGCGGCAGAGCCTCCAGCGCGCCGGAACGGGCGGCTCCGGCACGTCGCGCCCGCCGCGTCTGGTGTTCGTCGCCCACGGCATGGGCGGGCTGATCGCACGCGCCGCGCTCGCCCGGACACCAGGGCTCGCGGACGGGACACGGGCGCTCGTGTCCATCGGCACCCCCTTCCAGGGGTCCGTCGCGGTGGCGGCCGTGCTCGGCGCCCGGCGGCCCCGCCACGGCACGGCACGGCGCTTCAGGCGAGCGCTGCTGCACCTGCCGGGCGTGTACGACATGCTGCCGGCCTTCCCGTGCGTGGAGCGCGGCGGCGCCCCGGAGCGGCTCACGCCCGCGGATCTGGCGGACGTCGGCGCGGACCGCGAACTCGCCGCGTCGGCCATGGAGTTCCAGCGGGCCGTGCGCGGTGCGCCGACCCGCCTCCCCGCCCACCGCGGCGTCGCCGGAATCGGGCAGCCGACACCGCAGGGCCTGCGCATCACCGACGGCGAGGCCGTCGCGCTGCACAGCGCGCTGCGCACCCGGACCAACGGGGACCTGCTGCGGCTGGCGGATGGCACGGCGGTCCGCTGGGACCGCAGCGGCGACGGCCTCGTCTCCCGGGACGCCGCCGCGCTCGGCGGGGCGGCGCCGGAGCTCTGCCATGTGACGGCACGACACGGATCGACGGCGACCCACCCGGTGACCCTGCGGTACGTCGCCGCGGTGCTGACCGAGCAGCCCGGCGACCCGGTGGCCCCCGAGTCCGTGGGCGCCGTGCTGCCGCGCACCGTCGAGACGACGGCACGCGGCCGCACCGGGGCAGCGCCCTCCGGGCGGGCCATCGGGCTGGCCGCGGGCGGGTCCAACGGGATCGGGCTCGTGGTCCCCGACACGGTGACCACGGGCGAGCCGTGGCTCCTGAGGATCACGGGCACGGACGGGCTGGCGGGGCTCGGCTGCACGATCACCGATGTCGCGACGGGCCGTCCGGTGCTCGAACCCGGTCTGCGGCCGGACGGCGACGGGGTGACCGGCACGGTCACACTGCCCTGGTCGGGGCTCCACCGGATCACCGTGACCCGCGAGGGCGCGCCACCGGTCACCGAACTGACGCTCGCCGCGGCGCCCTGACCCCGCGCGGCGGGGCGATGCGCGCGCGGCGGGGGCAGCGCGCGCGGGGGTGTCCGCCCGCCCGCGAACCGGCGGGCATTGCGCGCGGGTGCAGCGCGTCGGCGTCAGCCGCCCACGCGGAACTCCGGAAGCAGGCCGGTGAGTTCGGCAAGGCGGGCGCCGAGGCGTTCCGCGTCCCGCCGGCACACCGGTGCGCCCCGGTCGTCCGCGTCGACGGCGGTCGCGGTGATCGCGTCGAGGAGCCCCACGAGCCCGGTGGCGACCTGCCACGCACCCTCGCTGTGCCGCGCGATCGGCGGCAGTTCGGCGGCCGACAGCCCGGCCGCCTGCTGCGCGGCGGCGGCCGCGCGGTACGCCCGGCGGCGCAGGGCCCAGCGGCCGGTCCGGTCGCCCGGCTCGGTGAGCACGTGCTCCAGGTAGCGGCGGGCAGCGCAGGCCGCGTCGTCCAGGCGGTGGCGCACGGCGTTCCCGTGCCGGCCGGGCAGCGGCAGGTGCCCCACGACGAGGACCGTCGCGCAGGCGAGCAGCGACTGGACGACCCGCTCCCCCGTGGCGGGCGGTTCCCCGGCGAGGGCGACGAGGCACAGCACGAGCACCGTGACGACGGCCGTCTGCGCGGCGAAGTGCCGTGTGGCGTACGGGACCAGCGCGCCGCAGACCGCGACCGCCGCGGTCAGCACCTGAGGTCCCGGACCGCTCAGCAGGAGCAGGGCGCAGAGCACGGCGCCGAGGACGGTGCCCAGCGCCCGGCAGACGACGCGGGAGACCAGCGGCCCCAGGTCCGGCTTGACCAGGAACACGGCGGTCGCGGGCAGCCAGTACCAGTGCGCCTGCCCCAGGGCGAGGGCCAGTGCGGCGGAGGCCGCGCAGCACAGGCCGACCCGCGCTCCGTACTCCCGTCCGGCGGGTCCCGCGGCGCGGCGCAGGGCCGCGGCCGCCCCGCCCGGCACCGCCGTGGCGGTGCCGCGACGCACCGCGTCCGCTGCGTCCAGGTGCCCGGCCGCAAGGGCCCGCCGGCCGGTCCGGGCCCGGACCGGCCCCCGGCCGGGGGCGTCGAACGCCTCGGCCGCGCGCAGCAGCGCGTCGTCGAGGGCACGCAGGCCGGAAGCGGTGCGCGGGGGCGCCGGGAGCGGGCCGCACGGCGCGCCGGTCCGCGCGGCGGCGGCCAGCCGGAGCGTGCCGTGCACGGCACGCTCCGGCACGGGCTCGCCCTTCCAGGCGAGCGCGGTGGCCGCCTCGGCCAGCGCGGCCGCGGCGTCGTACCGGGCGCTCAGTCCCCGCTCGGCCCGCGAGGCGCGCGGCCCGGTGCGGGTGCCGGCGAGCGCGTCCTGGGCATGGTCGAGCGCGGCGGTCAGCGCGGCGCGCCGGGCGCCGGCCGCGGGGCTGCCCACCGCCTCCAGCAGGGCGGCGACGCGTTCGTAGACCGCGGCCAGCGCCTCGCACTCGCCGTCCAGACGGTAGGTGATCCGTCCGCGCCGGGGTGACGGCACGAGACGGCGCAGCAGCAGGGGCCAGGCGGCACCGGAGAGGTAGGAGAGGCAGGAGAGCCAGACCGGTTCGGGCAGGTCCATGCCCACGCCGATGACGGCGGCGATCAGGAGCTGCGTGCCGCAGGCGGAGGCCGTCGCCCCGGTGGAGCTGAGGGCGCCCGCGACGAGCCCGAGCAGCCCGAGGAAGAGCGGCAGCACCGGTGTCGCGAGTTCCTGCGGGACGGCCGCGCCGACGAGCGTCCCGGCCAGCAGCCCGCAGGCACCGGCCGCGGCCGGCAGTCCGAGAGCGGCGGGCGCGCCGCGCCGGCTGCCGGGCCGGTCGTTGATGCCGGCGAACAGCGCGGCGACGGCCGCCGGTACCCCGGCGGTGGGCGCTCCGGCGAGGACGGCCGCCAGCAGCGGCAGCACCGATGCCGCGCCCCGCGCCATCGCGCTCCACGGCACCGGTCCGGTCTGCGCGCGCAGCGGGTGCCGGAGCCACTCGGGCACGTTTCCGGCGCGGGGCGGGCGCCGGAGCCGCAGGGGCACCTTCCCGGCGCGGGGCGGGCGCCGGAGCCGCTCGGTCGCGGGTGGACTGTCGACGGGCATCGGCGCGCTCCTGTCCGCGGGGTGGGTCGGTTGCGGACGTCGTCGGCCTGGCCGTTTCCCGCACCGTAGGCCGTCGGTACGTCGCCGTCGTTACCCCGGTATGACGTCTCGGTGATCTCCACGGCCGCGCCGTCGGCGGGCAGCCTCGTGGGCGGCGCCCCTGCACTGCCGTCGCCACCGCAGGGGCGGATGTGCGCGGGGATGCCGGAAGATGCCAGGATGCAGACATGAGTAATGTGTTCTTCGACATCACCATCGACGACCAGCCCGCGGGCCGGATCGTCTTCACCCTGTTCGACGACGTCGTCCCGAAGACGGCGAGGAACTTCCGCGAGCTCGCCACCGGCCAGCACGGCTACGGCTACGAGGGCTCGTCCTTCCACCGCGTGATCCCGGACTTCATGCTCCAGGGCGGTGACTTCACCGAGGGCAACGGCACCGGTGGCCGCAGCATCTACGGCGAGAAGTTCGCCGACGAGAACTTCACGATCAAGCACACCAAGCCCGGTCAGCTCTCCATGGCGAACGCCGGCCCGAACACCAACGGCTCGCAGTTCTTCATCACCACCATCGTGACGGACTGGCTGGACAACAAGCACGTCGTCTTCGGCGAGGTCGTCGAGGGCATGGACCTCGTCAAGCAGATCGAGAAGCTGGGCTCCCGCGCGGGCGCCCTCCGCTCCAAGGTCACCATCGCCAAGTCGGGCGTGCTCGACGCCTGATCCGGCAACGGACCACGGGACGGCCGTGGCCAGGGAGCGCAGCCCGCTCCCGGCCGCGGCCGTCCGTCGTTTCCCGTCCCGGCCCGGACCCCGCAGAGCGCACGGCACGTCGCGCAGAGAAACCACGAAAGCGCCCCCGCGAACCGCTGCCACGGCTGTGAACGGACTCAAGGAAAAGCCGTCCGTTTGGCGAGCGCCACAGCGGAAAACCGTATCCTCGGGAACGACAACCGGAGGACGAAATGATCATTCTGGGTCTGATACTGCTCATCGTCGGCGCCGTCGCGGGCATCGGAATTCTGTGGACCATAGGCGTCGCGCTGATCGCGATCGGCGCGGTCCTCTGGGTCCTCGGCGCCATGGGACGCCCGGTCGGCGGTCGCAAGACCTACTGGTGACCAGCGTCTGCAGATGACCTGGTCCGCCACGTGCCGGACCCCGGGTGTGCCACGGCGCCGACCCGCGCGTTTGCCGCGCACGGCGCCGGGCACCCCCTGAGGTGGAACGAGCGAAAGGCTGTGTCTCATGGGTGCACAGGAAAAGGCCAAGGCAAAGGCCGAACAGGCCAAGGGAAAGCTCAAGGAGAACACCGGACGTTCGGTGGGAAACGAGAGAATGACCGCCGAAGGCCGTGCCGAGAGTTCGCAGGGCGCGCTGCGTGACGCGAAGGAAAAGGCGAAAAGCAGCGTCCGCAAGGTGGGCGACGCCCTCAAGAAGGACTGATTTCCACCGCAACGGGAATCACCGAGAACGACATCTCGCACGGGAGCGGTGTGCGGGCCCCGGATCACCGGGGCCCGCACACCGCTCCCGTGTTTCGGGGCCCGCACATCGTCCCCGTCGCACCGCCCCCCATGAATCATGGGGGCGGTGCGACGGGGACGATGTGCGGGTGCTCAGCCGCTCGGCTCTCCCGGTTCGGGGCCTTCGGTGGGCTCGGTGTCGTCCGAGCGCGGGACCTTCTCGCTCTGCTCCCGCTGCGCTTCGCTGTCCGGGCTCTTCGCGGCCTCGCCGAACTCCGGCTCCAGCCTGTCGTCGCCGTCCGCTCCGGCCTGCTGGTCGGGCATGTCGCGCGGCAACGGGTTCTCGGTGTCCTCGAAGCCCTCGGGCCTGTACTCTCCGCTCACTTCGTCTCCCTCTGAGGTGTCTCGGGGGCGGGTTCTGGCGGGTACCCGGCCCGCGCGCGGCCCACACCGTGCGGCGCGAGGTCCCCCGTGGAACTCACCTGCGCGCCCGCCGGCCTTCCTCCTCGTCGGCGTCCTCCGCCTCGTCGTCGTAGTCCGCGTCCTCGTCGTCGTCCTCATAGGCGTCGTCCTCGGCTTCGTCCGCCTCGTCCTCGTCGTCGTAGTCCGCGTCCTCGTCGTCGTACTCCTCCTCGTAGTCCGCGTCCTCCGCCTCGTCGTCGTAGCCGGCGTCGCCGTCCGCCTCTTCCGGCCCCTCGCTCTCCTCGGCCGCGGCTTCCTCCTCCTCGACCGCTTCCTCATGGCTGCGGACGACCTCTCCGTCCCGGATCTCCCCGCGCCAGCCCTCGGGCTCGTCGTCGGTGAGCGTCACGTAGCGCTGGAAGTGCTTGAAGTCCAGGCGCAGACGGCGGCCCTGCGCACGCCAGAGGTTGCCGGTCTTCTCGAAGAAGCCCGACGGGTAGTACTCGACGACCAGGACGATGCGCGTGAGCTCCGGCGCGAGTTCGTGGAACGACACACAGCCCCGCGTGCTGCCCTTCGCTCCGTCGGAGGTCCAGACGATCCGGTCGTCGGGTATCTGCTCCTGGACGGTCGCCTTCCAGCCGCGCGTGGACGGGCCGACCTTCACCTTCCAGTCGCTGCTGACCTCGTCGCCCTTGGAGACGCTGCGGACACCCTTCGTGAAGCTGCTGAACTGCTCGAACTGGGTCCAGTGGTCGTATGCCCTGCGCACGGGCACACCGACGTCCAGCACTTCGACGATGTTCATCACCTTGGTGCTCCCGGACTTGCGCCCGCCTCCGCCGCCACCTCCCCCGTCGCCGTCCCCCTTGCCGAAGACATTGCCCACCTTCGAGAAGAGGCCGTCCTTGAGGCTCTTGGTCTTCTCGCCGACGATCGCCTTCAGCGGCGAGTCGCCCTGGAGCACACGGAGTCCGGCCTTCGGCAGCGGACCGCCGTTCTCGGCCGTGTCGACGAGCTGGTCGGTGAGGCCGGCGAGCTTGTCACCGGCCTTGTCGGCCAATGCCTCGACCTGCGCGCTGAGGTGGTCGATGAGTTCGTCCCGGAGCATCTCGAGCCCGGAGGCGTCCGTGCGGTCGGTGTCACGTTCCCTGCCTGCCATGGCCCTACCTCCGCCGGGTCGCCGTCTTCTTGGCCGCCGTCTTCTTCGCGGCGGTCTTCGCGGAGCCGGTCCGCTTCGCCGCGGCCTTCTTCGCCGCCGTCTTCTTCGCGGCCGCCTTCTTCGCAGGTGCCTTTCTGGCGGCTGCCTTCTTGGCAGGAGTCCCGGCGGCAGCCTTCCCGGCAGGTGCCGACTTCTTCGCAGCGGTCTTCCGGGCAGCGGTCTTCTTCGCCGCGGCCCCGCCACCGCCGGTCCGCTTCGCGGGCGCCCGGCCGGCCGTCTTCCTCGCGGTGGACCTGTCGGATTCCGTGCGGGCTCCCGACCTCTTCGCGGGCGCCTTCCGCGCGCCGCCGTCCGCGCGCCGCGTCCGGGCCCTCCCGCCCGCATCCGCTTCACCCGAATCCGGTTCCTCCGGCTCCTCCGGCTCCTCCGGCTCCTCCGGCTCCTCGTCGTACTCGTCCTCCGGCTCCTCCTCGAATTCGTCCTCAGGCTCCTCGTCGTAGTCGTCCTCGTACTCCTCCTCGTCCTCCCGCCCGCGACCCTCGTCCTCGTCCTCGTACGCGTCGTCCTCGTAGGCGCCCTCGTCCTCGTCCTCGTCGCGCTCCTCACCGAGCCGCAGGGTGCGTTCGTGCAGGGAGTCGGCGAGGCCCGCCAGCCGGCGGTCGGCGGTGGCGGTCAGCGCCTTGCGGCCCGCGTCGAGCGCCTCGCCCCGCAGCTGGTCGCTCAACTCGGCGACCTGCGGTATGTCCTTGAGCCAGCGCACACCCTGTGTGAGCAACTGCTGCGGATCGAGACCGACGCGGCGTCCGGCGACGAACGTCGCCAGCGAGAAGGCGAGCTTGGCCTTCTTCGTCCGGCCGAGCACGTAGCCGCCCGCCACGGCGGCCGCGAGTGCCATCTTGGTGGTGTCGTCCATGGATGAATCTCCCTTCCGGTGGCGAGGGGCGGGCTCCTGTGGCCCACTCCCCTCGGGGCACGCGGTGGCGTACCGCGGGTCCGGTGCGCGTCATCCGGTGCCCCCGGCCGGACGTCGTTCCGGTCCGGTCCGGCCGCCAACGAACACACTTCCCCGCAACACGCCAAACATCCCTTTATGCTGTAATTGTCCGCTTGTGGGCCGCATGTCGCCCACGCTCCGACCGCAGAGGAGATCATGGCCTCCGAAGCAGGATCCGAGCGCCGCTCCGGACCGGCCCGCGCACGCGGCGGTTCCGCCGGATCACGCAGGGGAGCCGGCAAGGGCAGGGCCGCCGGAGCCATGCGCGCGGCAGCCGCGCAGCTCGAGGAACTCCTGGGCCGCCCGCCGGAATCCGTCTCCGCTCTGCATCCCACCGACGACGGGTGGGAGGCGGACGTGGAGGTGCTCGAACTGGAACGCATCCCCGAGACGACCAGCGTGATGGGCAGCTACCGCGTCACGCTGGACGGACACGGCGACTTGGTGAGTTACGAGAGGACCCGCCGCTACACGCGCGGGCAGATCGACCGGCGCGGCTGAGGGCGCACCGGTTTTTGAAGGGAGGCACCATGACCGTGGTGCCGCAAGGCGACAGCAGTGTTTCCCGCGGCGGTTCGGGCACCCTGTACGACGTACTGGAACTGATCCTCGACCGCGGGCTCGTCATCGACGTCTTCGTGCGGGTGTCTCTGGTCGGCATCGAGATCCTCAAGATCGACGCCAGGATCGTCGTGGCCAGCGTGGACACCTATCTCCGCTTCGCGGAGGCGTGCAACCGGCTGGACCTGGAGTCCGGGAGCAAGCAGCCGGCCCAACTGACCGACATCGTCGGCGACACGCTCGAGAGCGGCGCCAAGGGCAAGTCCAAGGGCGCCCTGTCCGGCGCCGTGGAGGCGGTCACCGACTCGGTCAAGGGGATGACCGGCGGTGACGACGAGGCGGCCGAGGACGGCGAGGACGAGGACGAACCCGGGGCGAAGGAGCCCGCCGAGCGGCGCCGCCGTCCGGCCAGGCGCACCCCGCGCCGGGAACGGGAGTCGTCCCGCGAGAGGGAATAGGACATGGCCGTCTACATCTACTCCGTCATCGGCAAGCAGCACCCGGCCCACGTCGACGAGCTCAGCGGTGTCGGCGATCCGCCCGCCGCGCTGCGCGTGGTGGCTGCCGGGACGCTGTGCGCCGTTGTCAGCGACGCGCCCGACGACCTGCGTGCCAAGCGCCGCGACCTCGGCGCCCACCAGCACGTGCAGGACGCGCTCATGGCCGACGGCACCGTCCTGCCGCTGCGGTTCGGCCTGATGGCCCCGGACGACGAGGCCGTGCGGCTCGCGCTGGAGCAGCGTGCGGACGAGTACACGGACAGACTGCGCGCCCTGGACGGCTGCACCGAGTACAACCTGAAGGCCTCGCAGGAGGAGGAGACCCTGCTGCGGCAGATCCTCGAGTCGTCCGGGGAGGCCCGCCGGCTCAACGACGACATCCGCAGCGGCGCCGCGGGGCCCGAAGCCCCGGTGCGGCTCGGCGAGATGGTCGCGGCCGAGGTCCGGGCCCGCCAGGAGGCACTGGCGGCCGGGGTGGTCGAGGCGCTGCGCCCCTTCGCACGGGACCTGTCGCAGTCGCCGCCGACGGGCGACGACTTCGTCAGCGTGTCGTTCCTCGTACCCGCCGACCAGGAAGAGCTCTTCCTCGCCACGCAGTTGAGCGTGGCCAACCAGATGGGGGACGACCTGGACTTCCGGCTCACCGGCCCCCTCCCGCCGTACAGCTTCGTCTAGGGGGATTCCCATGGGACTGTTCACCCAGCTCGTCACCCTGCCCCTGGCACCCGTGCGGGGCGCCGTGTGGGTGTCCGAGCGCGTCCTCGAAGTCGCCGAGGACGAGTACTACGACCCCGCTCCCGTCCACCGCGCCCTCGCCGACCTGGAACGGCAGCTGCTCTCGGGCGAAATCGACGAGGAGACGTTCGACCGCCGCGAGGACGAACTCCTGGACCGGCTCGACGAGATACGCGCCCACCGCGGCGCCGGGCCGGGGTGACCGGCCCGGCGGGCGAGGCACGACGCACCCCCGGCGGCGCCGCCCCCGCGGCGCGGAAAGACTGAGGACCCATCGTGAGCGACCAGACCTCCGGCGGTCTCGGCTCCTACCCGACCAGGGCCGGCCCGTCCCCCGTGTCGCCCTACGGGCAGCAGGGGAGCTCCGCCAACCTCGCCGACATCCTCGAACGCGTCCTGGACAAGGGCATCGTCATCGCCGGTGACATCCGGATCAACCTGCTCGACATCGAGCTGCTGACCGTGAAGCTCCGACTGCTCGTGGCCTCCGTCGACAAGGCCAAGGAGATGGGCATCGACTGGTGGGAGCACGACCCTTCGCTCTCGTCACGGGCGCGGGACGAGGAGATGACGTCCGGCCACCGGGCCGGGCGGCACTCCCTCGCCGAGGAGAACCGCCGGCTGCGGGCCGAGATCGAGGCCCTGCGCGGCGAGGCGGAACTCCCCGCACGCGGCAGTCGTGAACGGGGGCGGTCCCGCCGGGAGCGGGAAGCCGATGAGTGACCGGGTCGTCTACGCCTACGCGGTCGTCCGTGCGGCCGGCGGGCTCGACGCGGTGGCGGGAACGCTCACGGGCGTGGACGGCACCCCCGTGCGCCTGGCCCCCGCCGCCCGCGAGCCGTCCGTGCTGCTCGCGGTCGGCGACGTGCCGGCCGCCGACTTCCGGGAGGAGGCGCTGCGGCGGCGTCTGGAGGAGCTGGAGTGGCTGGAGACCGTCGCCCGCGCCCATCACGCGGTCGTCGAGGCGCTGGCGGCGGTGACCACCGTGCTGCCGCTGCGGCTGGCGACGGTGTACGTCGACGACGCCGGCGCCCGCGCGGCACTGGACGACGGGGCGCCCGCGTTCGCCGAGCGGCTGTCACTGCTGGCCGGCCACCGGGAATGGGGGGTGAAGGTGTACGCGGACCCGTCGGCGGCCGCCGTGCCCGCGGCCCCCGCGGAGGACGGGCTCTCCCCCGGCCGCTCGTACCTGCGTCAGCGGCGGGAGCAGCGCAGCGGGCGGGAGGAGGTCTACCGGGACGCCGCGGCGGCGGCCGCGCGCGTGGAGGAGGCCGCCTCGCGGCAGGCGGCCGGCCGGGCACGGCACCGGGTCCAGCAGGGCACCCTCGCCGGACCGGCGGGCGCGGGCGAGAACGTGGTGAACGACGCCTATCTGGTGCCCGACGCCGGGAGCGACGCCTTCCGTGCCGGGGTGGAGGCCGCCGCGGAGGGGCTCGCGGGTGTGCGGGTCGAGGTGACGGGGCCGTGGGCGCCGTACTCGTTCGCCGTGCCGTCCGAAGGGGCCGAGGACGGGCAGGCGCCGTGAACGGGCAGGGCTCCTCCGCGGCGGGCCGGGTACCCGGGCGGGATTCCGGGCCCGCGCCCGGGGCCGTCCCGCCGTCCGGCGCCCCCCTCCCCGCGCCCGGACCGGCCTACGGAGCCCGGCCGGGAACGGGGTCCGGAGCCCGGCCGGGGGACGCGCCGGACCGGGAGGACCGGGAGACGCTGCCGGAGCGGGAGGATCGGGAGCCGCTGCCGGAGCGGCAGATCGCCCTGATCGACCTGCTCGACCGGCTGCTCACCGGTGGCGTCGTGATCACCGGGGACGTGGTGCTGTCCGTCGCGGACATCGACCTGGTGCGCGTGTCACTGCGGGCCCTGATCGTCTCCATCGGACCGGACACCCCTTCGCCCTGGCCGGCGGCACGCCCTCCGGGAGACCGCTATGACCGCTGACCTGCCCGGGGACCGTCCGTCGCCGCGCTTCGAGGAGGTCGCGGAGGCCGCCGCGCGCGCTTTCCGGCTGCTCCCGGCCGTGGAGGGCGACCTGCCGCCCGCCCCGGGCGACCGGACCGCGCGGCCCGCCCGCCGGATCGCGGCCGACCCCGACACCGTCGAGCGCGATCTGGTCCGGCTCGTCCTGACCCTGGTGGAACTGCTGCGACAGCTGATGGAACGGCAGGCGCTCCACCGGGTCGACCAGGGCGACCTCACCGAGGAGGAGGAGGAACGCCTCGGGGCGACCCTCATGATCCTGCACGACCGGATGAGCGCGCTGTGCGCGGAGTACGGGCTCACGCTGGGCGACCTCAACCTCGACCTCGGACCGCTCGGCCCCCTGCTGCCGCCCGACGGCCCGCCCCGGTGACCCGGCGCGGACGCCTGGGTCCCGACCCGCCCGAACGCGGGCCGCGTAGGCCATAATTCTCCGGTGAAGGACGATCAGGTGCCGCGCCCGGCCGGGCAGGGACGGGTGCCCGGCACAGCGCATCCGCTGCCGCCGAGAGCGGTGGCCTGGCCCCAGTGGCGTGCCGACCATCCGGTCGACTCGCCCGCGGGCCACGCCTATGTGCTGGCCGCGCTGCGCATGACCGTGCCCTCGGGCCGGAGTTGGCAGCAGCACCGGCTCGTCGAGAACGACGCGCTGCGCACGCGGCTGGCGCCGCTGTTCGGCGCGCTCCCCATGAGCCACTCCCTGCTCCAGGAGCCGCACGGAGGGCAGCACTGCCGCCACAGCGCGGGAGCCCTGCGGATCTGGCACGACACGGACCCCGGCCGCTGGCCGAACACCCTCTACCGGCAGCTCGCCGAGGCCGACGGGCCGCGTTCGGGACTGGGCGAGATCACGGTGACGCTGCGCCTGGTGGCGCGCGAGGGGGAGGTGCGCCTGGCGGATCGGGTGATAGCGGAGTGCAACGTCCGCGCGGACGGCCGGCTGCTGCTGACCCAGGTGCCCGAGCGGCTGACGCCCGAGCGGTGAGAACGGGTCCGCCGCTGCGGGTCCGCCGCTCCCCAACTCCCGTCGCCGGAACTGACGATCAAGGTCTTCACCAGGCCGTATCGCCGTGGGTGACCGTTCGACATGCGCCCTGACCGGCGCCCTGTTTCTCTGATGTGGCCCGCTCACCACCGTCACAAAGGAGTGATCATGAGCGCTGCAGACGAGTTCCAGGCCCGCGCCCAGCAGGTCCGCCGCAAGGCGCAGGAGATGGAGCAGGCCGCCGAGCGCGCCTCGGACCCGCAGGAGCGCGAGCGGCTGCGGGACAAGGCCCGCCGGCTGCGTGAGCAGACCGACCAGCACGAGTCGCGTCGTCGCACCGAGGACCTCGACCCGATGATGTAGCCGTCCTCGTCCGAGGACCGAAGTACCGTACGGCCCCCGGCCGGTGGCGTTCCGCGCATCCCGTTCCTTCCCTGCGCGCGGTACGCCGCCGGCCGGCTGCTGTCGGGCGGTGGGCGGGACCGGTGCGTCACCGCCCCGAGCGGAGCCGGGTCACAGGGCCCGCAGCTCCGGCAGGAGTCCGGCGCCCGCCCACTCCAGGAAGTCGTGCTGGGTGTCGCCGCCGATCTGGACGAGCGCGACCTCGGTGAAGCCGGCGTCCGTGAACTGCCGCACGGCCTCCACCACGGCCTGCGGGTCGTCGCCGCAGGGAATCGACTTCGCGACGTCCTCCGGCCGGACGTACTGCGTCGCGGC
The DNA here is from genome assembly GCF_014489615.1 of Streptomyces genisteinicus. GTDB lineage: Bacteria > Actinomycetota > Actinomycetes > Streptomycetales > Streptomycetaceae > Streptomyces > Streptomyces genisteinicus. The sequence continues at coordinate 431,201 of NZ_CP060825.1, forward strand.
GTCGAAGGAGTCGGGGTGCGGCAGCTCGGAGTTGACCTTCCAGCCGCCGCTGAACCAGCGGAACTGGTCGTGCGCCCGCTGCACCGCCCGTTCGCGGTCGGTGTCCCAGGAGACGGGGAGCTGCCCGACGCGCGGCCTGCCGGCGCCGCCCGAGCGGTCGAAGGCCTCGACCAGGGAGGGCTTCGGCTCGGTGGCCACGAGCAGGTCTCCGAGTTCGCCGGCCAGGCGGCAGGAGCGGTCGCCCGAGGCGGCGATGCCGATCGGCGGGGGCTCGTCGGGCACGTCCCACAGCCGCGCGGACTCCACGGTGAAGTGGCCGCCGCGGCGGCTGACGTGTTCGCCGCGGAAGAGCGCGCGGATGATCTCGACCGCCTCGCGCAGCATGCCGATCCGGATGTCGGCCGGCGGCCAGGCGCCGACGATGTGCTCGTTGAGGTTCTCACCGGAGCCGAGGCCGAGCCGGAACCGCCCCTCGGAGAGCAGTTGCAGCGTGGCCGCCTTCTGGGCGACGACCGCCGGGTGGTAGCGCATGGTCGGGCACGTCACGTAGGTCATGAGCGGGATCTCGGTGGTCGCCTGCGCGGCGGCGCCCAGCACGCTCCAGGCGTAGGGCGAGTGTCCCTGGGAGCGCAGCCAGGGGAAGGAGTGGTCGGAGGTGACCGAGAAGTCGAAGCCGACGTCCTCGGCGTGAACGACGTGGTTCACGAGTTCCCGGGGGCCGGCCTGCTCGGTCATCATCGTGTATCCGATGTGCACCATATGCGGTGGGTGCCCAGAGATGTTCGACGGAAACGCCGGTGCCCGGAGGGGCGGACCCGGGAGGTGACGGGCCGCGACCGCACGACGACGCCGACATGGAACAACGGAACCCGGGCCGACCGCGACCGCACGCCGCCTCCGTGGAACGACGGAGCCCGGGTGGGCGACCGCTGCTGCGCGGTGTCGCGTGGAACGACGGAGCCCATGACCGACCGCGACTGCGCGGTGCCGGTCATGGGACGGGGCCGTATCCCGCAGCGGTGGAGCCGGCCGCGGTCCTTCCCCCGTCAGACGGCCAGCGGCGCCGTGTCCATGCCCGCCCGTTCGCGCAGACCGTCGAAGAACTGCTGCATCGCCTCCACCGCCGTCCAGCGCGGCTGCCAGTCCAGCTCCCTGCGCGCCCGGGTGGTGTCGAGCAGCGGCAGGCGCAGCACGGCGTCGAAGAGGTCGGGCGAGGCGCCCACCATCCGCAGCCGCCAGGCGGCGGAGAGCGCCGCCCGCACCGGCGGCGCCGGCACCCGCAGCGGCCTGGCGTGCAGCAGACGTCCCAGCTCGGCGGCGTTCAACGGCGGATCGGCGGCGAGGTTGAACGCGCCGCGCACCGGCCGCAGCACCGCCTCGCGGTAGGCGTCCGCGGCGTCGTCGGTGTGCAGCGCCTGGAAGGCCAGTCCGGGCAGATCCGGGACGGCGGGCAGCAGCCCGCGCCGCACCAGTTGGGGCGGCAGCAGCCGGTTGCCGAAGATTCGCAGCTGCTCGGCGGCGGCCTGCCGCTTGAAGAGGAAGCCCGGCCTCATCCGCACCACCCGCACCTCCCGGTGCGCCTGCTCGTAGGCGTCCAGGTACCGCTCCAGGTACGCCTTCTCCCGGCAGTAGGCCGCCTGCGGCCAGCCGTGGGTCGGCCAGCTCTCGTCCACCCGCCGGTTCTTCGGGCCGGGCGAGTAGGCGCCGACGGAGGACGCGTGGACCAGTGCGGGCACACCCGCCGCCGCGACGGCGTCGAAGACGCGGACACTGCCCAGCACATTGGTGCGCCAGGTGGTCGCCGGGTCGTGGGTGGGGCGGAACTTCCACGCCAGATGGACGACGGCGTCCGCGCCGGCGAAGTGCGGGACGAGGCTCGCGCCGCCGGGTTCGACGTCCACGGCCGCCCAGCGCACGCCCTCGGGCCGCCAGCCTGGGACGCGACGGGCGAGGCCGAGCACCGAGGAGACGCCCGGATGCGCGGCCAGCGCCTGCACCACGCTCGTCCCGGCGTTGCCCGTCGCGCCGACGACCACCACCCGCAGCCCGCCGCTCTCATGGGTTCCACCGCCGCTCATACCGGCCGCCTCTCCTCGGTGCTCGCCATGGTCCGACGCCGGGTACCCGCCGGCGTCCCCGACATGCGGCGACATGGCGGTCCGGCCGGCTCCGCCGTGCTCAGGACGGGTCGCCGGCGCCGACCCGGATGGTACGCAGCGGGGCGTCGCCCGCGTCCGGCCATGAAATCGGACATTCGGGGTACTCGGCGCGGTGAGACGACAGCGCCGGCGGCGAGCGCCGCCCGCGGAGGAGACCACGGCGGGACATCACCATGAAGGCTCTGACCTGGCACGGCAAGCGCGATGTGCGCGTGGACAACGTCCCCGACCCTGTGCTGAAGGACCCCACGGACGTGATCGTGAACATCACGTCCACCGGGCTGTGCGGCTCGGACCTGCACCTGTACGAGCTCCTCGGGGCCTATCTGGACCCCGGCGACATCCTCGGGCACGAGCCCATGGGCATCGTGGAGGAGACCGGGACCGACGTGACGGCACTGGCGCCGGGCGACCGGGTGGTGGTCCCGTTCAACGTGTCCTGCGGGACCTGCCACATGTGCGGCCAGGGGCTGCACTCCCAGTGCGAGACGACGCAGGTGACGGCCTACGGCAAGGGAGCCGCACTGTTCGGCTACACCAAGCTGTACGGGCAGGTGCCGGGCGGACAGGCGGAGTACCTCCGGGTGCCGTTCGGTGACCGGCTGCCCGTCAAGGTCCCGCACGGTCCTCCGGACGACCGTTTCGTCTACCTCTCCGACGTGCTGCCGACCGCCTGGCAGGCGGTGGAGTACGCGGAGGTGCCGCCGGGCGGCAGCATCGCCGTACTGGGGCTGGGCCCCATCGGCGACATGTGCACCCGGATCGCCGCCCACCGCGGCGCCGCACAGGTCATCGGCATCGACCTGGTGCCCGAGCGGCTGGCGCGCGCCAAGGCCCGCGGGGTCGAGGTGTTCGATCTGGAGAGTTACGGCGACAAGCTGGCCGAGGCCGTCCGCGACGCCACGGGGGGACGGGGCCCCGACGCCGTCATCGACGCCGTCGGCATGGAAGCGCACGGCAGCCCGGCCGCGAAGGGGGCGCAGCAGCTGACCACGCTGCTGCCCGACGCCCTGGCCGCCCGCCTCATGGAGCGGGCGGGCGTCGACCCGCTGCCCGCGCTCCGCCTCGCCGTCGACCTCGTCCGCAGGGGCGGCACCGTCTCGGTCTCCGGCGTCTACGGGGGCGCGGCCGATCCGCTGCCGCTTCTGACCATGTTCGACAAGCAGATCCAGCTCCGCATGGGGCAGGCGAACGTACGGCGCTGGACGGACGACCTGCTTCCGCTCGTCACCGAAGGCGATCCCCTCGGCGTCGAGGACTTCGCCACCCACCGGCTGCCGCTCACCGAAGCGCCCGCGGCCTACGAGATGTTCCAGAAGAAGCGGGACGGCGCCGTGAAGGTGCTGTTCCAGCCCTGACGACGCCCGAGCGAATCGCCCAAGAGCCCGAGAGGCGGATTGGTATGACGGAAACCTCGCCGCGGCCCGCCCGTACCGCGGGGCACGTCCCCGCGCACGGCCCGGAGTCCCACGGCCCGGAGGTCTACGCCCCCCAGGCCGACACCCACCTGCTCGCCGAGACGCTCCACGCGTCGCCGCCGGCACCGGGGGCGGACGTGCTCGACCTGTGCACGGGCAGCGGAGCGCTGGCCCTGGTGGCCGCCTCCTACGGCGCACGGGTCACGGCGGTCGACGTGTCGGACCGCGCGGTGGCGTCGGCCCGCATCAACTCGACCCGCGCCCGGCTGCCCGTGCGGGTGGTGCGCGGGGACCTGTTCGAGCCCGTGGCCGGCTGCCGCTTCGACCTGATCCTGTGCAACCCGCCCTATGTGCCGTCCCGTTCGGGACGCCTTCCGACGAGCGGGCGGAGCGTCGCCTGGGACGCCGGGCCCGACGGCAGGGCCGTCCTGGACCGCGTCTGCGCGGGCGCGCCGGCCCTGCTGAAGCCCGGCGGTGTGCTGCTGATCGTGCACTCGGCGCTGTGCGGCACCGTGCCGACCCTCACGAGCCTGCGGCGCCAGGGCCTGGCCGCGGAGGTCGTGTGCCGGCGGCAGGTGCCGTTCGGGCCTGTGCTGCGGTCCCGCGCGGCCTGGCTGGAGAGCCGGGGCCTCGTCGCTCCCGGCGAGACCGAGGAAGGACTGGTGATCATCCGTGCCGAACGCACCCGCTGACCCCACCCCGCCCCGGCGGATGGTGCTGACGGGCGAGGGCCCGCTGCTCGTCGACGGCCCCGTCGAACTCACCCTCGACGACGGCACGGTCGTGACGTCGGACCGCTTCAAGGTCGCCGTCTGCACCTGCCGCCGCAGCCGCACCTACCCGTGGTGCGACACCAGCCACCGCCGCAGGAGCCGCCCATGACCAGCGCCCCGGCGACAACAGTGCCCGACGCCCTGAGCGCCCCGCTGCCGGACGGCCGCGGCGAGCTGTCGGCCGGTCTGCGGGCCGCGCTGCTCGCCCCGCCCGGCGCGCCCGTGCCCGACCCGGCAGCCGCCGCGGGCGCCGACCCCCTCGGCGACGACCTGCAGCTCTCCCTGTACCTCGCCTACGAGCTGCACTACCGCGGATTCACCGGCGTCGACCCGGCCTGGGAGTGGGACCCGGGACTGCTGCGGCTGCGGGCGGCCCTGGAACGCCGCTTCCTGGATGCTCTGCGCGAGGGCACGGCGGGACATCCGGACCTGGACGCGGTGCTGGAGGGCATCCTCGTCGAACCGGTGTCGGGGACCGGCGTCTCGTACCACCTGAGCGACGAGGGCACGCTGGAGCAGATGCGCGAGTACGCGGCCCACCGCTCCCTCTACCACCTCAAGGAGGCCGACCCGCACGTCTGGGTGATCCCAAGGCTTCGCGGCAGGGCCAAGGCCGCGTTCGTCGCCGTGGAGTACGACGAGTTCGGCGGGGGCCGTGCCGAGCGGGTGCACGCGGAGCTCTTCGCGGCCCTGATGCGGGACCTCCGGCTGGACGACTCCTACGGGCGCTACGCGGACGCGGCGTCGGCCGAGATGCTGTGCACGGTGAACCTGATGTCCCTCTTCGGCCTGCACCGGGCCCTGCGGGGCGCGCTCGTGGGCCACTTCGCCGCGGTGGAGACGACGTCCTCCCCCGGGTCCCGGCGGCTGGCCCGGGCGATGCGCCGCCTGGAGGCGGGGCCGGCGGCGGAGCACTTCTACGCCGAGCACATCACCGCAGACGCGGTGCACGAACAGGTGGTGCGCCGGGAGGTGATCGGCGGGCTCCTCGACGACGAGCCCTCGCTGGCACGTGACATGGCCTTCGGAGTGGCGGCCACCGGATGGGTGGAGGACCGCTTCGGCGTGCAGCTGATGTCGGCCTGGCAGGCGGGCCGCAGCAGTCTGCGGGTCCCCCTGGACCGCGCGCCCGCCGGAGGGTGAACCGCCTCGCCGCCCCGGCGGCAGCCGTGCGAAGGCGTTCGACGACAGGCAACGGCGGCCCGTGGGGGCGGCCGTCCGACAGGGAGGAGAAGGAGACGTGACAGCGCACAGGGACGGGGACGACCCCGTCACCCGCCACCCCCGCCCCGACTTCGCGGACCAGAAGCAGTCCCCGCCGGGCTGGACGGGTCCGATGGACCCGCCGCCGGACCACGGCGAGGACTCCTACGAAGGGCATGGGCTGCTGGCGGGCCGCGTCGCGGTGGTGACCGGCGGCGACTCCGGCATCGGGCGGGCCGTCTCGCTCGCGTTCGCCCGCGAGGGGGCCGATGTGGTCCTCACCCATCTGGCCGAGGAGAAACAGGAGGCGGCCGAGACGGTGAGGCTTGTGGAGGAGGCCGGGCGCAGCGCGCTGGCCGTCGAGTGCGACATCCGCTTCGAGGAGAACTGCGACGCGCTGATCGAGGCCGCCGTCGACCGGTTCGGCGCGATCGATGTGCTGGTCAACAACGCGGCCTACCAGATGTCGCAGCCAGGGGGCATCGAGGACATCGGCACGGAGCAGTTCGACCGGGTGGTGCGGACCAACCTCTACGGCATGTTCTGGCTGTCGAAGAAGGCGCTCCCGCACATCCCGCGGGGCGGGTCCGTCATCAACACCACGTCCGTGCAGGCGTACAAACCCAGCCCGCACCTTCTCGACTACGCGACGACGAAGGGCGCGATCGTCACCTTCACCCAGGGCCTGGCGCAGATGGTCGCCGAACGGGGTGTCCGGGTCAACGCGGTGGCGCCCGGCCCGGTATGGACCCCGCTCATTCCCGCGACCATGCCGGACACCACCGAGTTCGGCAAGCAGTCCCCGCTCGGGCGCCCCGCGCAGCCCGCGGAGATGGCGCCCGCGTACGTCTTCCTGGCCTCACCGGCAGCGAGCTACATCACCGGGGAGATCGTCAACGCCACGGGCGGCACCCCGCTGCCCTGAGCCGCACCGCCGGCGCACACCGGTCCGGGAACCGCGCCGAGTGCGGTTCCCGGACCGGAGTGCGTGAAGACGCCGTCCGGTGCGCGCTGTTGACACCCCTCGCCGATCTCCTTACTGTCGCGACAGCATTTCGAACGGCAGTCGATATATCGAACATGGAGGCAGGCGACGTGCGCATCACGGGCATCAGCACGCATGTGATCGGAACGCCGTGGCGGAATCTGACCTATGTCCAGGTGCACACCGACGAAGGCCTCACCGGTGTCGGCGAGACCCGGATGCTGGGGCGCACGGACGCGCTGGTCGGCTATCTGCGGGAGGCGGAGGCGAACCACGTCGCCGGGTCGGACCCGTTCGCGATCGAGAACCTGGTGCGCCGGATGAAGTACGGCGACTACGGCCGGGCGGGCGAGATCGTCATGTCGGGGATCGCCTGCGTGGAGATGGCCTGCTGGGACATCAAGGGCAAGGCCCTCGGCGTCCCCGTCTGGCAACTGCTCGGCGGCCGGGTGACCGACCGGGTCAAGGCGTACGCCAACGGCTGGTACACCACCCAGCGCACCCCCGAGGCGTACCACCGGGCGGCTCTCGGGGTGATGGAGCGGGGCTACCGGGCGCTGAAGATCGACCCGTTCGGCACCGGGCACTACGAACTCTCCCACCAGGACACGCTGTACGCCGTCTCCCTGATCGAGGCGGTGCGCGACGCGATCGGGCCGGACGCCGAGCTGATGCTGGAGATGCACGGCCGCTTCTCCCCCTCCACCGCGGTGCGGCTCGCCCGTGAACTCGCGCCCTACCGCCCGGCCTGGCTGGAGGAGCCGGTGCCGCCGGAGAACCTCGCCGCGCTGAAGAAGGTCGCCGACAAGGTCGACCTGCCGGTGGCGACCGGTGAACGCATCCACGACCGGATCGAGTTCCGCGAACTGTTCGAGTCCCAGGCCGCCGACATCCTCCAGCCCGACGTCGGCCACATCGGCGGCATCCTGGAGACCCGCAAGCTGGCCGCCACCGCCGAGACCCACTACATGCTCGTCGCCCCGCACAACGTGGGCGGCCCGGTCCTGACGGCGGCCTCGCTCCAGGTCGGCTTCTCGACGCCGAACTTCAAGATCCTGGAGCACTTCAACGACTTCGCCGACGCCGAGATCAAGGATGTGGTGAAGGGCGCGCCGGAGGTCGTCGACGGGCACTTCGAGCTGTCCCACGCCCCGGGCCTGGGCGTCGAGTTCGACGCCGAGGCGGCTGCCGCGTTCCCGCAGCAGCAGGCGCGCTTCGACCTGTGGGCCGAGGGCTGGGAGAAGCGCGACCCGACGGGCGGCCGGCGGTGACCGCCGGCCGGGCCGTGGTGGTGGAGGGGCCCGGCGTGTTCCGGCTGGTGCCCCACACACCGCGCCCGCCCGGTCCGGGCGAGGCGCAGGTCCGCGTCCAGGCGGTCGGGATCTGCGGCAGCGACCGCGAGGTGTTCCAGGGCAGCCGGCCGGAGGGGTACGTCCGTTACCCCCTCACGCCCGGCCACGAGTGGTCGGGCACGGTCGCCGCGGTCGGCGACGGGGTGCCGGCCGCCCTGGTCGGCCGCAGGACGGTGGGCGAGGGGTTCCGCAACTGCCAGGTGTGCGAACGCTGCCACGCCGGTGAGACCACCCTGTGCGGCGCCGGCTACGAGGAGACCGGCTTCACCCTGCCCGGCGCCATGGCGCCGACCCTGACGCTCCCGGCACGGCTGCTGCACCTGCTGCCGGACGACGCCGATCCGACGGCGGCGGCGCTGCTGGAGCCGGCCGCGTGCGTGGCGGCGGCCGCCCTGCGTGCCGCCGTCCGGCCCGGCCAGCGGGTCGCCGTGGTCGGCGACGGGACCCTCGGGATGCTGGCGGCGCAGCTCCTGGCGGCGTCCTCACCGGCCGAGCTGCTGATGGTGGGACCGGACCCCGGCAGGTCCGGGCTCGCCAGGACCATGGGGGCGACCGCCTTCAGGACCCCGGACGAAGCGGTCGGCGAGGCCGGCCGCTACGACACGGTGGTCGAGGCGGCCGGCGCCCCGGCCACCGCGCGCGCCGCGGCCGCCCTGCTGCGGCGCGGCGGGCGCCTCGTGCTCACCGGCATCCCCGCCGCGGGGGCCGCCGGACTGGACCCGACCGACCTCGTGGTGCGGCAGCTGGAGGTGCGCACGGTGTTCGGGGCGACGCCGGCGGCCTGGTCGCACGCGGTGGGCGCGTTCGCCGCCGGACTGCTGACGCCGCTGCCGCTGGTGACGCACGAGCTGCCGCTCGATGCGTTCGAGCAGGCGATCGCGCTGGTGGGGTCCGGCGACCCGGACGTCGGCAAGGTCCTGCTGCGGCCGTGACCCGGGGCGGGACCGGGCGGCCCGCCGCACTCCCCCTCTCACGCGCCGCGGCACCCGGAGGGCGGGGCGCGGTTCCACCCGGGGCGCCTTCGCCCACCCCGGGCGCCGAACGCCGTCCGACATCCCGAACAGCGGTGGGGCGGGGGGGGCGGGCCGGAGACCTCGCCGCCGAACCCGACCCGTCGCACCCGCGCCGCCCACTCCGCCGTGCACAACCCCGACGCCGCCCCGCAGAGCCCGCCGCCCACCCGCCGTACAACACCCGACCCGCACCACCCCCAGCACCCGCACCACCACCCGCACCCGCACCCACACCCACCCGCATCGAACGACCGCTCTCCCGAAGGGCCGCCGCTGCTCCGGCCGGCGGCCGCGCCCGCACCGGACGACCGCCGTCCCGCCGCCATCACCCGCGAGGAGTCCCATGCCCCCGTCTTCCACGCCGCGCCGCCCCGGCGAGCCCGCGCTCGCCGCACTCGGCCTCAGCGGCCCGGAGCCCGACCCCGCCGACGCGTCCCCGCACACCTTCCCCGACGGCGGCCGCTGGCGGGTGGAGATCCCGTCCGTCGAAGGCCCCGAGGCGCTGTCCGCGGTGCTCGCCGAGGCCGCGGCGCTCGACGTCCCGGTTCACCGCGTCAGCCAGGGCAGCGGCGTCTGGATGCTGACCGACGCCGAGATCTCCGAGATGGTGTCGGCCACCGCCGAACGCGACGTCGAGCTGTGCCTGTTCACCGGACCGCGCGGCACCTGGGACACCGGCGCCGCCACCCGGACCGACTCGGGCGGCGGCGGGCTCCGCGCCCGCGGGCACGACGCGGTCGCCGGCTGCGTCGAGGACGCGGTGCGGGCGACCTCGCTCGGCGTGGGCTGCCTGCTGGTCGCGGACGAGGGAGTGCTGTGGACGCTGCACCGGGCGAGGACCCGGGGCATCATCCCGGCGGACACCACGCTCAAGGTCTCCGCGCTGATCGGGCCGGTCAACCCGGCGGCCTACGCGGTCCACGAGGGCCTCGGCGCTGATTCTCTCAACGTGCCCAGCGATCTCACCCTCCAGCACCTGACCGAGATCCGGCGGGTCAGCCGGGCGCCGATGGACATGTACGTGGAGGCACCGGACGACCTCGGCGGCTACGTGCGGATGTACGAGGTGGCCGAGTTGATCCGGCGCGGCGCGCCGCTCTACCTCAAGTTCGGTCTGGCGAAGGCCCCTTCCGTCTACCCCTCCGGCCTGCATCTGCGCGGGACCGTGCTGAGCACCGCCCGGGAGCGGGTGCGCCGCGGACGGCTGGTGCTGGACCTGCTGGCGCGGCACGGCGCGGACGGCGGCATGTCCCCGCTCGGCTCCCGGCTGCCCGGCGCACTGCGCCGCTTCACGGACCCGGCCGGCTGACCGCGGGCGCCGGGGGCCGCCCCCGGCGCCCGCGGACGCGGCGGGTGTCAGGCGCCGCGCGCCAGGCGGATCACGTTCCACGACAGGGGTTCGAGGGTGACCTCGAGCGTCCCCGACGCGATCACCGCGCCCTCGCCCTCGTGCGGTGCGACGCGGCCGGGGTCGGCGAGGGTGTTGCGGGCGTCCGGGTCCGCGTCCGCGAGCACGCTGTGCCCGACCACCGTGTCCACCTCCAGTCCGCCCAGCCGGACGCGCAGCGGCAGGGGCCCGAGACGGCTGCGGTTGACCGCGAACACGGTGACGGCACCGGTCCCGGGGTCCCGTACGGCGGTGGCGTGCAGCAGCGGCACCTCGCCGTGGCGGGCGGTCTCGTGGGTCGGCGAGTCGACCCGCACGTCGAGGACCTCGCCCCTCCCGTACCGGGACGCCTGGGCGAAGGGGAAGAACGTCGTCTGCCGCCACGCCGGCCCGCCGGGCTCGGTCATGATCGGCGCGATCACGTTGACCAGCTGCGCGAGGCAGGCGACGGTCACCCGGTCGGCGTGCCGCAGCAGCGCGATCAGCAGCGAGCCGACGACCACCGCGTCGGTGACGCTGTAGCTGTCCTCCAGGAGCCTGGGCGCCTCGGGCCAGTCGAGGGGCGCGGCCTCGGACTCGGCCTGGAAGCGGCTCATGTACCAGACGTTCCACTCGTCGAAGGAGAGCTGGATCCGCTTCTTCGACTTCAGCCTGGCGCCCACGTGGTCGCAGGTGGCGACGACGTTCTCGATGAAGGACTCCATGTCGACGGCGGAGGCGAGGAAGGAGTCGCGGTCGCCGCCGTGTTCCTCGTAGTAGGCGTGCAGGGAGACGTGGTCGACGAGGTCGTACGTCTCCTCGAGCACCGTCGCCTCCCAGGCGCCGAAGGTGGGCATGGACTGGTGGGAGCTGCCGCAGGCGACGAGTTGGAGGTCCGGGTCGATCTGGCGCATGGCGCGGGCGGTCTCGGCGGCGACCCGGCCGTACTCGCGGGCCGTCTTGTGGCCGGTCTGCCAGGGGCCGTCCATCTCGTTGCCCAGGCACCACAGGCGGATGCCGTACGGCTCCGGGTCCCCGTGCGCCGCCCGGAGGTCCGACCAGGCCGTGCCCGAAGGGTGGTTGGCGTACTCCAGCAGTTCGACAGCCTCCGCGACGCCGCGGGTGCCGAGGTTGACGGCCATCATGGGCTGGGCCTGCGGGCCGGCCTTGGCGACGAAGGAGATGAACTCGCTCAGCCCGAAGCGGTTGGTCTCGGTGGACCGCCAGGCCGGGTCGAGGCGCCGGGGCCGCTCGTCGACCGGGCCCACCGAGTCCTCCCAGCGGTAGGCGGAGACGAAGTTGCCGCCGGGATAGCGGATCACGGTCACGCCGAGCGCGGACCAGGTCGAGGACGTCGGTGCGCAGGCCGTCCTCGTCGGCAGCGGGGTGGTCCGGCTCGTGGATGCCGGTGTAGACGCAGCGGCCCAGGTGTTCCACGAAGGAGCCGAAGAGCCGGGGATCGACCGTGCCGACGGTGAAGGCCGGGTCGAGGGTGAACCGGGCGGCGGGGAGCGCGGTGGCCTCGGACATGCTGTCCTCTCGGTGCGTCGGGAACATGGCGTGTGGTCGGAGCGCGGTGCGTCCGGAGCATCGGGTGCGTCCGGGACATCGGGTGCGGTCGAGCGTCCACCATCGTTCGATATATCGATCAATGCTCGCTATGCCGAACGTGACGCTATGCGCTGCCGGAACCGGGCGTCAATGCCCCCGCCGCACAGGCGGAACTGCGTCCGCCCCCGCACACGGGAACGGCGCCCGACAGAGCGGACGCCGTTCCTCCGGTGGGCCCCCGCGCACCTCAGCCCGCGAACGCCGGCTGCTCCAGCCCCTGTCCCGCGCCGGGGAGCACCAGGAGGGACCCGGACAGCGGATGCGGCCCGTCCAGGCCGGTGCGGGCCGAGGTGATGTAGAGGTCCCGCAGGCCGGCCCCGCCGAAGGCGCATGCCGTGGGCCTGCGCACCGGCAGCTCCACCACCCGGTCCAGCCGCCCGTCGGGCGTGTACCGGCGGATCGCCCCGCCGTCCCACAGCGCCACCCAGACACAGCCGTCCGCGTCGACCGCGAGTCCGTCGGGGTAGCCCGCCCCGTCCTCGACGACGGCCAGCGGCCGCCGGGTGCGCGCGAGGGGCGCGTCGCCGTCCGGCTCCAGGACGTCTATCCGCCGCGTGGGGGTGTCGATGTAGTAGACACGGCGGCCGTCCGGGCTCCAGCCCGTCCCGTTGCTGACCGTCACCGACGGGAGCAGCGGGGTCGGAGGGCCGCCGGCGTCGTACCGGGTGAGCGCCCCCGCCCCCGGCGCCTCGTCGTAGCGCATGGTGCCGGCCCACAGGGACCCGTCGGGGGCCACCGCGGCATCGTTGCCCCGCCGCCCCGGGACGGGCTCGTGGTGCAGCCAGCGAAAGGCGCCGTCGGGATCGTAGAGCCCCACGCCGTCACGGAGGTTGACCACCAGCCCGCCGCCCGCGCGGGGCTTCGCCGCGCCGACGTGCTGCGCCGTCGCCATCACGGTGCGCCGCCCGCCGGCGGGGTCCCAGGTGTGGACGCGCGAGCGCAGGATGTCCACCCATATCAGCCGCCCGGCCGCCGCGTCCCAGGTCGGCCCCTCCCCCAGCGCCGCGTCGTCGCGGACCGCCTCCTCGACGGCCCGACTCACCGCGTCCCCCGGAACCCGAGCCGTCCGGACAGCTCCCCGGCGCCCTTGACCGCCAGCTCCTCCAGCTCGGCGCGGCGCGCGTCGCTCCAGCGGATCATCGGCACCGAGACGGACAGCGCGGCGACGACGCGCCCTGTCCGGTCGCGTACCGGCGCGGCGACACAGCTGACGTCGGCGTTGGACTCCATGGTCTCCAGCGCGGTCCCGGCCGCACGGACGGCGGCGAGCTCGGTCCGCAGCCGGCCCGGGTCGGTGATGCTGTTGGGCGTCATGGCGGCCAGTTCCCCCTCCGGCGGGATCCGGGCGTCGAGCTCCGCCCCGGGCAGGGAGGCCAGCAGCATCTTGCCCACGGCGGTGCAGTGCGCCGGCAGGCTGCGGCCGGCCGCGGACACCATGCGCACCGCGTGGGTGGAGTCGACCTTGGCGATGTAGAGGACGTCGGGGCCGTCGAGCACGGCCACATGGACCGTCTCGCCGCAGGTGTCGGCGACCGTGCGGGCGACCTCCTGGCCCTCCTGGGCGAGGTCGAGCTGCTCGGCGTAGCGGCTGCCGAGCTGGTAGGTGCGCACACCGAGGCGGTACCGGCCCTGGCGCCCCTCCACGGGGACGATGTAGGAACGGGCCGCGAGGGTGGTCAGCAGCTCGTGGACGGTGGTGCGGGGCAGCTGGAGCCTGCGGACGATGTCGGGCGCGCTGAGCGTGCCGTCGCCGTCGAGGAAGAGTTCGAGGATGTCGAAGGCCCGGGTCACCGCGGGCACGAGACGTCCCATGTTGTTCCCCCTTGTTTCCGCATGTTCGGTATTTCAACAGGTGGTCGACAGGGCGAACAGCATAGCGGCGCCCCGCCCGTCCGGGGAGATCACCGGAGGGATCGCCGGGGAGATCGCCGACGAGAGCCAGAGCCGTCTCCGGGACCCGGTCGGGACCCCGTCGGGACCCGTTCGGGGCGGCGGTCCGGCGGGACAGCCGGCCCGCGCCGGAGGCGTCCGTCGTGCCACTGCCCATCGGCCCGCGGCGCACGGTAGGCACCTGCACATGGCCGGAGGTCACGGCCGTCGCCGATGCTGACATCCATCGGCGACGTGCCCCTGCCGCCCCACGCAGCGAGGTCGCGCCCCAGCCTCCCTACTGCCTGCTTGCTGCGCACACCCGTGCCGCGGGAAAGGACAGCCATGCCCCATCCCCTCGACGCGGTGCACGAGACCGCGACCCGCAAGGCGATCCGGCGCCTGCTGCCCGTGATGGGTCTGGCGTACTTCATGTCGTACGTCGACCGCACCAACGTCGCGCTCGCCAAGACCCAGCTGGAGGCGGACGTCGGCATCAGCGCCGCCGCGTACGGACTGGGCGCGGGCGTGTTCTTCCTGAGCTACGCCCTGCTGGAGGTGCCCAGCAACCTGGTGCTCTACAAGGTGGGCGCCCGGGCCTGGATCGCGCGGATCGCGGTGACCTGGGGTCTGGTCTCCGCGGCGATGATGTTCGTGCAGGGGCCCGTCTCGTTCTACGTGCTGCGGTTCGCGCTCGGCGCCGCCGAGGCCGGGCTGTACCCCGCGCTCATGTACATGGTCACCCTCTGGTTCTCGCAGCGGCACCGGGTCACCGTCGTCGGTCTCATCTACACCGCGCCCGCCGCCGCGACCGTGCTGGGCGCCCCGGCGGGCGGCGGGCTGATGAGCCTCGACGGCGTCGCCGGTCTCCACGGATGGCAGTGGATGTTCCTGGTCGAGGGCCTGGTCACGGTGGCCGTCGGCGTGCTCGTGTGGTGTGCGCTGCCGAGCCGCCCCGAGGACGCGCGCTGGCTCACGCCCGCCGAGGCGGCCGTGCTCACCGAACGCGCCGCCGGCACGGGGACGTCACCCCACCGGCTGCGCGGCAACCTCGGGCTCGCCTTCGGACGCCCGGTCGTGCTGCTGCTCGCGGCGACCTACTTCGTCAACCAGCTCGTCTCGTCCGCCGTCGGCTTCAACCTGCCCTCGATCGTGGAGGGGCTCGGGGTGTCGGGGCCGATGAACATCGGCCTGGTGACCGGCAGCATGGGCCTGGCCGTCCTCGCCGGTGTGCTGTTCTTCCCGTGGCTGCACGGCCGCATCGGCAACGACACCGGCCTGATCGTCCTGTGCGCGGCCGCCGGGACGGCGCTCATGGGCGCGTACCTGGTGACGGGGTGGGTGCCGGGACGGTTCGCCCTGCTGTTCACCGCCCAGTTCTTCCTGATGGGCACCCTGCCGCTGTTCTGGTCCGTGGCGATGTCGCGGATGTCCGGTCTGATGGCCGCGGTGGGCCTCGCCTTCATCAACACCGTCGGACTGCTCGGCGGATTCTTCGGCCCGTTCGTCTTCGGCATGATCGAGAGCCGGACCGGCAGCGACCGGGCCCCGTTCGTCTTCGTCGTACTGGTGGGCCTGGTGGGCATCGCGCTGGCCGCCGCGCTGCGGCGGACCGTCGCCCGCGAGGACGCCGCCGCACCGGCGCCCGTCCCCGCTCCCGCTCATGCTCCCGCCGACTGAGCCGCCGTCGCGGCGGCGCGCCCGGCCCGCCGCCGCGACGGCCCCACTGTGCCGTTGCCCAAGGGCGCCCCGCGCCCTGTGGGCAACGGCACGCGTCGCACGGGCGGTCCGCGTGCATATCCTGCGGCCATGAACGAGGAGCCGGCGCTGCGCCGAGAACTGGCGGCGACGCTGCTCGCCGACATCGACGGCCTGATCGAACAGCTCGCCGCCGACATCTGCGCGCACAGCGCCGCCTACGCCAGCGGAAGCCCCGTCTCCCAGGACGACCTGCGGGTGACGCTCCGGGGCAACATGGAGCTGGCGCTGCGCGAGTTCGGCGGGATGCGCGCCGACGCCGGCCGTTTCGAGGCGGTCGCCGCCGAGAACGGCAGGCTCCGTGCCGAGCAGGGCATGCCGCTGGCCACGGTGCTCCAGGCGTACCGGCGCGGCGGCCGGGTGCTCTGGCAGGCGATGGCCGACTGGATGCGCGACCGCTCGCCCGCGCAGCAGCGCCTGGTGGGCGACATGGCCGGGGCCGTGTGGGAGACCATCGACCGGTTCTCCTCCGCCATGGCCGACGCCTACCGGCTGCGCACCCTGGAACTCCAGCACCGTGAGGCGTCCCGTCGCGGCGCGCTCTTCGAGGCCCTGCTGGACGGCCGCGCCGACGACCCGGCGGTGGCGGCGGCCGCCGCCACGGCGCTCGGCGTCCCGCGGCAGGACCGCTACGCCGTCGTCGTCATCGCGCAGGACACCCACGACCCGTCCTCACCGCCCGACCCGGGGCCCGCGCTGGAGACCCGGGGCCTGTGGTCCTACTGGCGGCCCCGGGCGGGGACCGTCGCCGGACTCGTCCGCGTGAGGACGTACGGTCCCGCCGACCTCGCGGACCTGCTGCGCGCCCAGGGCGTCCGGCGGGCCGGGATCTCGCCCGCCTTCGAGAGCCTCGCCGACGCCGCGCAGGGTGTGCGGCTCGCGCGCCGGGCGCTCGACACCCTGCCCCCGGGCAGCGGTCAGGTGGCCTGCCTCGACGAGCGGCTGGTGCACGCCGCGCTCGGCGCGGAACCCGAGATCGCCGACCGTCTGGCGGCCCGCTACCTCGACGGCGTGCTGCGCAGCGGCGCGGAACGCCAGGTGCTGCTGGACACGCTGCGGGTATGGCTCGACTCGGGCTGCTCGGCGTCGGCGGCCGCCGCGGCGCTCTTCTGCCACCGCAACACCATCCTCAACCGGGTCGGCCGCGTCGCCGAACTGAGCGGCTGGCCCGCCGACTCCGGTGAGGCCCGCCTGGGCTGGGCACTGGCGCTGCGCGCCCTGGAACTGGAGCACTGAGGAACCGGCGCCCGCCCCGGGGCCGGGCTCCGGCGGGCCCGCGGCTCCCCGGTTTCCGGCCCCGATCGCGGCACCGCGACCCACGCACCGACACGGCCCCGCCCTCTCGGCAGCTGCCCAGGGCGCCCCGACGCCGGAGCCGGACCGGCAGGCCGACCTCCGAGGTCTCCGGCGACACCCCGTCCCCACCGCGGCCGCCCCCGCCAAGGCCGCCCTCACCGAGGTCTCCGGCGACACCCCGCCCCGCCCGCGCCCGCCGGGCCGCTGCCCACCGGGGGCGGCCCGGCGCTGGGCAGTCGCCCATGGTCCCCGGGCGCGGACGTACCGGAAGCTGAGGCGGCCGCACCACCGTCCGTCCGTGCAAGGGAGCCGCCGTGCAGCTCAGCGTCGCCACCATCCTGCGGGAGTCCGCCGCCCGCCACCCCGACCGGACCGCGGTCGTCGACGGCGACCTCCGCATCGGCTACCGCGAACTGTGGAGCGACGCGCTCCGCTTCGCCGGCCGGCTGCGCGCCCACGGCATCCGGCCGGGCGACCGGGTGGCGCTGCTCCTGCCCAACACCGCCGACTTCCCCCGCGCGTACTACGGCGCCCTCGCCGCGGGCGCCGTCGTCGTGCCCGTCCACGCGCTGCTCGTCGCCGACGAGGTGGCGTACGTCCTGCGGCACAGCGGCTGCCGCGCCGTCGTCACGGCCGGCGCGCTGCGCGAGGTGGCCGAGGCAGCGGCGGAGCGGACCGGCACCCAGGTGCTGGACGTCGTGTGCGAGGGGGATCCGCTGGAACGGGCGGAGCCCGCCGCCCCCGGCGACACCGCCGTGATCCTCTACACCAGCGGCACCACCGGCCGCCCGAAGGGCGCCCTGCTCACCCACGCCAACCTCGTGCTGAACGCGACCGTCTGCGCCCAGGACCTCTTCGCCCTGACCCCCGGAGACGTGATCCTCGGCTGCCTGCCGCTCTTCCACAGCTTCGGCCAGTCCTGCGCCATGAACGCCGCTCTGCGCGCGGGCGCGGCCCTGGTGCTGTGCCCGCGCTTCACCGGGCGCGGCGCCCTCGACCTGATGGCGGCGGAGGGCGTGACGGTGTTCATGGGCGTGCCCACGATGTACCACGCCCTCACCGAGGAGGCCGGCGCGTCCGGCGGCCGGCCGGCTGCCCTGCGGCTGGCCGTCTCCGGCGGCGCGGCCCTGCCCACCGCGCTCCTGGAGCGCTTCGAGGCCGCCTTCGGCACCCCGGTCCTGGAAGGCTACGGGCTCACCGAGACCTCCCCGGCCGCCACCTTCAACCAGCTGTCCACCGGCCGCCGTCCGGGCACGGTCGGCCACCCCATCTGGGGTGTGGAGGCCGCGGTGGCCGACGCCGGCACCGAGGACCGCACGGTGCTGCTGCCCCCGGGCAGCACCGGCGAGGTCGTGGTGCGCGGGCACAACGTCTTCGCCGGCTACCTCGACGACCCCGAGGCGACCGCGGCCGCCGTGGTCGACGGCTGGTTCCGCACCGGCGACATCGGCGTGCAGGACGCCGACGGATTCCTGAGCATCGTCGACCGCAAGAAGGACCTCATCATCCGGGGCGGCTTCAACGTCTACCCGCGCGAGGTCGAGGAGACCCTGGCCCGGCACCCCGCCGTGGCGCAGGTCAGCGTCCTCGGCCTGCCCGACGCGGAGAAGGGGGAGGAGATATGCGCCGCGGTCGTCCTGCGCCCGGGAGCGCGGACGACACCCGAGGACATCGTCGGCTGGGCCCGGGAACGGCTCGGCAGGCACAAGTACCCGCGCGTCGTGCGGATGGTGGACGCGCTGCCGCTCGGCCCCAGCGGCAAGGTCCTCAAGCGCGCGCTGCGGGAGACCTGCGCATGAGGCTGGTCGCCACCACGGCCGGCACGGTGCGCGGGGCCGACGAGGACGGTGTCGCCGTCTTCCGCGGCATCCCGTACGCCGCCGCCCCGGTGGGGCCGCTGCGGTTCGCCCCGCCGGCCCCCGTCCCGCCGTGGGACGGGGTGCGGGAGGCCGTCGCCTTCGGCCCCACCGCCCCCAAGAACCCCTACGCTCCTCCGCTGGACGCCCTGCTGCCCGATCCCGACGTGCCCGGGGACGCCTGCCTCAACCTGAACGTCTGGACCGGCGCGCCCCCCGGAGCGGGCCGGCCGGTGATGGTGTGGCTCCACGGCGGCGCCCTGCGCAACGGGTCGTCGGCGGTGCCGCTCTACGACGGCCGGGCCTTCGCCCGCGACGGCGTCGTCCTCGTCTCGCTCAACTACCGCCTCGGGATCGAGGGTTTCGGCGTCTTCCCCGACGCGCCCGCCAACCTCGGGCTCCGCGACCAGCTCGCCGCCCTCGGCTGGGTGCGCGACAACATCCGCGGCTTCGGCGGCGACCCCGGGAACGTCACCGTCTTCGGCGAATCGGCGGGCGCCGTCTGCCTCGGGGCCCTGCTGGCGAGCCCCCGTTCCCGGGGTCTGCTGCGGCGGGCCGTGCTCCAGAGCGGCGCCCCCGCGGCGGCGGCGCCCGGGAAGGCCGCGCGGACCACGGCCGCGATGGCCCGGCACCTCGGCGTGGAGCCCACGGCGGAGGCGTTCGCCCGGGTGGACCGCGCACGGCTGCTCGCCGCCCAGCGTGCCGCGACGGCGAAGGGCACTCCGCTGACCGGCGGCCGGGGCTTCCACATCGTGGTCGACGGCGACCTCGTGCCGGAGGACCCGGCCGCCGCACTCGCCGGGGGCGCGGCCGGCGACGTGGACGTGCTGATGGGCGGCAACACGGAGGAGTACCGGCTGTGGTTCGTGCCCACCGGTCTCGCCGACCGCGTCGGCCGCACGGCTCTGCGGCTGGCGCTGCTGCGGCACGGAGCCCCGTGGCGCACCCCGCGCGTCTACCGTGCGGGCCGGCCCGGGGCCTCGCCCGGGGAGATCCTCGGCGCCGTCGCCACCGACGTCGTGCTGCGGGTGCCGCAGGGCCGCCTGGCGGACGCGCGGACACAGGGGCGGGGACGCACCTTCCTCTACGAGTTCGGCTGGCGGTCCCCGGTGCAGGGGCTCGGCGCCTGCCACGCGCTGGAGATCGGCTTCGTCTTCGACACCCTCGGCACTGAGGACAGCCGTCTGCTGGCCGGCGACGCGGCACCCCGCTCCCTCGCGCGGGCGATGCACCGCGCCTGGATCGACTTCGCGACGCACGGCGACCCGGGCTGGCCGCGGTGGGACGCGGGCCGCCCCGTCATGACCTTCGGCGCCGAGGGGGCTCACGTCGTGCACGCGCCCCGGGAGGCGGAACGCCGCCTCTGGTCCTAGCGCGCCGGAGCCGCACACGGCACGGACCGCACCACCCGCACCCGCACACGCACCCGCACGACCCACCCGTACGCAGCCACGGAAAGGCCCCTCCATGAAGGCACGCCTGCTCGCCCTGCCTGCCCTGCTCGCCCTCTGCGCCGCGGCGTTCGCCGCACCGGGCGCCGCGGCCGCCCCGGCCGCGGCGGACCGGTCCCCCCTCCGGTACGTCGCCCTCGGGGACTCGTTCGCCGCGGCACCGCTGGTCCGGCCCGCGGACCCGTCGAACCCGGCGTGCGTCCGCTCTCTGTCGGGCTATCCCCGGGTCGCGGCCGCGCTCCTCGGCGCCGACCTGACCGATGTCAGCTGCTCCGGCGCCACCGCCGACCACCTGAGCGGCCGGCAGCACCCGCGGACCGCCCCGCAGTACGAGGCGCTCTCCGCCGAGACGGACGTCGTCAGCATCACCCTCGGCGGCAACGACACGGCCCTGTTCAACCTCGCCACCGGCTGTGTGAACCTGCTGCCCGAGCCGCTCGGCCGGAGCTGCGCGGCGACGCACACGCCCGGGGGCGAGGACGTCTACGCGGCGGCCGTCGACGCATGGGCCCCGGAGTTCGACGCCGTGCTCGACACCGTCGCCCGGCGCGCGCCCCGTGCGCAGGTGTTCGTCCTCGGCTACGGCGCCTACTTCCGGCCGGGCGGGTGCTTCCCCGCCCAGCCCTTCTGGGCCCGTGACGCCGACTACGTCCAGCGCACGGTGGACCGCCTGGGCGGGGTGCTCCGCGCGTCCGCCGAACGCCACGGCGCCACCTTCGTGGACACCGCGTCCCCCGGCGCCGGCCACGACTCCTGCGCCGCCCCCGCGGACCGGTGGATCGAAGGAGCGGTGTCGACGCGTGACGCGTTCCCGCTCCACCCGAACGCCGCGGGCTCCCGCGCGTACGGCACGGCCCTCGCCGCCGCGGTCCGGGCCTCCGGCGCCGTCAGCTGACCGGACCGGCCGGCGGCGGAGCCGTCCGCCGGGACGGTTCCACCGCCGGCCGGTGTTCCCGGCGCGGCCGGCGGCCGGGACTCCGGCGGGCCGCTCGCGGGCGCGGGGCGCGCGACGCGCCCGCTGGTCCGTACGGCGGCACGACCCCGGCACACCGCACCGGACCGCGCTTACGATCGGCGCACCTGCGACCAAGACCGGCCGGGCACCGCGACCAGGCCCCCGGCCGGGGTGAGGGAACCGCATGATGCTGCCCCAGTCCCCGGACGTCGCCTCGCTCAAGGCGCTCATCCGGCGCGAGATCGAGACCCTCCGCGCCGATGTGGGCGAGGGAGCGGCCGCGGCCCCGCCGCGGGCCGACCGGGCGGTCGCCGCGGACACCGTGCCCGCATGCGCCTGCGGACTGGGGACCGGTCCCTCCCACAGCTGCAGCGACACCGGCGAAGGCCACGACCCGTGGGCCTGTCTCTGCGCCACCCTGCCGGCCGTCCCGGTCTCCGCGGCGCTGCTCTCCCCGGTGCGCGACGCGAACGGACGGATCACCGACTTCCTCGTCCGGGCCGGCAACCACGTGCGCTCCGTCGATTGGCTCCCCTCCCCCGACCAGCAGACCGGCAGCCTCTTCACGGAGGCCAGACCAGGTGTCGCGTCCTGCGGCCTGATCGACGCCCTGCGCGAGGTGGTCGAGACGGGGCGTGCGCTGACCGGCCGGGTCGTCGACCACACCGAGGAGCGCGAGGGCACGCTGCGCCGGGTGCAGCTGGTGCACTACGCGGCCTCCTGCGACGGGCAGGTCCTGACGACCTGGCACGCCGTGCGCAACCAGGCCGAGATGCTCACCATCGACGCCCAGCACCTGGCGTCGATGGGGTGGGGGCGCTGGGACCTGCTCTCGGGAGGCGTGACGTGGTCCGAGGGGATGCAGCGCATCTTCCGCAGCGATCCCGCGCTTCCGTGGACGCTGCTGGAGCTGTGCGACGCGCTCGTGCCCGCCGACGCCGGTCCGTTCGGCGAGTTCCTCTCGTCGGTGCTGGCGGGCGAGGAGCCCGCCTGGACGCGGGTGCGGTTCATGGTGCTCGGCGAGGAACGCACCGTCGACCTGCTCGGCCGGCCGGTCACCGACACCGACGGACGGTCCTGGGCGGTCCAGATCGTGGCGCACGACCTCACCCCGCAGATGCGCAGCCGCCGCAGGGTGCTCGCGAAGCAGGACGAGGCGGACCGGCTGCGGCGGCAGGCGGCGGCCGAACGGCACGTGGCCGCCACGCTGCGGGAGGCTCTGCTGCCGTCCTACTCCGAGGGGCTCGCCGATCTGGGGCTGACGGCGGCGGCCGCCTACCTGCCCGCCGAGCAGGACGCGGCGGTCGGCGGCGACTGGTTCAAGTGCCGGCCGCTGGCGGACGGCCAGGCGCTGATCGCCATCGGCGACGCCAGCGGCCACGGGCTGGAGGCCGTGGCCAGGATGGCCCAGCAGCGGTACGCGGTGGCCGGCCTGGCGCAGACCGGGGCGGACGCCGGCACGGTCACGACCTGGCTCAACGAACTGGTGGCGGGCGACTGGGCGGTCGACACCGCGACGGTCGCGATCTGCTTCTACGGGCCGGACCGGGTGCTGCGCTGGGCGAGCGCCGGGCACCCCGCTCCCCTGCTGCTGCGCGGCGAGCGCGCGTTCGATCTGCCCACCGGGCACCGGGGGCCGCTGCTGGGGGCGCTGCCCGGGCACCCGTACGAGACCGCCGAGTTCCCCGTGCTGCCGGGTGACGTGCTGCTGCTGTACACGGACGGCGTGGTGGAGCGGCGGGGACAGGACATCGAGGTGGGCCTCGACCAGCTGACGGACTCGCTGGCGGACTGCCGGGGCATGACCCCGCGGCAGGTGGTCGACCGGCTGGCCGAGGAGTACGTGCGCTCCGCCCACGACGACGACGCCTGCCTGCTGGCCGTGCGCTTCGAGTGACCGGTCCCGGGCGCCCGGACATCCGGGACCGGCGCCTTGTCGCTGAACGGGCCGGACCGTACCGGAACGGGCCTCGCGCGGCGCGTCAGCCGGGGCCGCCGTCCCCACGGCCCTGCGTGCGCGGTCCGCCGGGCAGCGGCCAGAGATGGGCCGTCTCCCCGGGGGCCAGCTGGTCGACGACGTCGGCCAGGGCGACGCAGGCCTCCTCGATCCTGCGGCGCACCGCCAGTTGTTCCGTCACGAGGGCGCCCAGCAGCAGGCCGGTGAGGGCCGCGGCACCGTTGAGGGCCTGGAGCAGGGCCATGGCCTCCAGCATCGAGCGGCCCTCGAACGGCCCCTGGCCCGACGTTGCGGCCGTCACCGCGAACACCGAGACCAGCAGGGTGCACGGAGCCGAGCCCGCGAGCTGGTAGCGCAGCGCCGCCCAGATCAGGACCGGGAACACCAGGAAGAGCAGGGCCGACTCGGTGCGGGTGGCGAACCACGCGACGCCGACGGTCACGACGGCGAGGGCCACCGCCTCGGTCCACCAGAAGTCCCGCCCCGCCACCGGACGTCCCGCACTGCGCAGCACCAGCAGCAGCGGCGTGACCACGAGGACACCCATGGCGTCGCCGGCCCACCACGCGGCCCAGATGGGCCAGAAGTCCTGGCCGGCCAGCGCACCGTTGGCGAGGAGGGTGCCCGCCCCGGCGGTCGCGCTGATCAGCATGCCGCCGAGCGCACCGAGGAAGACGAGGAGGACGCCGTCCCTGAGCCGGTCCAGGGCCGGACGGAAGTTGACGGCCCGGAGCATCAGGTACGCCGTCACGGGTGCGAGGGTGTTGCCCGCCAGGATGCCCAGGGAGTCGGTGCTCACCGTGTTGATCGTCGCGATGGTGGCCACCGCCCCGATCAGGATGCCCGGCCACGCGGACAGGCCGAGCCACAGCAGCGCGGTCAGCGCGATGCCGGTGGGCGGCCACAGGGGGGTGACGATCGCGCCGTCGACGACCACCCGCTCGGTGAAACCGATCCGGCCCCCCAGCCAGTAGGCACCGGCGACGACGAGGATGCGCAGCGCGGCTGCGGCCGGACGTCTCAGTTGCTCGCTGGCGATCACGCATGTCATCACACAACGCGGTCGGCCCGTCGTCGGCGTGACACGCGCTGCGGCTCCGATCCCGGGGCCGTCCGGACCCCGGCCCTCACCCCGGGGCGGCTCGGCCGTCCGCTCCCATGAGCACCAGGACGGCGGCGTCGTCGGTGTGCTCGGTGAGCGCGGCGACGCCCATCACGGCGGCCGCCAGCTCGCCCGCCGACGCGCCCTGCCCGACCGCGGAACCGACGAGGCCGGAGACCGCTTCGAGACCGGCCTCGATGGGGTACGCGGGCCCCTCGACGACCCCGTCGGTGACCAGGACCAGGGCGGCTCCGCGGCTGAGGCGGCGCCGGACGACCGGGTAGCTCTCGCCGGGCACGATCCCCAGCGGGACCCCGGTCTCGTCCTCGACGAGACCACAGCCGCCGGGCGAGGCCCAGACGGCCGGCACATGGCCGGCCCGCGCGCTCTCCACCACGGCGGTCGCCGGGTCGAACCTCAGGAAACTGCAGGTGGCGAAGAGTCCCTGGTCCACCGAGAGCAGCAGGTCGTTGGCACGGCGCAGGATCTCGCCGGGGTCCGTGGTGGCGGTCGCGACGGCACGCAGTCCGATGCGGATCTGGCCCATGACGGCGGCGGCCTCCACGTCGTGGCCCTGCACGTCGCCTATGGAGAGGCCGAGCGAGCCGTCGGGGAGGAGGAAGCCGTCGTACCAGTCGCCGCCGATGTCGAGTCCGTTGCGCGCCGGGGCGTACCGGGCGGCCACCTGGAGGCCCGGGACGGCGGGCAGGCGGGTGGGGAGCATGGACCGCTGGAGCGCCTCGGCCAGCTCGACGCGGGCCTTCTGGCTCTCGGCGGTCTTGCGCGCCCGTTCCGTCAGCCGGCCGAGGGCGGTGAGCAGGTCGTCGGCGGAGGCCGACCGGGGATGACGTCGCCAGGTCATGAGCCCCTCCGCGCCACCTTGTCCTCCTCCCGGCCCCGGCCCCGCTCCGCGGACGCGGGCCGGCCGGCAGGCTCACACGGCCCGCACCCAGTCTATTTCCGCCCGGTTCGTCCCGCCGGGCGGAGGGATGGCGGCCCGTCCGGGGCCGGAGATTCACGGCCTGCCGCCGGCCGTCCGGGCGCGGGGGCGGGGGCGCGAGGCGCGCGGGACCGATGCAGGCATACGCAGGGACGGGCACGGTGCGCCGACCCGGTGCGGGAGCGCCGCACCGGAGAGGTGACTGCGAACGGCGGCCCCCAGGGGTGCACACCCCCTCGCCCCCTCGCCCCCGCAGCCGGCTGCACGGCTCGCGCCTTCCCGGGCCGGGAAGTCCCGTGAAGGCCGTGCGACCGCCCGGTGCGCGTCCGCCACCGTCGCACGCGAAGGGCACCCGCGCGCCGGGCGGAGTGAGTACCCCGACCGGCCGGGGTGAGTATTCCGGCCGATTTCCGCTCCCCGCCGGGCTGGTCGGATGGGGGCATGACCTCCGAAGCCCTCCGGCCCACCCGACTGCGGCGGATGACCGCCACCGGCACGGTGCTCGCCGGTGTCCTGCTGCCGCTCGCCGCGGGCGTCCTGCTCGCCCGCAGCGTCGGCGCGGACCCGCTGGCGCCGGTGAACACGCTGATCACCTCGGGTGCCCAGCGGGCCGCCGCCCGGCAGCCGCAGCTGCGCGGACACCGCCGGCGCGCACTGCTCGGCGGGGCCCCGGGGATGCGGGAGGCGGCGGAGCGGATCCGTCCCGCCGCATCCCGCTGCGCGGGCGCCCTCGCCCGTGTCCGCCCCGGCGCCGCCGGGAGCGCCGGGCGTCTCGCCGTCGGACCGCGACCGGCCGGAGCGGGGCGCGGTCGCACCCGGACACGACAGGCGCAGTGACCGCCGCGCGTGCCGATGGGAGACACAACCGGCGGGCTGACCGGCGCGCGGCGCGGCCGTCGGCGGACACCGGAAGCGGGGTGACCGCGGCCCCGGGGCGGACGGGTCACCCGTCCGGGTGACGGGACCTCGGGGCGGCCCGCGCGGGAGCGCGCGCACGGGCCGCGCCCCTCGGGGTGACGCGCCCGGCGCCCCGGCCCTGCGGGCCGCCCGTGCGCCGGCACACCGGGCGCGGACGGGACTCCGGGGGCGGCGCGATCCGTTCGGAGCCCTCCCACCAGCCGGAATACTGGTCGGTCCCGCAACACATCGCCGACCACGAGAGGCAGATGGATGGACGACGCACTGGGAAGGGGCTCCTCCCGGCAGGGAGCGGGGCGACGGCACGCGGTGGTCGTCGGCGGAAGCCTCGCAGGGCTCCTGGCGGCACACGTGCTCGCCGAGCACGCGGACCGGGTGACCGTCGTGGAGCGCGACCGGATCGCCGACGAGCCCGGTACCCGCCCGGGGGTTCCCCAGGGCCGGCACGTCCACGTGCTGCTGGAGGGCGGTCAGGTGGCGCTCGACGCACTGCTCCCGGGCTTCATGGCGGAGCTCGGCGCGGCGGGCGCGCCCCGGCTGGGGATGCCGTCCGACATGGTCCAGTGGCAGGGCGGGCGGTGGTTCCGGCGGACGGACGCGACCACGCACATCTACACCGGGTCCCGGGGTCAGGTGGAGCACCTGGTGCGCCGGCGGGTGCTGGCCAATCCGCTGATCACGGTGGTCGCGTCGACCGAGGCCGTGGGTCTCGCGGGTGACGCGCGCCGGGTCCGCGGCGTCCTGGTCCGCGAACGCGGCGCCGGCGCGGACGCGGCCCCCCGCACGCTGGAGGCCGACCTGGTGGTGGACGCCTCCGGGCGCGGCACCCGCGCGGACCGCTGGCTGGCGGAGATCGGGGCGGAGCCGCCCCGGGAGGAGACCATCGACACGGGCCTCGCCTACGCCTCGCGGCTCTACCGCAACAGGAGCGACCACCTCGGCTCGGAGGCGCTCGGGTACTACGTCTACCCGAGCGCGGACCAGGTCTACAGCGGTGGCGTCCTGCCGCTGGAGGACGGCCGCCACCTGGTGATCCTCGCGGGGCTGCGCGGCGACGAACCGCCCACCGACGAGGAGGGGTTCACGGCGTACGCGGCCCGCTTCCCGCACCCGTTCATCCACGAGTGGATGAAGGAGGCAGTCCCGGAGTCGGCGCCGTTCGGCTTCCGCCGGACGTCCAACGTCCGCCGCCGCTACGACCGTCCGGGCCGCAGGCCGGCGGGCTTCCTCGCGACCGGCGACGCGCTGTGCACGTTCAACCCGATCTACGGGCAGGGCATGGCGGTCGCGGCGCTGAGCGCGGTGGCGCTGCGCGACGCGCTCGCCGACCCGCGCCGCACGCCGACCACGCGGCGGGTGCAGCATGCGCTGTTCGACGCGTCCCGCCAGGCGTGGGACATCTCGGCGGGCGCGGACCGCGCCATGCCCGGCGCGGTCGGCAGTGCCGTGGCCACCCGGGCGGTCGACCGGCCGGCGGGCTGGTACCTCGGGCGGGTCCAGCAGCGGTACCCGGGCGACCCGGTGATCGGCCCGGCGTTCCGTTCGGTGCTGACCCTGACCGCTCCGGTGAGCGCGCTGTTCGCCCCGAAGGTGGTGCGCGCCGCACTGTTCGGTCCGGTGGCGGCGACCCCCTCCGGGCCGCCGCTGCGGCGCGAGACGGCCGCGGAGCGGACCGTCCCCGCCCGCTGAGCGCCCTCCGGGCGGGGAGAGGTCCGTGCCCGTCGCCGCTCAGCGGGCGGCGGGCACGGCCGTGTAGTGGACGACGGTGTCCTCGCAAGGGCCTTCGGCGAAGACCTTCACCGCCTCCGACTCCGCGGTGTCGGCGTCGAGGCCCCAGCGGAGTTTGGTGGACACCCATTCGGCGACGTAGCGGCAGTGCGCGGACGGCTCCGGCGGAATCCAGTCCGCCGGGTCGCGGTCCCCGCGGGCCCGGTGGGTCCCGGCGGTGAGCACGGTCAGCGGCTGCGGCGCACCCTGGTCGTTCGCGTACGCCTCCCGGCGTGCGGCGGACCAGCCGTCGGCGCCGGACTCCCATGCCTCCGCGAGCGGGACGGTGTGGGCGACCACCAGCGCGCCGGCGCCGGCGACCGTGGCGCGCTCCGTGTACGGGGCCCAGGTGCCGCCCGTGAGGCGGCAGTCCGCGCCGACGGACGGCGCTTCGACGGCCTCGGCGAGCAGGACCTCGCCCCGGGTGTCGCATCCGTCGCCCGGCACCAGTCCGGCGTTCCAGTGCGGGAAGGCGCCCGGCCCGGGGGCGGTCCCCCGTTCCGGCACGACGTGCAGCCGGCCGACGGCGTCCGCGAGCGGCAGGACCTCGGCGGCGGAGGCGGGGGCGGCCGGGACGGTGCAGAAGGCGGCGAGGACGGAGAGCAGGGCGAGCGCGCTGCGGGCGCGCATCCGGTACGGAGTCATGAGGCGGTGATAGCGGGCCGGCGGCCGGACCGGGCACGGCGGGACGGCCGATCACCCGCACGGGTGCCCCGATTCACCGCAGAAACGATGCCGCCGGGCGGCGCACCGGCCTCCCCCGTCCGTCCGTCACACGCGGCGGACCGGCCGGCGCGACCCGCGGACCGGCCGGCCCGTCCCGCGTGCCGGAGGGACACCGCCCCGTCCGTGCACCCCGGTCCGCGACACGCCCGGGATGCACCGGTGGGCCGGGCGGCCGTGTCCTCAAGACGGGCACGGGCGTTGAACCGGGTGTCCGTCGTCAGCGCTTTCGCGAGGGGGACCCACGTGAGCAGCGACGCAGCGTTCTTCACCGCCGATTTCACGTCGACCGCCCAATGGGTGGCCGGCCGGTCCTGGGCCTATCCCGACGGAGGCCCGCGCAACCGATCCGACAACAAACTGGACCACCTCACCGACGATCCCGCGTACAGCCGCGAAGGCGCCTTCCGCGCCACCCGGCGCGACGACGGGTACTGGGACACCGGACTTCTGACCACCGAGGAGAGCGAGGAGGGGTTCGCCCTGCGCGCCGGCGACGTGCTGGAGACGCGGGTGCGGCTGCCCGAGGAGATCGGCGCCTGGCCCGCGGTGTGGACCTGGCGCGACGGCGGCAACGAGATCGACGTCTTCGAGTACCACCCGGACAACCCCGGACTGCTGGAACTGACCAACCATGTGCGTGGCGCCCAGCGGTACTTCAGCGACCCCCGCATCCGGCCCGGCGCGCAGGTGGACCTGCGGGTCGAGTTCGGTGCGGGCTCCGTCGTCTGGTGGGTGAACGGCAGGCGCGTGTTCGCCGACGGGCGCGGCGTGGGCCGCCGCTGGCGGGCCTACCTCATCGTGAACCTCTCGGTGTGTGCAGGCCGGTACCACCCGGCGCCCGACGAGGACGTCACGGAGATGTCGTACGCCGTGGAGTACCTGCGGGTGCACCGCCGCCGGTGAGACCGGCGGGCCCGGCGATCCGGCGGGCGGCATCGGCCGCCCGCCGGATCGCCGAGGGGCTGGTGCCGAACCACCGGGTCACGGCACGGCGGAGGGTGCGCGCGTCGCTGAAGCCGAGCAGCGCGGCGACGGTGTGCAGCGGCAGGTCGCCGGTGGTCAGCAGCTCCTCGGCGCGGACCAGGCGCACGGAGTCGACCAGCGCCTCGTACGTCGTGCCGTGGCCGGCGAGCCGGCGCCGCAGGGTGCGTTCGCTCATGCCGCGGGCGAGCGCCTGCTGCGCCAGCGGGGGCACCCGTGGCAGGCCGCGGGCGACCGACACCTCCAGGCCCTCCACCAGTTCCTGCCGTTCCCGGCCGCGGGTGCGGGCCGCGTCGAGGAGCTGGACGACCTGCGCGAGCGCGTAGGCGTCGGCGCTCGGCACGGGTCTGCGCAGCCAGTCGTCGGCGAACTCGATCCGGTCGTCGGCGGCGCCGAAGGCGACCGGGCAGCGGAACCACTCCTCGTACGCGTCCGCGTGCGGCGGCCGGCTGTGCCGGACCGCCACGGCGCGCGGCGCGAACCGTGCGTCCAGGGAGTCGCGGACGAGGGCGACGATGCTGCCGAACGCCTCCTCCAGCAGGAAGGCCCGCAGGCCGGAGTCCGTGTACCGGGCCGTCGCGAGGACGGCGGCGCCGCCCGGAACGGGCTCCGTTCGGTAGTCCAGCATCGATCCGGCGGCCCCGTGGTGGCGGATCCCGAGGTCGAGCGCGTGGCCGAGGGTGGGGCTGGCCAGCAGGCCGAAGCCGACGATCCCCCACGCCGTCACCCGCTGGCGGCGGCCCACGGCGAGGCCGAGCGCCGGGTCGCCGAGCGCGTCGAGCGCCTCGCGGATGACGGTGCTTCCCTGGCGGTAGGAGATCCGCCCGCCGACGGCGCACAGGGCGGCCTCGCTCAGTCCGGCGCGGCGCAGCGCGGGCCCGAGGTCGTGGCCGCGTTCGCCGGCCACCAGCATCAGGTACCGCAGCAGGTGCGGGGTGATCGTCGCCGAACCGTACCGGGGGTCGGCGAGCGCCGGCGGGGGCGGTGACGGTCGGGTCATGTGATCACTCCTCGGGGACGTCACTGTAGGCACGGAGCCGGGCCGCGGACAGGGGGTGTGGCCGACGAAGTCCCGTTACTGGCCGGTTGAGTCCTCTCCCTCCTCCGGGCACCGCCCTTACCGTCGGTCACACCTGTTGTCCCACTGCATCGCGAGGGAGAAGGCATGCGGTCCCCCACCACGCGCGCGAGAGCGGTCTCCCTGCTGCTCGCCGGGGCGCTCGGCGCCCTGACCCTGTCGGCGGTCCCCGCCGCACCCCCCGCCGGCGCGGCGACCCCCGCACCCGGCGCCGCGGCCGAGGCCGCCGCGGCCGGCACCCCGTACCTCGTGGGCCGCGGCATCGCCGATGTGACCGGCGAGGCGGCCGAGGCCGGCATGATGGGCTACTCCAGCTTCGACCAGAAGGCCACCGGCATCCACCAGCGCCAGCGTTCACGGGCGTTCGTCGTCGCGGACCCCGGCGGCAGCCGGGTGGTCTACGTCAACGCGGATCTGGGCATGATCTTCCAGTCCGTGCGCCAGGGCGTCCTGGCCGAACTGGGCCGCCGCTACGGCTCGCTGTACGGCGAGCGCAACGTCCTGCTCTCCGCGACCCACACCCACGCCGGAACCGGCGGCCACTCCCACCACATCGCCTACAACCTCGCGTCGCTGGGCTTCCAGAAGGACACCTACCGGGCGATCGTCGACGGGATCGTCGAGTCCGTCGCGAAGGCCCACGACGACCTGCGGCCGGGCACCATCAGCCTCGGCAGGGGCGAGCTGACGAACGCGAGCGTCAACCGGTCGAGAACTGCGTTCGACAGGAACCCGGCCGCCGACCGGGCCGCCTTCCCGGGCGGGATCGATCCCGCGATGACGGTGCTGCGCTTCCGCCAGGGCGGCGAGGACGTCGGCGCGATCAGCTGGTTCGCCACCCACAACACCTCGCTCACCAACAAGAACACCCTGTTGAGCCCCGACAACAAGGGGTACGCGTCCTACGCGTGGGAGCACGACGACCAGGGCGTGCGCTATCTGGACGACGCCGAGGGCTTCGTCGCCGCGTTCCCCAACACCAACGCGGGCGACATGTCGCCGAACCTGAACCTGAAGCCGGGGTCGGGGCCCACCGAGGACGAGTTCGAGAACACCCGCATCATCGGCGACCGGCAGTACACGCGGGCCAAGGAGATCTACGAGCGGGCATCCGTGCCGGTCACCGGAGCCGTGGACGCGCGGCTGCGGTACGTGGACATGGAGCAGGTCACCGTCGACGGCAGGTACACGCCGGACGGACGCGAGCACCGGACCTGCCCGGCGATGGTCGGCGCGTCGACGCTGGCGGGCAGCGTCGAGGACGGACCGGCGATCCCCGGCTTCACCGAGGGCATGAACAGCCCCGTGGCGAAGCTGCTGGAGCCGCTGCGCATCGACCCGCCCGAGTGGCTGGTGGGCTGCCAGTACCCGAAGGCCAACCTGGTGCCCACGGGCCTGGTCTCCTCCGTGGTCCCGGCGACACCGAGCAGGCTGCCCGTCCAGATCGTCAGGATCGGGCAGTTCTACCTGGTGGCGGGCCCGGCCGAGTACACCGTCGTGTCCGGTCTGCGCATCCGGCGGACGGTCGCGGCGGAGCTGGGCGTGCCGCTGGAGAACGTGCTGATGCAGGGGTACGCCAACGCCTACAGCCAGTACGTGACGACTCCCGAGGAGTACGACCTCCAGCAGTACGAGGGGGGTTCGACCCTCTACGGCCGGCACACCCTGCCCGCCTACCAGCAGGAGTTCGGCTCCCTCGCGGCGGCGATGCGCGACGGCGACCCGGTGGACCACGGGCCGCTGCCGGCCGACCACTCGGCGGGTCAGATCACGCTGCAGACCGGTGTGGTGATGGACAACCCGCCGGGCGGGAAGTCGTACGGCGACGTGCTCAAGGCTCCCGCGGCGGCGTACGCGCGGGGCGCGACGGTGACGGCGGAGTTCGTGACCGGCCACCCGAAGAACAACCTGCGCCGGGGCGGCACGTTCCTGGAGGTCCAGCGCAGGGACGGCGACCGGTGGGTGCGGGTGCTGGACGACGGCGACTGGGACACCACGTACCGGTGGGTCCGGCTCAACGGGGTGCTCGGCACCTCCAAGGCGGTCCTCACCTGGCGGATCGCGCCGGGCACCGCACCGGGCACGTACCGGATCGTGCACCACGGCGACAGCAGGACCCTGCTCGGCAGGGTGACCGCCTTCAGCGGGGCGACGGCCCCGTTCACGGTGCGCTGATCCGGGTCCCGGGACCCGGGGCTACGCTGGGAGGCATGACCGAACGGAAACCGCCCGGCGTCAGCTTCGAGTCCTGGGTCGACCGGCAGGTCCGGCAGGCCACCGAGAACGGCGAGTTCGCGGACCTGCCGGGGTTCGGCAAGCCGCTGCCCGAGGACCCCGGCGGCTACGACGAACTGTGGTGGATCAAGGGCAAGATGCACCGCGAGGGCCTGGCGGTCCTGCCGCCGGCCCTCGCGCTGCGCAAGGAGGCGGAGGACGCGCTGGCGGAGGCGCTGCGCGCGCCGTCCGAGGCGGCGGTGCGCCGGATCATCGCCCGCATCAACGAGCGGATCACCCCGGCGATGCTGCGCCCGCCGCCGGGGCCGCCGCTCGGTCTGAAGCCGTACGACGCCGACGCGGTCGTCGAGGAGTGGCGGCGCGGCCGGGAGTGAGGCCGCCGGGGCGGCCCCGGGGCGCTTTCAGGCGGTCGGTTCGGCCGCGAGCCATTCGGCGACGGTGCGGGCGATCGGCTGCCCGGTCTCCAGCTCGACGAAGCCGAACTGGCCGCCCTGGTTGCACTCCAGGAACCACCAGGTGCCGTCGGCGTCCTCGGCGAAGTCGAAGGCTCCGTAGGCGAGTTCCGCCTCCTTCTTGTAGCGTTCCACGGCCCGGGCGACCGGCGCGGGGACGTCCACGGGCTCCCAGGTGTGGCCGGTCTCGCCGAACCGTCCGTCGACCTGCCCGGCCTCGGCGGTCTTGCGTGCCGCGAGGTGGGTGCAGCCGACGCTGGTCAGCCGGATGTCGGCGCTCTTGGCGATGTAGCGCTGGAGCAGGGTGGGGGCCGCGGCGACCCCGGAGAAGTCCGCGTCGGGCGGCACCAGGGTGGTGGGCAGGGCCATGGGCGGATCGCCGGGCGACTTGCCGGACACCGACTTCACGACGACGTGCCGGTACTGCTCGGCGAACTTCCGGGCCATCGCCGGATAGGTGGTGACCAGGGTCGCGGGCACCGGGAAGCCGCTGCGGTGCGCCAGGCGCATCTGCCACGGCTTGCGGCGTGCCCGCGCCGCGGCACTGGGGTGGTTCATCCAGCGGGCCGCGGTGGAGTCGAGCATCCCGTACAGGGCGTGGCCGCTCTCGTCGGTCAGCCAGGCGGACGGCTCGGGCGCGTGCGCGGCGGCCTCGCCCGGCCTGCGGATCCAGACCGAGCGCATCGCCTCGACGCTCGCCACGCGGCCACCGGTGGAGAGGTAGCCGCGGAACTCGCCGCGCACGTACTCGGCGGACAGCGCGACGTCCCCGGGCAGATCGCCGGGGTCGAACCGGACGAGCGGCACGCCCAGTTCGTGCAGCTGCGCCACCACCATGTCGGCGGTGACGTCCTGTTCGCTCGTCAGTACCAGTACGGTCACGGAGTGCGGTCCGTCCGTCCGGCGGGCTGTCCGGTCATGGGGCGGGCCGGTCAGTCGTCGAAGTGCGTCGCGGAGCCGGCCTTGGACGTCGTCGTACCGGCGGCGGCCATCAGGGCGCGGTCGGCGATCGCGGGACGGCCGTCGGAGAGCACGTTCAGCTGGAGCGCCGCGTCGTACGCGTACGCGGTCAGGGCCGGCGCCTGCTCGGCGGGCCGTGCGTAGTTCCACGCGAACGGTTTCATCGCTGGTTCCTCCCCTGCCCGCGCGCCAGCCCGGGCTTCATGACGGTACGTGGCGAGGTCGCCACGGGATCACCACACAGAGTGACACCGTGAACGCTCTTCACGGAAAGACCTTCGGATCCGAACATCTGCATCGGCGGTGACATGCCCCGCCGGTGCCATCCAGACAGACGCACCACGGCCCGTCAGGGTTTCAAGTTTTGGCCATGACGTGACGCAGATGACACGACGAATGCCCTGAAACCAAAGAAAAGCCCCACCGTCGAGCGGTGCGCGAAGGCACCGGACCCGACGGAGGGGCATTGCGGGAGAGCGTCAACCGGCTTGAGCCGCACCGCCGTTCCGCGCGCCGAAGGCGACCCTGACGACGGCGTCGTACGTCACGCCGTGGTCCGCGAGCACCTCCGCGACCACGCCCGGCCGGGCGGCGAGCGCAAGCAGCAGGTGTTCGGACCCGATGGCCCGGTCGCCCCGGCCGACGGCGATCCGCAGCGACCGCTCCAGGACACCCTTCGCCTCCCGCGTGAAGGGCAGGTGACCGAAGCGGGGGCGGCGGGTGACGGCGGGCGCGGCGAGCGCCCCCTCCCCGTGCACCTCCTCGACCCGGGCCACGATCCGGTCCACGTCGACCCCGAGCCCGGCGAGCGCGCGCACCTGGGCCGCGGTCATGCCGCCGCGGCGCCGCGCCGCGGCCAGCGCCGATTCCAGCCCGTCGCGCCGGTCGGCCACCCCCAGGGCGCGCAGGGCGAACGCCGCGCGTCCCTCCTCCATGCCGAGCAGCGCGAGCAGCAGGTGCTCGTCGGTGACGCGGGGCTCGCCCGCCGTCCGGCAGCAGGCGACGGCGCCGGTGACGACGGCCCGGGCCTCCCCGGTGAAGCGCTCGAACATCACTGCCTCCCGTGCTTCTTGTGTACGGCCTGCCTGCTGACGCCCAGTTCCGCCGCGATGTCCTGCCAGGACCAGCCCTGATTGCGGGCGCTGCGCACCTGCACTGCCTCGAGCTGCTCCAGCAGCCGGCGCAGCGCGGCGACGGCCCTCAGCCCGATCCGGGGATCCCGGTCGCCCGCCCGCTCGGCGAGATCGGTTGCTTCGGTCATGGCGTCAACATACGTTGACACCTCTCGCGTGTCAACCTTCATTGACATGGGTGACGCTCCGCGTGCCGCCGCCGGGACGGGTCGGCCGGACGGCACGATGGGCGGCACACGATCGACACGCGGCACACGGCCGAGGAGCGGACCATGGACAGCGCCGACCTGCTGGCGGATGCCTTCGACCGGGTGCGCGCGGTGGTGCACGAGACGGTGGAGGGCCTGTCGGACGACGACCTGACGGCCCGGCCCGGCCCGGACGCCAACACGATCGCCTGGCTCGTCTGGCACCTGACCCGCGTCCAGGACGACCACCTCGCCGACGCCGCGGGCACCGAGCAGGTGTGGACGGCCGACGGCTGGGCCGAGCGGTTCGCGCTGCCGTTCCCGCCGTCGGCCACCGGGTACGGGCACTCGCCCGGCGACGTCGCCTCGGTGCGGGCCGGCGCCGGCGACCTGCTCGGCTACCACGACGCCGTGCACGCCGCCACCCGGCGCTGGGTCCGCACCCTCGACGCCGCCGCGCTCGACCGGGTCGTGGACGCCTCGTGGACGCCGCCGGTCACCCTGGGCGTCCGCCTGGTCAGCGTCGTCGCGGACGACCTCCAGCACGCGGGCCAGGCCGCGTACGTCCGCGGCCTGCTGGAGCGGCGCGGCAGCTGAGACCGGCACACCGCCGGACGGCCGGCGGCGGACGGACCGGCGCACCCCGGACCGCTGACATCGCGCCCCGGACCGCTGACCGCCGGCGGGACCGGCATGCGCCGACGGCGGGTGACGGGGCGGGCACGCCCCGTCGGCGCCTCGCCCCTCGCTGGTCGCGGCCGCCGGTGAGTGGCACGCTGAGACGGGGGTGTCTGCCCGACGATCCCGGGAGGACGGATGGGACGTGACGTCCCGGCGCTGGTGTTCACCCGTGACGACCGCCGCCGCTACCGCACCAAGATGCAGTCCTGCCTGGACACCTTCGCGCAGATGCTGCGCGAGGCCCGCTTCGAGTTCGAGCGGCCCCAGGTGGGCCTGGAGATCGAGCTCAACCTGGTCGACGGCTCCGGAGAACCCGCGATGCGCAGCGCCGAGGTGCTGGAGGCCATCGCGGACGCGGCCTGGGACAGCGAACTCGGCCGCTTCAACCTGGAGATCAACATCCTGCCTCGGCAGCTGACGGCGGGCGGCCCCGACTCCTGGGAGCAGGAGATCCGCGACGCGCTCAACCACGCCGAGCAGCGGGCCTCGGACGTCGGCGCGCACCTCATGATGGTCGGCATCCTGCCGACGCTGCGCCGCGACCACGTCGGTGCGGCCGCGCTCTCCGAGAACCCGCGCTACCACCTGCTCAACGAGCAGGTGTTCGCGGCACGGGGCGAGGACCTGCGCATCGAGATCGACGGCATCGACCGGCTGCGGACGTACGCCGACACCATCACGCCCGAGGCGGCCTGCACCAGCACCCAGTTCCATCTGCAGGTCTCGCCCGACCGGTTCGCGGCCTACTGGAACGCGGCGCAGGCGATCGCGGGCGTGCAGGTGGCGCTCGCGGCCAACGCGCCGTTCCTCTTCGGCAAGGAGCTCTGGCGCGAGACCCGCGTCCCGCTCTTCGAGCAGGCCACCGACACCCGGCCCGACGAGCTGAAGGTGCAGGGCGTGCGCCCGCGCGTCTGGTTCGGCGAGCGGTGGATCACCGGCGTCTTCGACCTGTTCGAGGAGAACCTGCGCTACTTCCCCGCGCTGCTCCCCCTGTGCGACGACGAGGACCCGCGCGACACCCTGGACGGCGGCGACGCGCCCCAGCTCGCCGAACTGACCCTGCACAACGGGACGATCTACCGGTGGAACCGCCCGGTCTACGCCGTGGACAAGGGCAAGCCGCACCTGCGGATCGAGAACCGGGTGCTGCCCGCCGGGCCGACGGTGGCCGACACGCTCGCCAACGGCGCGTTCTACTACGGGCTGACGCGTGCCCTGGTGGACGAGGAGCGCCCGGTGTGGTCGCGGATGTCCTTCCAGGCCGCCGAGGACAATCTGCACGCCGCGGCCCGGCACGGGATCGACGCCCGTCTGTACTGGCCCGGCATGGGCGAGGTGCCGGTGGCCGAACTGGTGCTGCGCCGCCTGCTGCCGCTGGCCCACCGCGGGCTGGAGGCGTCGGGAATGGACGCGCCCTGGCGCGAGCCGCTGCTGGGCGTCATCGAGCAGCGGTGCGTCACCGGGCGCAACGGCGCGGTGTGGCAGGCGGAGATGTTCCGCCACATCGACCGCACCGGCCGGGTCGGGCGGGAGGAGGCGCTGCGTCTGATGACGCGGCAGTACCTCGACTACATGCACCTCAACGCCCCGGCCCACACCTGGCCCGTCGAGTAGGGCCGGGCGCGGGCCGGGGCGGGCGGCCCGACGGCCGCCCGGGGGCGCGGGCAGCCTCCCGGAGGCGCTCGCTAGCGGAGCACGTCCTTGCAGTAGTTCACCGTGCCGGTCTGGACCACGTAGCGTGCGGGCACCCAGACCTTGCGGCTGTCGCGGACGAGGTACCAGACGTCGTTGCCGGCGATGTTCTGCGCGCGCACCTTGCAGGTCAGGCCGATCTGCGCGCGGTAGGCGAGCGTGCCCTTCACGGACGAGTCGGTGCTCGGGTAGGCGCGCAGGTTCAGCCCGCTCTGCGCGGTGACCGTGCCGTAGGGCCTGGCGGGCGCGGCGGCCGGGGCGCCGGCGGGGGCGGCGGCACCGGCGGGGGCGGCGACCGTCAGGGCCACACCGACGGCGAGGACACCGGCCGCGACGCGGGAGGAGAGGCTTCCGGCAGGGCGGATGGTGGTCATGGTCATCGAACGGCTCCGATCGCTGGACGGCCCCCCGCTACCGGCCCGACCCTAGGGCGGGCGGAGCCCCGTACCGCGCAGAAATGCCCGGCGGGCGCTCCGTGTTCGCCCCGAGGGGGGAACACACAGCGCCCGCCGGGCGGCGGCGGCCCCGGGGAACGTCGCGCTCCACGGGGCCGCCCGGACCCTCGCACGGCAGCCGGTCACACGTCGGGGTAGATGTCCCCGGTGCCCATCGCGGACTCCTGGTCGGACTGGGCCTTCAGCCGCTGGGCCTTGTCCTTCAGCCGCTGGGCCTCCTTGGGGTCGCTGCTGCGGCCGGCGGCCTCGTCCAGTTCCTTCGCCTTCTCCCGCATCTGCCGCACCCGGCCGCGGGACTCGTCGGTACCGCTCATGATCACTCCTCGGACGTGTCGAGCACTGACCACCCAGCGAAACAGGGCCGCCGCACCGGCGCATCTCGGAGGTCCCGGGGCGGCCCCGAGGAGGTCAGCCGGCGGCGAGCGCCGCGGCCGCGGCGTCGTGGGCGCGGGCCCGGTCGTCGGCGACGAGGCCGATGCGGGTGCGGCGGTCGAGGACGTCGGACTCGTCCAGCGCCCCCTCGTGGCGGACGGCCCACACCAGTTCGGCCCCGGTGACGGGGTGGCCGGGCACGACCGGGCGGGCCAGCGCCGGGTCGGCCGTTCCGAGTGCGTGCACGGCCGGGGCCTCCGAGCCGTAGCGGCGCACCAGCCGGCGGGGCACGTCGAGGGCGGCGAGCTCGGCCGGCCGGGCCGCGCCCACCAGCGGGAGGGCCGCCGTGCGGCAGGGGCCGGCGGTGAGGCGGCCGGCGCGGACGGCGGCGTCGACGGCGTCCTGGGCCATGCGCCGGTAGGTGGTGAGCTTGCCCCCGACCACGGTGACGACCCCGCCCGGTGAGGTGACGACCGCGTGCCTGCGGGAGATGTCGGCGGTGCGCCCGGGGCCGCCGCCGGTGTCGAGCAGGGGCCGCAGGCCGGCGAAGGCGCCCACCACGTCGGCGCGGCCCAGCACGACGTCGAGCGCGGAGCCGAGGACGTCGAGCAGGAAGCCGATGTCGGTCTCGGGGACCTCGGGCACGTCGGGGACGTCGCCGTCGACGGGTTCGTCGGTGAGGCCGACGTAGACCCTGCCGTCGCCCTGGGGCAGGACGAGCACGAAGCGGTTCGTCTCGCCCGGGATCGGGATGTGCATGCCGGCCGCGAGGCCGCCGAGGGCTTCGGACCGCAGCACCAGGTGGGTGCCGCGGGAGGGGCGCAGGCGGATGTCGCCGATCAGGTCGCCCGCCCACACCCCGGCGGCGTTGACCACGGTGCGTGCGCGGATGTCGAACTCCTCCCCGGTGAGCTCGTCGCGGACGCGGGCGCCGCGGCCGGTGAGGGCGAGGACACGGGTACGGGTCAGCACCCGGGTGCCGTGGGCGGCGGCGGTACGGGCGATCGC
This sequence comes from Streptomyces genisteinicus, assembly GCF_014489615.1. Lineage (GTDB taxonomy): Bacteria > Actinomycetota > Actinomycetes > Streptomycetales > Streptomycetaceae > Streptomyces > Streptomyces genisteinicus. The sequence continues at coordinate 470,911 of NZ_CP060825.1, forward strand.
GGTCACCAGCCGGGCGTCGTCCGTCAGCTGCCCGTCCCAGGACAGGAGTCCGCCGCGCAGTCCGGTGGGCCGCAGCGCGGGCGCCATGTGGCGGGTCTCCACCGCGGACAGGGTGCGGGGCGCGGGGAGGGTGGCGCGCGAGGTGCCCGCGGAGGCGCGCAGCAGGTCGCCGGCGCGGAAGCCGGCCCGGGCGAGCGCGGCCTGGGCGCGGGAGACGAGGGGCGTGAGCGGCAGCACGAACGGCTGGGCGCGCACCAGGTGGGGCGCGGTCCTCTCCATCAGCACGCCGCGTTCGACGGCGCTCTCGTGGGCGACGTCGAGCTGCCCGGTGGCGAGGTAGCGCAGCCCTCCGTGGATGAGCTTGGAGCTCCACCGGGAGGTCCCGAAGGCGAGGTCGTGGGCGTCCACGGCGACGACGTCGAGCCCGCGGGAGGCGGCGTCGAGCGCGGCGCCCGCCCCGGTCGCGCCGAGCCCGACGACCAGGACGTCCGCCTCGGTGCGCGCGTCGGCCACGGCGGTCAGTTCACGGGTGCGGCGGGCCGCGTCGAGCGAGGCGGCGGCCGGGGCGTGGGGGTTCACGGTGCGAGGGTCCTCTCCAGAAGGGTGCGCAGTTCGCCGAGGAACGCGGCGTCGGTGAGCTCCTCGTCGTCCGCGTCGGTCATCGTGCGCAGGGACATCGCGAAGGACTGCACGACGAGGAGGAGCGATCGGGCCTGCCGGCCGGTGTGGGTGCGGCGGACGGAGCCGTCCGCGTGCCCCTCCTCCAGCCCTCCGGTGATGAGACCGAGCAGGGCGTCCTGACTGGCTCCGCGCCGGTCCAGGAGGTACGGGAGGAGGAGTTCGGGGTCGACGTCGAGGATCTTGTGGAACAGCGGGTGCCCGCGGAACGCCTCGACGCCGGCGACCAGTCCGGAGACGATCCGGTCCCTGGTGGGGACGCCGGGCGTCTGCTCGGGCATGGCGCCGACCGCCAGCGCGATCCACTCGCGGGTCATCAGGTCGCCGACGAGGCTGCGCACGTCGGGCCAGCGGCGGTAGAGCGTCATCCGGGACACGCCGGCGCGCCGGGCGACGTCGGTCAGGGTCGTGCGGCGTACGCCGACGGCGAGGACGCAGTCGCGTGCGGCATCGAGCACGGCGTCTGCGTCCGACTGGTTGTGACGAATGGGCGTCATCTGTCACAGTGTAATGCCAGGGCGGGCCGCGCGGCAGTGCACCCCGCGAACCGACGTGAGGAAGAGCGACGTGGACATGTTGTGGAGCGGCTGGGGCGACCCGGCCAAGGCGGCCCCCCTGCCCGACGCGGTGACCGGTCTGCTGCGCGACCTGCTCGGCGTGACCCGCCGCGAGGAGGGGATCGCCTCCCTCGACGCCGTGGAGGTCCCGGCGTCGCCCCTCGGCGCGGAGGCGCTCGCCGCGCTGGCCGACTGCGTCGGCGGCGCGGCGCACGTCGACACCGGCGCCGAGAGCCGCGTCCGCCACACCCGCGGCAAGTCCACGCCCGACCTGCTGCGCATCCGCGCCGGCGACACCGCCGACACCCCGGCCGCCGTGGTGCTGCCCGGCAGCCACGACGAGGTGCTCGCGGTGCTGCGCGTCTGCGCCGAACAGGGCCTGTCCGCCGTCCCGTTCGGCGGCGGGACCTCCGTCGTCGGCGGACTCGCGCCGGAGGCGAAGCGCCCGTTCGTCGCCCTCGACCTGCGCCGGCTCGACCGGCTGGTCCGCGTCGACGACGTCTCCCGCACGGCCGTCCTCGAACCCGGTCTGCGCGGACCGCGGTGCGAGGCGCTCCTCAACGAACAGGGCTGGACGCTGGGCCACTTCCCGCAGTCCTTCGAGTGGGCGACGGTCGGCGGATTCGCCGCGGCACGCTCCAGCGGCCAGGCGTCGGCGGGCTACGGCCGCTTCGACGAGATGGTCCTCGGACTGACCGTGGCCACCCCCGAGGGCACCCTGGAGACCGGCCGGGCACCGCGCTCGGCCGCCGGCCCCGACCTGCGGCAGCTCCTGCTCGGCTCGGAGGGAGCGTTCGGCGTGATCACCGCCGTCACCGTGCGCATCCGCCCGCTGCCGGAGCGCAGGACCTACGAGGGCTGGCGCTTCCCGTCGTTCGAGGCCGGCGCCGCGGCCCTGCGCGCCCTCGCCCAGGACGGGCCGCGGCCCACCGTGCTGCGCCTCTCCGACGAGACGGAGACCTTCATCGGGCTGGCGCAGCCCGACGCCATCGGCAGCGGGGACGGGGCGGCGGCGGCCGGCTGCATGGCGATCGCCGGATACGAGGGCACCGCGGCCGACACCGCCGAACGCCGCGAGAAGGCGGCCGCCGTCCTCACCGCGCTCGGCGGCGAGTTCATCGGCGCCGAGCCCGGGGAGCGCTGGGCCCACGGCCGCTACGACGCCCCCTACCTGCGGGACGCGCTGCTGGACGCGGGCGCCTTCGCCGAGACACTGGAGACCGCCGCCTTCTGGTCCGACGTGCCCGGGCTGTACGCCGCGGTCCGCACCGCGCTCACCGACACCCTGACCGCCGGCGGCACCCCGCCGCTGGTCATGTGCCACATCTCCCACGTCTACGAGAACGGCGCGTCCCTGTACTTCACCGTCGTCTCGGCGCAGGGCGAGGACGCCGTCGCGCACTGGGACACCGCGAAGCGCGCGGCCAACGAGGCGATCCTCGCCGCGGGCGGCACCATCAGCCACCACCACGGGGTGGGCACCGACCACCGCGACTGGTACGCCCGGGAGGTCGGCCCCCTCGGGGTCCGTATGCTGCAGGCCGTCAAGGCCGAGACCGACCCCGCCGGCGTCCTCAGCCCCGGCGTCCTGCTCCCCGTCCGCTGACCACCGTGCCGCCCGGAGGCGTATCCATGCGACAGTTCACCGCCGTCGTCAACCCGACCGCGGGCAGCTCCAGCGGTACGGCGGCGCTCCTTCCCGTCGCCCGCCTGCTGCGCGAGGCGGGCGCGGAGATCGACACCCAGTACAGCCGCAGTCTGGAGCACGCCCGCGAACTCGCCCGCCGGGCGGGGGCGGCGGGCCGTGCGGTCCTCGCCGTCGGCGGCGACGGGATGGCCGGCTGCGTCGGCGGGGCGCTCAGCGGCACCGGCGCCGAGTTCGGCCTGGTGCCAGCGGGCCGCGGCAACGACTTCGCCCGGGCGCTGGGGCTGCCGCAGGAGGCGCCCGACCTCGCCGGAGTCCTGCTCCGCGGGGCGGCGAGGCCCGTCGACACCATCGAGGTCACCTCCGCCGTGCACGACGGCATATCGGTCCTCGGCAGCGTGTACGCGGGTGTCGACGCCGTCGCCAACCGGCACGCCAACACCTCCCGGCTGCTGCGCGGAGCGGCCTCGTACTACGCGGGCGGGCTGCGGGCCGTCACGGCGTGGCGGCCCGCCTCGTACCGGATCACGGTCGACGGGGTGCTGCACGAGCGCCGCGGCTACACCGTCGTCGCCGCCAACTCCGGCTTCTACGGCTTCAACCGGCGCATCGCACCGGGGGCGCGGGTGGACGACGGGAGCCTGGACGTGGTCGTCATCCACGACGCCCCGAAGCGGTTGTTCTTCGCGATGATGAACGAGCTCAAGACCGGCGCCCACATACGGCGCCCCCAGGTGGAGATCCTCAGCGGCAAGGAGATCCGCATCGAGGCCGAACGCCCGCTGCCCTACGGCGCGGACGGGGAGGTGGACGCGTCACTTCCGGTGACCGTGCGGGTACAGCCGGGCGCACTGAGGGTGCTGTGTCCCGAACCGGTTCCGGAATTTCGGTCCCGCCGGTAGCGATCAAGCGGGAGGAGTGTGACGTTGGATGCATGAGCTGGGCATCCTGGACTACTCCTGGTGTGTATTCCGGACACGGCGGCGTCCTCACCGACGAGGTCGGTGTCGTGTCGGGCGACCTCACGGTGCACACCACCTGGGTCGACGGCGAGGCAGCCGTCACGGTGCAGTACACCGGGGCCGCCGACTGGTTCACGATGTCGGGCAGTCCGGCACCGTGTCCGTCCGAGACGGCGAGCCGTGATCTCCACGACGCGGTGATCGAGGCGGTCCGCGGTCCGACGACGGCGACGGTGCCACCGCTGCCGCAGGCGTCGGCCGAGATCGACTGAGCCCGCCGCACCCGTGTCCCGGCCCTCACGGGCCGGGGCTCCCGAACCACCCACGGGGCGCGGTCTCCCGCGCGGACCGGGCAGTTCGGCCTCCGGGCCACGTTCCCGCCGGTCCGAGCCGGGGACAGGGGACGCCCGCCGCACCGGCGGGCGTCCTGCGCACGTCCGCACGCGCCTACGGCGCCGGGGCGTGCGCGGGACGGTCCACGGGAGCCGCGCAGGGCCCGGAACCGGCCCGGCGGGTGGGCGGCGGGGCGCGGACGGCACGGGCCCCGGTCCACGGCGCGGGCGGCACGATTACGCGCCGACACCCGCGCGCCCGGAGCCTCAGCCGCCCCGCAGCACACGGAACCGGCCCGGGTCGGACGGGTCACGGTCCACGACCTGGACCGGCGCCCAGGTCCACTGCCACACGCCGGTCCCCGGGGTCCGTGCGAAGCGGACCGGTCCGCGGGTGACCTCGGTCTCCACGCCGCCCCAGTCCACGCCGGTACGGACCCGGTCGGGCCCCTGCTTCCGGAGCACGTCGGCGAGCACGGCGATCGTGTCCCAGCCCTCGAAGCCCACGAACGACGGCTCCCCGCCGAGCCGTCCGCGCAGCGCGCCCGCGACGCGGGTGCCGAGCGGGCCGAGGCGCTCGGGCAGGTAGCGGAGGAACGGGACGGCGGCGCCGTCGGCCCCCAGCGCCTCCGCCCAGCCGGCGAACTCCGGCTGACCGGCCGGGGCTCCGATCAGCAGGTCCGCCAGCCGCCGGTCCCGGCGGACCGCCCCGGCGATCCGCGTCACCGGGTCCGGATACCCGGCCAGCAGCAGCAGGGCGGTCGCATCCCCGTCGGCGAGTGCGTCGCACAGGGCCGGGGGGCCGAGGACGGCCGTGTCGAGCCGGGTGACGGTGCCTCCGTGCGCGCCGAGACGGTCGCGCAGGACACGGGTCCCGGCCGCCCAGTAGACGCTCGCGTCGGCCGCCACGGCGATGTGCCGGTGCCCCGCGTCGAGGAGGTGGTCGGCGTAGATCCGCCAGCCGTGGGACTGCGCCGGGGCGATCCGCGCGACGCCTTCCGCCGGGTGGTCGGTGAGCGCGTCGAGTACCGCGGACGAGCAGAGGAACGGCAGACCGGCCTCGCCGGCGCGGGCGGCGGCGGCCCGGGCGACGACGCTGTGGTACTCCCCCGCCAGTGCCACCACGCCCAGCCCCGCGAGTTCGTCCACGGCGGCCGCCGCCCGTCCCGGGTCGGCGGCGGTGTCCCGGACCACCAGCTCCAGCGGCGTCCCGTCGATCCCGCCGGCCGCGTTGGCGTCGTGCACGCCCTGTTCGAGTCCGGCCAGGAGATGGCGGCCCGCCTCGGTCCATCCGGGCCGGGTCAGTGGAGCGAGCGCGCCGATCCTGACGGCCGGGCCCCCTCGTGCCGCCGTTGCGGGCCGTGCCGACGGCTTGGTCATGAGCCGGTGTCCCCCTGTTCCGACGACGTCTCGCCCCGGCGTGTGCCCGCCGCGTGCCGCGGGCGGGCCCGTGACGGGCGTCCGCCTCCGCACGCCACGGCGGGAGCGTCCCGGTGGCCGTGCCGGCCATTGATCCACTCCGGGCACCGCGGGGCAACCCGTTTTCCGGGCGGCGGCTACCGTGGTGCCGTCCCGGGGCAGGGCACGCCGCCGCGTTCCGCGCCCGCCGGGAGCTGCCACCGCCGTCCGCCCAGAAAGCGCCACCACCGTGCTCGTCGCCCGCTCCGTCGCCCTGTTCGCCGTCGCCGCGCTCTTCGAGATCGGCGGCGCATGGCTCGTCTGGCAAGGACTGCGGGAACACCGGGGCTGGATCTGGATCGGAGCGGGGGTGATCGCGCTCGGTCTCTACGGCGTGGTCGCCACCTTCCAGAGCGATGACAACTTCGGCCGCATCCTCGCCGCTTACGGAGGCGTCTTCGTCGCGGGTTCGATCGCCTGGGGCATGGTCGCCGACGGCTACCGACCCGACCGCTACGACGTGACCGGCGCCCTGATCTGCCTCGCCGGCATGGCCGTCATCATGTACGCGCCCCGCTCCCACTGACCCGCCCCCGCCCGCCCGGCGCCCCGCCTGCCGCGCACGTGCCGGCGCGCGGGCCCGCGGCGTGGGCAGGCGCGACGGGAGGGCAACGGCAGGGCCGCCCCGCGCCGGGAGGGTCCCCGGCCCGGGGCGGCCCGGAGCGGGGCCGTTCCGGCATCCCCGTGCACGCCGGAACAGCCCCGCAGGATCGGGCGGTTCAGTGGAGGCGGGCCACCGCCGTCGCCGTCGTGTGCTTGAAGGCGGCGAGCGGAGCGCCGTCGAGGTCGCCCAGCTGCCCCCACTGCACGACGGTCACGGTGCGTCCGTCGCGGCCGACCGACCACAGGGCGATGTCCGTCGAACCGACCTCCGGGTCGTGGGTGTCGATGCTGTAGACGTTCGCGCCCTCCTCGACGTCGACCGGGCCGTGGTGGAACGCCTCACCCTCCAGACCGGGGTACTCCGCCACGAGCCGGTCGAGGCAGGTCTCGACGGCCTGGCGGAGCCGGTCGGCGAGCTGGGCGGCCTTGGCCGGGGTGGCGGCGACGGTGGTCGTCTGGCGGGCGCCCGTGTCGAGTTCGGTCCTGAAGTCGCGGTACGTCGTGCCGGACGCGGGGGTCGTGCCCGCCGTGCAGAACGACTCGTCGGCCGGCAGCCCCTTGCGCACCGGGTCCGCCGTCCAGGGCGTGCTCGCCGCGGGGAGGTCGCCGGGGGCGAGGAAGCGGGGCGCGGAAGCGGAGTGCGCCGCGGGAAGAGCGACTGCGGGCGCGGCAGCGGCGGCGGTCAGTGCGGCGCTCACGGCGAGAGCGGCGGCGGTACGGATGCGGGTGTTCTTCTTCATGCTGGCGTTCCCCGTTGGTCGTTGCTGTCGAAGGTCCTGCCGTCGAGGGCGTCGTCGCGGCGCTTCCGCCGGCTGCCCCTCGAGACGTCCATCAGCGTCGGCGGGCCGCGCCCGGCGGGCAATGCCCGACGGGCCATCAGGAACGGCGGAACCGTTTCACCCCCGATGACGTGGGGGTTTCACAGAGGGGTGAAATGCGGCCCGGGACGGCCGCGGGAGGGGAACGGCATGACGGACACACCGGGACGGGCGGACGCCGAGGACTTCGCGGCCCGCCTGCACGCACTGCGCGGCCGCTCCGGCCGCAGTTACGAGTCCCTCGCACGCCGTGCCGGCGTCGGCGCGGCGACCCTGCACCGCTGGTGCTCGGGCCGGACCGTGCCGCTGGAGTTCGGCCCCGTGGAACGGCTGGCACGCGTGTGCGGCTGCTCCGCCGACGACGTAGCCGTGCTCCACCGGCTCTGGCTGGCGGCCGACGCCTCCCGCGGGACACGCGCCGAGCCGGCCGGGTCCCGATCGGCCGCCGCGGCGGGCGGCCCCGCTCACGGGGACGCGGACGGCGTGACGTCCCCCGCCGGGGACCCGGCGACCGGCCCTTCCGCGGCGGCGGCCTCTCCCCGTCCGGGCACGCCCGGCGCCACGACGGCCGCCCCGCGGGGCGCGGATGCGGGTCCGGGAGGCGGTGCGGGTCCGGGAGGCGGTGCAAGTCCGTGTCCCGGGGCGGGGGCCGAAACGGGCGCGGGTGAGGGCGCCGGCGAAGGGCGGGGCTCCGGGGCCGGGTCGGAGCCGTACGCGGGCGCAAGGACGCGGGACGCCCCAGGCTCGGGTCCGGGCGCAGGCGGGGGTCCGCGTCCCGCGGGAGGTAACGATCCGTGTGCAGGCGGGGCCGCAGACACCGGCACACGCACGGGCGCTGGGGTCGGCGCGGGCGCGGGTCCGAGTGCCTGCACCGCCCCCGGCGCAAGCACGGGGGCGAGTCCGGGGGTGGAGGCGATGGCCGACACGAGCAGGGGCGCGGTCCCGCGCGTGAGTCCCGGGGAAAGCACAGGCACCGGCACGGACTCGGGCACAGGCGCCGCCACGGGTACGCGCCCGGGCACAGGAGCCGGGGCGGGCGCAGGAGCCGCGGCGGCGGCAACCGCCGCCCCGGCCCCCGCCGCGCGCACACCAGGCCCGCGGCCGGGCGGACCCGCCGACGCGCGGCCGGCCCGTGAGGGCGGCGGTGCGACCACGGGCGGTGCGCCGCGCCCCACGGCGGGCGGGGCCGGCCCCGTCCCGAGCGCCCGCCCCGCGCGCCGGACCTGGCTCACGGTGGCCGCAGTGGCCGCGGTGACCGCCGTCCTCGCGCTCGCCGCCGGGTTCCGGGAGCTCACGGCCGCCACGGACGGCGAGCCGTCGTCGCCCGCGCACGCGGCGACGGCCCCCGCCCCCGCCGTCCCCCCGACGCGCGGAACCTCCCCGTCCGCGTCGCCCTCCCCCGCCCCGCGCCCCTCCCCGGCGGCCGCCGGGGCGACGGGCGCGGGCTCCGCGGAGCCGACCGCGTCCGCCGCGGACGGCCCGGCGGCGGGCGCCGCGCCCCTCGCCTGGACCGCCGACGACCACGTGTGGCAGGGGGCGTGCGGCCACACCTACCTCGTCGGGCGGGGCCCGGCGGCCGTGCCGCCACCGCCGACGCAGTCGGACGCGGCCTCGTGGGCCTCCGCCCTCGGCGCGCGCCACGGCGGGGAGACCCTGGTCCGCGTCACCGTGCAGGGCACCGGCGGGCAGTCCGTGGTCCTGGAGTCGATGGAGGTCCGGGTCGTGCAGCGGCGCACTCCGGAGGCGATGCCCGCGTACCGGATGAGCTCCGGCTGCGGCGGATCGCTCACCCCGCGGCTGTTCGAGGTGGACCTGGACCGTGCGCGGCCGGTGGCGCGCTCCGTTCCCGGCAACGACGCGGGCGTCGTCGTCCCCGCCGTATCCTTCCCGTACACGGTCTCGTCCTCGGACCCCGAGGCCCTGCTGGTCTCGGGGCGTTCCGTCGCCTGCGACTGCGACTGGTTCCTCGACGTGCGGTGGCGGGCGGGCGACCGTTCGGGCACCGTGCGGATCGACGACGGCGGCCGGCCGTTCCGCACGAGCGGGGTGCGGGGCGCACTGCTCGACTACGACTACACGGGGCAGCGGTGGACACCGGACCCCGGCGGCGACGCGACCGCCGGGTCCACCGATTCCGCGGAGTCCGCAGGGCCCACCGGGATCGCCGAGACCACCGGGTCCGCCGCCGAGCCGGGGGCGGGTGGCGGCACAGCACGCAGCGGTGATTTGCCGTAACGGCAAGCTTCTCCGCTCCGGCGACGGGCCGCCGCACCATCGGTCGTGGACGGCGGCTCCCGCCGTCCACGACTGCCGAGGAGCGCATCGATGACCGAGCACCACACCACCGCGGCCGGCGCCGGAGCGGGCGAGGAGTTCTGGGACGCCCGCTACCGGGAGAGCGACCGGATATGGAGCGGCGATCCGAACGCGGCGCTCGTCGCCGAGGTGACGGACCTCCCGCCCGGCAGGGCGCTGGACCTGGGCTGCGGCGAGGGCGGCGACGCGATCTGGCTCGCGCTCCGCGGCTGGCACGTCACGGCGACGGACATCTCGGGCGTGGCCCTGGAGCGGGCGGCCCTGCACGCGCGGGACGCCGGGGTGCCCGAGGGCGCCGTCGAGTGGCAGCGCCACGACCTCGCGGAGTCCTTCCCCGAGGGCGCCTTCGACCTCGTGTCGGCCAGCTACCTCCACACCCCCGGCGACATGCCGCGCGAGGCGGTCCTGCGGCGCGCGGCGGCTGCGGTGGCCCCCGGCGGCGTCCTGCTCGTCACGGGGCACGCGGCCCCCGGTCCGTTCGATCCCCCGGCGCACCACGCCATGCACTTCCCGACCCCCCGCGATGTGCTCGCCTCGCTCGAACTGCCGTCCGACACGTGGCAGGTGGAGCGGGCGGAGGAGTTCGAGCGGACGCAGAAGGGGCCCGACGGGCGTCCGGGGCTGCGCAACGACAACGTGCTCAGGGTGCGCAGGCCCGCCGCCTGACGCGCGGGGCCGCGCCCGGTGGTCGCCGGTGCGGTCGCCGCGGGGCGCCGCCCGGCAGATGATGAAGACGTTGGTGAAGTGCGTCGGGTGCTCCGGCGCTCCTGACGCACCGGGCCACGCGAGAGGGCCCACCGCGCGCCGGAAAGGGAAGGCCATGGCCGACGACACAGGGCGGGACGACGACCAGGGGCGGGGCGACGACGTGTACCAGCCCGAGCACTCCGACACGGGCAACCGTCCCGACGGGGAACTCGACCTGGAGAACGTGATCGGCGAGCGCAGCCTGGACGACATGATGGAGGAGGGCTACTCGCCCCTCGACCGTCCCCTGGTGGTCGGCAGGCACGGCACGACCGGCGAGGAACTGCGGCGCGGCGAGACGCTGGAACAGCGCCTCGCCCAGGAGCTGCCGGAGACCTCCGGGCAGGACGGCGACGGCATCGGCGACCTCGCGGGCGGCGACGGCGAGCCGCTGGACGGCGAGTCCGGGCGTGCGCGGGCGGGCAGGCTGGCGGCCGTGGACGACATCGCGCCGCGCCGCCACAACGACGTGGTCGCCCGGGACGTCGGCATCGACGGAGGCGCCGCGTCGGCGGAGGAGGCCGCGATGCACGTCGTCGACGGCGAGGAGGAGGACGAGCCGGAGCGGTACGTGCCGTCCGCCGCCGACTCCGCGCCGCGACCGCCCGGGAGCACCGGCGGCCCCCTCTCCTGAGGGCCGCGAACCGCGCGGCCCGCGCGATTCGCGCTGTTGAACCGCGCCGGGGCGGGCACCCGGCCCGTACGGGACCGCGAACCGCGCGGTCCGCCAGCGGCCACGAAGGGGAGCGCACATGTCGGACGACACCACGGCGGCGGACCCGGGGCGGAGCGACGACGTCTACCAGCCCGGTCATTCGGACGCCGGAAACCGCCCCAGCGGGGAGCTCGACCCGGAGAACGTGATCGGCGAACGCAGCCTGGACGACACGATGGAGGAGGGCTACTCGCCTCCGGAGCGACCTCTCGGCGTGAACCGCCACGGCACCACGGGCTCGGAGGCCCGCGAGGGCGAGACGCTGGACGACCGGCTCGCCCAGGAGGCGCCGGACACCGCCGTTCCGGACGGCGACGGCATCGGCGACCTGCCGGGCGGCGCCGGCGAGCCCGCCCGCGAGATCACCGGGGACGCCCGGGCGGGCAGGATCGCCCCGGCCGACGATCCCGCGCCCCGCAGGCCGGCCGGCACGGTGGCGCGGGACGTCGGCATCGACGGGGGCGCGGCCTCCGCCGAGGAGGCGGCGATGCACGTCGAAGCGGAGCCCGGCGAGGACGGTGCCGGGGCCGGCGACCGGTGGGAGTGAGCACGATGCGCTTCGGCGACCGCGGGGAGGCGGGGCAGGAACTGGCGGCCAGGCTCCTGGTGCGGCAGCGCGCGGGCGAGCTGCCGGCCCCGTTCGTGCTGGCGCTGCCGCGCGGCGGGGTGCCGGTGGCGGCCGAGGTGGCCCGCGCCCTGGACGCCCCGCTCGACGTGGTCGTGGCGCGCAAGATCGGCGCTCCGTTCGACGTCGAACTCGGTGTGGGAGCCCTGGCCGGAGACGCGCCGCCGCTCTTCGACACCCGGGCGCTCCAGGCGCTCGGGCTGTCCGCCGACGCCCTGCGCGACCGGGTCGGCGCCGAGCGGGCCGAACTGCGCCGCCGCGAGGAGGTGTACCGCGAGGGCCGGCCGGCGCCCGTGCTCCGGGGGCGGACGGCGGTCCTCGTGGACGACGGGCTCGCCACCGGTGTCACGGCGCGGGCCGCGGTGCGGGCCGTACGGGCCATGGAGCCCGGCACGCTGGTGCTCGCGGTGCCGGTGTGCTCACGCGAGGCGGCCGCGGTCCTGCGGGCCGAGGTCGAGGAACTCGTGACGCTGCACACTCCGCACCCGTTCCACTCGGTGGGCAGGTGGTACGCGGACTTCACCCAGGTCGAGGACCGCGTGGTGGTCGCCGCCCTGCGGGACGCCGCCGCGGCGCGGCCGGAGTGAGCGACGGCAGAGGGCGCGTGGAGTTCGCCCGCCGTCTGGGGGAGGTGTAGAAAAGAGCCTATGGCCGCACGCTCCGGCCGCCCGCGCTCGGTTCTGCGCATGAGAACTGTCGCAGGCCAGGTCTTTCTCCTGCAGGTGGCGATCGTGGTGCTGCTGGTCGCGGCCGCGATCGCCGCACTCGTGCTGCAGTCCCGTGCGGGGAGCGAACGCGAGGCGCGCAACCGCTCGGTCGCGGTCGCCGAGACCTTCGCCAACTCCCCCGGCATGGAGGCGGCGCTGCGGAGCCCCGACCCGACGGCGATCCTCCAGCCGAAGGCGGAACGGGCCCGGGAGCGGTCGGACGTCGACTTCATCGTCGTCCTCGACACGGAGGGCATCCGCTACACCCACCCCCTCCCCGACCGGATCGGCAAGCAGTTCGTCGGGAACATCCGGCCCGCGCTCGAGGGCGAGGTGCTGGTGGAGCGGATCACCGGGACCATCGGGCCTCTGGTGCAGGCCGTGGTCCCGGTCCAGGACGCACGCGGCCGGGTCATCGGGCTGGTGTCGGCGGGCGTCACCCTCGACAAGGTCAGCGGCGTCTCGGAGGACCAGTTCCCGCTGCTGTTCGGCGCGGCGGCCGGTGTGCTGCTGCTGGCGATGGGCGGGACCGCACTGGTCACCCGCAGGCTGCGGCGGCAGACCCGCGGCCTGGGTCCCGCCGAGATGACGCGGATGTACGAGCACCACGACGCGGTGCTCCACTCGGTGCGCGAGGGGGTGCTCATCCTCGGCGACGACCGCAGGCTGGTGCTCGCCAACGACGAGGCCCGCCGGCTGCTCGGGCTGTCGCAGGACGTCGAGGGCCGCTCCGTCGGGGAGCTCGGGCTCGATCCGCGCATGTCCCGGCTGCTGGGGTCCGGCAGGATCGCGACGGACGAGATCGTCCCGGTCGGGGACCGTCTGCTCGCCGTCAACCAGCGGACGACCGACCAGGAGGGCGGCCCGCCGGGCACGGTGGCCACCCTGCGGGACACCACCGAGCTCCAGGACCTGACGGGCCGGGCGGACCTGGCGCGCGAGCGGCTGCGGCTGCTGTACGACGCCGGCACGGAGATCGGCACCACGCTGGACGTGCTGCGCACCTGCGAAGAGCTGGCCGGCTTCGCCGTGGGGCGCCTCGCCGACTACGTCAGCGTCGATCTGGCGGAGGCCGTGCTGCGCGGCGAGGAGCCGACGTCGACGGGCGCGGACGTGGACATGCGGCGGGTGGCGTTCGCCGGTCCCGAGGGCAGCGCGCTGTACCCGGTGGGGCATCCGATCCGCTTCACCCCCCGCACCCGGATGGGCAGCGGCCTCGGCCGGGGGGAGGCGGTGCTGGAGGAGGACCTGACGGCGTTCTCCGGCTGGCAGCTCCAGGACCCGCAGCGTGCGCCGATGCTGGTGGACGCCGGGATGCACTCGATGATCGCGGTCCCGCTGCGGGCGCGGGGCGTGGTGCTGGGCGTCGCGATGCTGTGGCGGGCCGGAACCGCGGAGCCGTTCGAGGAGGAGGACCTGTCGCTCGTGGAGGAGCTGGTGGCGCGGGCGGCCGTCAGCGTGGACAACGCCCGGCGCTATTCGCGCGAGCACACGATGGCCGTGACCCTCCAGCGCAGTCTGCTGCCGCGGATGCTGCCCGAGCAGGACGCGCTGGACGTGGCCTACCGGTACCGGCCGGCCCAGGCGGGGCTCGGCGGCCTCGGCGGGGTGGGCGGCGACTGGTTCGACATCATCCCGCTGCCCGGGGCGCGGGTGGCGCTCGTCGTCGGCGACGTGGTCGGGCACGGTCTGCACGCCGCGGCGACCATGGGGCGGCTGCGGACGGCCGTGCACAACTTCTCCAGTCTCGACCTGCCCCCCGACGAGCTGCTGTGGCATCTCGACGAGCTCGTGGCGCGCATCGACCGGGACGAGACGGACGAACGCGGGGAGGCCGGGGTGACCGGCGCGACCTGCGTGTACGCGATCTACGATCCGGTGTCGGGGCGGTGCAGCATCGCGCGGGCCGGGCACCTCCAGCCGGTGATCGTGCACCCGGACGGCAGCGCGGAGTACGCCGACGTGCCCGGCGGCCCGCCCCTGGGCCTGGGCGGCATGCCGTTCGAGACCCTGGACGTCGAACTCGCCGAGGGCAGCCGGCTCGTGCTGTACACGGACGGCCTGGTCGAGGACAGGACGCGGGAGATCGACGAAGGGCTGGAACTGCTGCGGCGTGCCCTGGAACGGCACGCGGAGCTCGCCCCCGAGGAGATGTGCGAGCAGGTGCTGGCCGGCCTGGTGCCGGAGCGGCCGCGGGACGACATCGCCCTGCTGGTGGGACGCACCCGGGTGCTCGCCGGGGAGCGGGTGGCCCGGTGGGAGGTGCCGGCCGATCCGGCGGCGGTGCGCGAGGTGCGGGCGGCGGTGTCGCGGAAGCTGGCCGAATGGGACCTCCAGGAGGCGGTGTTCACCGCAGAGCTGATCCTCAGCGAGCTGGTCACCAACGCGATCCGCTACGCCGCCGGGCCGATCCGGGTCCGGCTCATCCGCGACCGGGCGCTGATCTGCGAGGTGTCCGACCGGAGCAGCACCTCGCCGCATCTGCGGCAGGCGGCGGGGACGGACGAGGGCGGCCGGGGCCTGTTCCTGGTGGCGCAGTTCGCGGACCGGTGGGGCACCCGCTACACGGGCAACGGCAAGGTGATCTGGGCGGAACTGCCGCTCACCCCGTCGGGTGCCGCGCTGCCGGACTTCCCCGGGCTCTGAGCCCGGGACCGGGCACCGGACGGAAGCATTGACCGGGCCCGGGACACAGGCAGCGGACGGAGGCGGTGACCGGGCCGGTTCACCGGTAGCGGCCGGGCGGAAGCGGTGACCGGGCCCGGGACACGGGCGGGGGCACTCACCGGCGGACAAGAACGGGACGGCGACTGCTGCCCGGGCGACAAGAAACGGGACGCGGGACCGTCGCCGCACGGAAACCGGCGGACCGCTCTTGCCTGCCTGGTTACCCGTGCGTAACGTCGTCGGCGCACCGCAGGCCACCGGGCGTTCGAACGCCCCGGCCGCCCTCCGGAACCCGCTCTCCCGGACCGGCACCCGCGTGATCCCGGCCGCTCCGTCCTGGCCGGACGCACGAACCGTCGCACCGTTTACGCGTTCATCCCCGTCGTCCGTGCGCCCCGACGGCGCACCGCCGCACCCAGGAGCCGAAATGAAGCGTCCCAGTCTCCTCCCCGTCCGGGGCCGCAGAGCCGCCGCCCGCGCGGGCGTCGCCCTCGCCGCCGGGCTCGGGCTGCTCGCCACCAGTGCCGGATCGGCGCACGCCGCGCCGGTCAGGCTCGACTACCCGCTCACCGGTCTGACGGTCCTCGAGGGGACGGGCTCCGACCTGGCGCTGGGGCCGGGGACGCTGGAGGTCAACGCCGACCTCAAGCTGGGCACGATGACGGCGAACACCAAACTGCCCGCGGCTCCGGGTGAGTTCAACATGATCGGCATCGTGCCGGTCAGCGTCACCACGGAGTTCATCGAGACCGAGCCCACGGTCGGCACGATCGACCTGAAGACGGGCGCGGTGAACAGCACCACCAAGATGACGCTTCGGCTGAAGAACCTCAAGGTCGCCGGCATCCCCACGCCGGTCGGCAGCCGGTGCCAGACCGAGGTGCCCGCGGAGCTGAACCTGACGTCCGAGCCGGGCTTCAACGCGCTGCGCGGCGGGGTGCTGAGCGGGTCGTACACCATCCCGAAGTTCGAGCACTGCCTGCTGGCCACGCCGCTGATCAACCTGGTCATCCCGGGCGACGGCAACACGATCCGGCTGAACCTGGGTCAGCCGGTCCGTCCGCCGGCCGCCTGACGGTCCCCGTTCCCGCCGTGCGCGCGCACGGCGGGAACGGGTCTGCCGGCCCGCGCCTCACCCGGTGGCGGCGAGGTAGTAGACGTTGAGCGGGTCGCCCTCGACCGTGCGCACGTCGACATGCCCGAAGCCCGCCTCGGCCAGCATCCGCAGCGCGGTCTGCCGGCCCCAGAGCGTGCCGAGCCCGGCGCCGCCGGTGCCGAGCGAGGTCGTCATGCAGTAGAAGACGCTGAAGCCGTAGAGCGCCGGGCCGAAGGGGTGGCCGGTGTTGTCCTCCAAGTTGCTGGACGCCTCGATGTCGGCCATGAGGAACACCCCGCCCCTGCGCAGGGACTTGGCGATGACGGCGAGCGTGCGGGCGGGCTTCGCCAGGTCGTGGATGACGTCGAAGGCCGTGATCAGGTCGTAGGCGCCGTCGATCTCCGTGGAGTCCAGGACCGCGTAGGTGACGTTCCGGAGCCCTCGGGCCGCGGCCTCCGCCCGGCCCGCCGCGACGCCGCTCTCCGACTGGTCGACGCCGTGGAAGGTGCTGGCGGGGAACGCCTCGCCGAGCACGACCGGCGCGTGGCCCTGGCCGGTGCCCACGTCGAGGGCCTCGATCCCGGAGCGCAGGCGCTCCGTCAGTCCGGGGACGAGCGGCACGATGGTGTCCACCAGCCCCCGGTCGTAGACGCGCGCGGTCTCCTCCGCCTGCAGCGCCTGGAAGCGCGGGTACGCGGAGTACGGCACCCCGCCGCCCTCCCGGAAGGCGTGGACGACCTGCTGCTCGACCTCGCCCATCAGCCCGACGTACTGCATCATCCCGGCGAGGTTGTCCGGTCCGGCCGCCGCG
The DNA here is from genome assembly GCF_014489615.1 of Streptomyces genisteinicus. Classification (GTDB taxonomy): domain Bacteria; phylum Actinomycetota; class Actinomycetes; order Streptomycetales; family Streptomycetaceae; genus Streptomyces; species Streptomyces genisteinicus. The sequence continues at coordinate 487,648 of NZ_CP060825.1, forward strand.
GTCAGCGAGGCGGCGTGCTCGGGCGGCAGGCGGTACGTCCGCCGGCGCGGCTCGTACTCCAGGAAGCCGCCGACGACCATGCCGCCCAGCCACTCCCGGACGTAGCGCTCGTCGAGACCGGCCGCGTCGGCGATGTCCCCGGAGGTCGACGGGGGCAGCACCGCCATCGTCTCGAACAGTCCCGTCTGGTGTCCGACGCTGGTCAGCAGGGCGACGGCGCCCTTGTTCAGCACGTCGACGACCTCGGCGGCGAACGCCTCCTGCTTCGCGAGGTCCGGCTGACCGGTCTGCGTTGCGGGGCTCGACATGACTGCTCCTCTCCACCGGGCGGATACCGCGCGCCGGCGGGGGCCGGCCCGCTCCATGTGTCACCCTACGCCGGTGTCGCGGGCCCCACCGGGAGGAGCCTCGGTGGCCCTTCAGGCCACGGGGAGTTCGAGTTCGGGCCTGTCCCAGGGCACCGCGGGCGGCGCGGCGGGCACGGTGCCGGTCCTGCGGGCGCCGATTCCGAGGTAGAAGCCGACGGACGGCGGGTGGGAGACGATGCGGACCGCCGTCAGGCCGGCCTCGCGTGCCCGTGCGGCGAGGTGGCCGGCGAGCAGCCGTCCGATGCCGCGGCCCTGGGCCTCGTCGGCGACGAACATGAGGTCCAGTTCGGGCGGGGAGAGCACCAGGGCGTAGAAGCCGAGCACCCGCCCGTCCACGCCGACGGCGGCGTACACCTCGTGCGCCTCGATGTAGCCGGGCCCGACGGTGTAGCCCTCGACCATCGCGGCCCAGTGCCCCCGGTAGGCGCCCGAGGAGCGGACGATCCGGGTGAGGCGCCGGGCGTCGCGCGCGGTCGCCCTGCGGATCCGCACGGTGTCGCCGTCGCGGGGTCCGCGGCCGTGCGGGGTCGGGCGCGCTGTCATGGTCCGAGTATGACGCCCCTGTGCCCGCGCGGGCTGCGGGTGCGGTGCCCCCCGTGCGGGCACGGGTGCGGGTGACCGCTCCCCCGTGCCCTGGGCGTGCGGGCTCGGTCCGCCCGTGCGGCGAGTGAGCCGAAGGGGCGCGGCGGTGCCGAAAGGGAGAGCGCGCGGAGGTCCCGAGGAACGAGGGACCGAGCACGGTCGACCGTCGGGACCGTCTGGAGCGCCCCGGAGGCGAACCGAGCCACCGAAAAGGCAGGCGCCCCGGAGGCGAACCGAGCCCTGAACAAGAAGGTCACGCCCGCCAGTAACCGAGGGCGTGTACGCGGTCCTTGGGGAGGGCGAGTTCCTTGCGGGCGAAGGCACCGAGGGTGCGGGTGGTCGCGGTGTCGCAGGCGATCCACAGGTAGGCGCCGTCGCGGTCGGCGGCGAGTTCCGGCAGGGCGGTCCGCACCGCTTCGACGAGGTGGGCTCCGCCGTCGCGGCGGGGGATGCGGCGGACCTCGTGACGCGCGGGGTCGATGCGCAGCGGAAGGTTCTCGTCCGTCGTGTGGGTGGTTTCGAACCAGATGGTGGCGGGTGTCGTGGGGAGCGCGTCGAGCAGGGAGTTGACGGCCGGCAGGGAGGCGGGGTCGCCGACGACGAAGAGGTGCGAGGGCAGTGGGTCGGGGACGCTGAAGCCGGTGCCCTGGAGTGTGGCTTCGACGGTGTCGCCGGGTGCGGCGGTGCGCGCCCATTCGCTCGCGCGTCCGTCGTGCAGGGCGAACTCCATGCTGAAGGTGCCTGCTTCTTCGTCGGCGTCGACGAGCGTGTAGGCGCGCTGGTGGGGTTTGTCGCCGTTCTCGAACCAGACGCGCACCCACATGGTGGGGTGGACGCCGGTCCGCGCGAGCATCCCGCCGTCGGTGAAGTGGACTCTGCGGTAGTGGTCGGTGACCTCTTCCGCGCCGGTGACGGTGAACGTGAAGTCCTTGCCGCGCATCAGTTTGAGGACGACGCCCTCCCAGCCATGCCCCACTGTGTCTCCTCCGTCGTGTCGTGCCGAGTGGCGCCGTGCCGTGCCGAGCGGCGCCGAGTCGTCGCGTGCCGTGGCGGGTCCTGCCGGACCGCGCCCCGACATGGCCGAGGAGCGGTGGCCGGAATTGTTTCTCGAACAGCCGTGCCTTAAGTTAGGTCAGCCTAACCTAAAGAGTGGGATTCAGTGTGAACAGAGCGCTTTTCCGGGACCCCTGGGGCATCCCGCATCTGAGGGCCGACAGCCCCGGGGAACTCGCCTACGCCCAGGGGCACAACGCGGCCGTCGACCGCGCCTGGCAACTGGAGGTCGACCGGCACCGCGCTCAGGGGACCTCCGCCGCCTTCCTGGGCGCCGACGCCCTCCCCTGGGACCGGTTCGCCCGGATGTCGCGCATCGAGGACACGGCCCGGCGCTGCCACGCCTCCCTCTCCGAGGAGACGGCCGCCTGGATCGCCCGGTACGTCGACGGCGTCAACGACGGTCTCCCCGCAGGGGCCGCCCGGGCGCCGCAGTTCACCGCCACCGGCCTCGCGCCCGGCCGGTGGGAGGTGTGGACGCCGATCGCGGCCTGGCTGTCGACCCACATCCTGTTCGCCGGATTCCCGACCAAGCTCTGGCGCGAGGAGGTGGCACGGGTCCTCGGCGACGACGCCGCCTGCCTCTTCGCCACCGACGGCCCCGGCACCGCGGGCAGCAACGGCTGGCTGGTGCCCGGTGACCGCACCGCGTCCGGGGCCGCGCTGATCGCCGGAGATCCGCACCGCTTCATCGAGGACCCGGGCATCTACCAGCAGATCCGGCTGGCCTGCCCCGAGTTCGACGTCGTCGGGCTCGCCGTGCCCGGCGTCCCGGGCATCGCCCACTTCGGCCACACCGGCTCGGTCGCCTGGGCGATCACCAACGCCATGGCCGACTACCAGGACCTCTACCGGGAGCGCCTGCGAAGACGGGGCCCGCACGTGGAGGCGTTCGGGCCCGACGGCTGGCGCCCGGCCGCGGTGCACGCGGAGGTCGTCGAGGTCGCCGGCCAGGACCCCGTCACCGTGGAGGTCGTGGAGACCGAACGCGGCCCGGTCGTCGCCTGGGACGCCGACTCCGGCGAGGCCATCAGCCTGCGCTGCCCCGCCCGTGCCGACGGCGACATCGGCTTCGACGCGCTCCCCGCTCTGCTGCGCGCACGGACCGTCGAGGACGTGGACCGGGCGGTGGACCGCTGGGTCGAACCCGTCAACGTCGTCCAGGCCGCGGACACCGGTGGCGGGCTGCTCCACCGGGTGGCCGGCCGGGTGCCGCGCCGCCACCACCTCAACCGGATCCGGGTGGTCCCCGCCTGGGAGGCGCGCCACGCCTGGACCGGCACATACGAGACGATGCCGCGGGCGGCCGTCGACGGTGTCGCCGTCATGGCCAACCAGCGCGGCATCGCCGCCCCGCTCGGCGTCGAGTTCGCCCCCCGCCACCGGGCCGCCAGGATCCGCGAACTCCTGGACGCCGGCACGGCCTGGACGGGTCCGGGCATGGCCGGCATCCACACGGACACCCGGCTGGGCTCGGCCGAGCCGCTGATCGCCCTCCTCGCCGGACTCGGCGGCCTCTCCCCTGCGGCGGCCCGGCTGCGCGAGCGGCTGCTCGCCTGGGACCGGCACATGGCCGTGGACAGCGAGGAGGCCGCCGCGTTCGCGGCCCTGCGCTCCGCCGCGGTGCGCCGGGTGGCGGCCCTGCCCGTCCTCGCGCCCCTGGCCGCCGCCTCCCCGCTGCCCGAGGTCTTCCGCCCCTGGCTCGCCCTGGTGCCCCGCGTCGCCTACGCACTGGAACGGCTGCTCGCCCCCGACGCGCTGCCCGGGCTCGACGCCCCGCGGCTCGTGCGCGAGGCGGCCGAGGAGGCGGCCGTCCTCGGCACCGGGGTCTGGGGCGACACCCACCGGCTCGCCCCGTGGCAGGCACTCCCCGACCCGCCGGAGGGCGGATGGCCCGCCCTGCCCGGGGACTTCGACTGCGTGCTGTCCACCTCCAGCGTCCCGGGCATCACCGACCTGAGCGCCCGGGGCCCCGCCGCCCGCTACGTGTGGGACCTGGCACGCCGCGAGGACAGCCTGTGGATCGTCCCGCTCGGCGCGTCGGGCGTCCCGGGCGACCCCCACCAGCGTGACCAGCTGCCCCGGTGGGCGGCCGGAGAACTCGTCCCGGTGATCACCGACTGGGACCGCCTGACCGAGGAGAAGCAGATGACCGCGTCCGAAGCCCGTCCCCGCGAGGCCGTGCACGAGCAGCACGCCGACGGCTTCGGCACCGTCCGCGTCCTCCCGCTGGACCCGGTCGCCGACCTCGACACCGTCCACGGCTGGGTCACCGAGGAGCGGGCCCGCTTCTGGGGCATGCTCGGGCACACCCGCGAGCAGGTGCGGGAGATCTACGAGTTCGTGGACTCCCTGCCCACCCACCACGCCTTCCTGGTCCTTCTCGACGGGGAGCCTGCCGCGCTGTTCCAGACGTACGAGCCGGACGCCGACCCGGTCGGCGAGTGCTACGACGTCGAGCCCGGGGACTTCGGCGTCCATCTGCTGCTGGCCCCCGCGGCCGGGGAGGGCCGTCCGGGCTTCACCTGGGCCCTGATGCAGGTGCTGATGGCGTACTGCTTCGGCGACGAGAAGAACCTGCGCGTCGTCGTGGAGCCCGACGCCGCCAACGAGAAGGCGATCGAGCGGATGGTCCGCTCCGGCTTCGTCCTCGGGCCCGTGATCGACAAGCCCGAGAAGCGTGCGCAGCTGGCCTTCCTCCACCGCGAGGTCTACGACCGCCACGCCTGAGGCCGGCGGGGCGTCCCGGCGCGCGCCCCGGGCGGGCGTGACCGGTTCCGCCCGCCGGTCACGCGGCCCGCTCCCGTGCCGGGGTCCCGGCACGGGAGCGGAACCGGGCTCAGGACGCCGGGGGAAGGAAGTCCGCCACCGTCGCGGCGAACTCGTCGGGCGTGACGATCCTGATGCCCAGCTGCGCCGCCTTCTCCCGCTTCGAGCCCGCTCCCTCACCGGCGACCAGCAGCGTGGTGCGCTTGGAGACACTGGACGAGGACCTGCCGCCGGCGCGCTCGACGAGCTCGTTCATCTGGTTGCGGGAGAGCTTCTCCAGGGCGCCGGTCATCGCCCCGGTGACCACGACGGCCGCGCCGGCCAGCGGACCGGCGGCCGCGGGCTCCCGCGCCTCCTCCCCCGGACCGCCGCCGTCCGTGCCGCCGGTGCCGTCCGCCGCGGGCGGCGCGGGCGGCGTGGCGCCCGGCTCGGTCATGTTGACCCCGGCGGCGACCAGACGGTCGATCAGCGGGGCCAGTCCGGCCAGTTCCGCCACGACCGTCCGCGCCTTCTCCGCGCCGATGCCCTCGACACCCTGCAACGCCTCGGCGTCCGCGGCCCGTATGTGCTCCATGTCCGCGAAGTGCCGTGCGATGCGGCGGGACATGGAGCGCCCGGTGCCGCGCACCCCGAGGGCGCAGAACACCCGCGACAGCGGCCGCCCCTTCGCGCCCTCGATAGCGGCGAGCAGGTTGTCGGTGCTGGTCCCGCCCATCCGGTCCAGGGTCAGCAGCTGCTCCCGGGTCAGCAGGAACAGGTCCGCCAGGTCCGACACCAGCCCGGCGTCCACCAACTGGACGACACGGGTGGTGCCGAGACCCTCGATGTCCAGCTGGTCGCGGCCCGCCGCGTACGAGACGGAGGCCACCACCCGGCAGTCGCGGCCGCGTTCGCAGCGCCAGCGCTGCTCGGAGGTGTCGATGCCCGAGCCGCACTGCGGGCAGACGGACGGGAACTCGACCGCCCGCTCGGCGCCCGTGCGCAGGTGCGCGACCGGCGCCTCGACGCGCGGGATGATGTCGCCCGACTTGTGGACCATGACCCGGTCACCGATCCGCAGGTCGCGGCGGGTGATGTCCGCGGGGTTGTGAAGGGTGGCGTAGGTGACGGTCGACCCGTCGATCTCGACGGGCTCCAGGACCGCGCGCGGCGCGATGACGCCGGTGCGCCCGACGTTCCACTCCACGCCGAGGAGGGTGGTCACCTTCTCCACCGCGGGCAGCTTGTAGGCGACGGCCCACCGCGGGGCCCGTGAGCCCGACCCGGCCTCGGCCCGGTCCGCCGCGGGGTCCGCCTTGACGACGATGCCGTCGATGCCGAACGGCAGCCCGGGGCGGGCCGCCGCGATCTCCTCGATCCTGGCCGGGACGTCCTCGGCCGCGGCCACCACCCGCGGGGCGACCTCCGTGGTCGCGGCGGTGTGCACGCCGAGCCGGACGACCTCGGCCATGACGGCGCTGTGCGGCAGCTCGGCGAGACGGGCGGCCAGGCCGGGGGCGGTGCCGGGCAGGGCGAGCGCCCCGTAGCCGAAGAACGTCATCTCCACCCGGTAGGCGCGGTCCCTGGCGCGCAGGGTGCCGGCCGCGCCGTTGCGCGGGTTGGCGAACGGGGCGGCTCCGTGGGCGGTGCGGGCGGCGTTGGCCTGCTCGAACTGCTCCTGGGTCATCAGCACTTCGCCGCGTATCTCCAGGGTGACCGGCTCGGCGAGCGCGTCGGGCAGCCCGATCACCGTGCCCACGGCGTGCGAGACGTCCTCGCCCGCCGTGCCGTCGCCCCGGGTGATCAGCCGGGTGAGCCGGCCGTCCTCGTACCGGGCGGCCACGGCGAGGCCGTCGAGCTTGGGCTCGACGCTCCACGCGGCGACGGTCCGCCCGATGCGGCGCTCCAGGGAGGCCGTCCAGGCGGTCAGCTGCTCGGCGGAGAAGACGTTGTCCAGGGAGAGCATGGGGACGGTGTGCGGCACGTCCCCGACGGCCGCGCCCCCCGCGACCTTGCCCGTGGGCGAGTCGGCGGCGACCTCCTCCGGGTGGGCCGCCTCCCAGGCGGCGATGCCCCGGGCGAGACGGTCGTAGGCGTCGTCGTCGAGGGCGCTCTCGCCCGTCGCGTAGTACGCGGCGGCGGCGCGGGAGGCGGTCGCGACCGCTTCCGCATAGGCGGCGGCGTCGGCGATCACGGCCGCGGGAGCCGCGGAAACGGCAGGTGAAGTCGTCATGGCTCCATCCTGCCGCCCACCACTGACAGCCCGGCCGGGGCCGTCGCGGGCGGCTGCCGGCCGGTGGGCCGGGGGCGTCGCCGGCCGGGCCTCCCGTCCGGATCCCGACGGGCTCGCGTGCCCCGGTGCGGGCGAAGGGCCTACGCCTCGAACTCGGTGAGGTCGATGGCGAGGATCCGCAGGGGGAAGCCGAGCTCCGGGTGCTCCGTCTCGCGTTCGAACGTCATGCCCAGCTTGCGGGCGACGTTCTCCGACGCGGTGTCACCCACCCGGAGGACGGCGACGACCCGCTCCAGACCGCGGTCCTGGAGGGCGAACTCCAGGGTGGCGTGCGCCGCCTCCGAGGCGTATCCCTGCCCCCGGAACTGCGGTCCAAGTCGCCACTCGACCGCCACCTCGTGCCCGAGGTCCGGCAGCTGGGCGGGGACGGTCAGGCCGACGGCTCCGGCGAGCTCGCCCGAGGCGAGGAGTTCGACGGCGAAGACGCCGAAGCCCTCGTCGTCCCACTCCTCCTCCCACCGCTCGATCGTCTCCGCCGCCGCATCGGCGTCGAGCACCGACCCGTCGCCGATCCACCGCATGACCCGGGGGTCGGCGTGGAGGTCCGCCAGGGCGGCGAGGTCGGAATCGTCCCAGCGGCGCAGCAGCAGGCGGGGGGTGCGGATCTCAGTCATGGCGTCCATCCTGCCGCACCGGAGCGGGGGACTCCGCCCGGTGCCGGCTCCTGGCCCGTGCAGCAGTTCGAGGCCGTCGGCACCGCGTGCGAACGGATCGCACGAACAGACTGGCGACCGACCGAGGGCCGGTGGCATATGTCAAAGGCACCACCGGATCGAGTGTTGCCAAATGGCTTACGGCCCTTCGCCGCCTGTGCAACAGTCGTACACGGTCCCTGTTCGAGACCTGGCCGTGGCCGCGCCCTGTATCGGAGTACCAGATGCCGTCCCATGTGTTCGCGGACCGTCCCGCCCAGCCGCCCGAGCGCGGCGCCATGGACGCCCTGATCACGCGTACGCGCAGACTCCGCGGAGATCTGGAGGCGGTGCGCCGTGGCACGGAGGCACAGGACGACCCCCGGGGCCGCTGGCAGCGGGCGCTGTGCGACCTGGCGGTCCATCAGCTCGACGACCTCGGCAGCCACTTGGACCAGCTCAGGGAAGGGGAACCCGCCTCCGCCACCGACGCCGCCGATGCCTCCGACGACGTACTCGCCGAGTACGCGGCCGACGAGGCCGCCCGGCCGGGCTCGCTGCTGAGCCGGGTCGGCAGCGCCGAGTGGAACCTGCTGACGGACGAGGTCAGCTGGTCCGACGAGCTGTTCCAGATCCTCGGGCGCGACCCGGCGGGCGGAGCGATGTCCCTCGACGAACTGCCGTCCCTCGTCTTCGCCGAGGACCAGGGGCTGCTGACCACCGTGGTGACGGACTGCCTGGTCGACGGGCGGCCCATCGACGAGGAGTTCCGCGTCGTGCGGCCCGACGGCCGGCTGCGCACCGTGCACATGATGGGCGAACCGGTCCTCGACGCGGACGGCTGCACCGCGTCGATGTGGGCCGTCGTGCGCGACGTCAGCGAACTGCGCCGCAGCCAGCGGGCGGTGCGCGAGAGCCAGGACTCGTTCCAGCGCCGCCGCCACGCCGAACTGACCGAACGCCGGCTCGCCGTGGAGATGCAGGAGGCGGTGCTGCCCCCGTGGCGCGGGTCCCTCCAGCTCCCCGTGGCCGGCCCTGCCTCCCTCGACGTCGCCGCCCACTACCTGCCGTCCGCGAACGGCGCGCTCATCGGCGGCGACTGGTACGACGCGCTCCAGCTGCCCGGCGGGGAATCCCTGCTGAGCGTCGGCGGCCTCACCGGCCACGGCGTCACGGCGACCTCCTCGATGGCCGTGCTGCTCGGCGCGGTGCGCGGCATGGCCGTCGCCGGCATCCGGCCGGGGCAGCTGATGTCCCACCTCAACCACCTGCTGGACACGGCTCCCCAGCCGGCCCTGGGCAGCGCGCTGTGCTGCCGCTACGACCCCGTCACCCGCGTGCTGAGCCGGGCGCAGGCGGGGCACCCCGCCCCCCTGCTGTTCCGCGACGGGACGGGGTGTGCGCTCACGACGCTGGACGGCGTCCTGCTCGGCGCGACCGGCGCCGCCGCGTACGAGGAGGCCGAGGTCGCCCTCCTCCCCGGCGACCTGCTCGTCATGTACACGGACGGGCTGACGGGCACGGCGGCGGAGCGGGACGCGGCAGACCGGCTGACGGCACTGGCAGCACGGTTCACCGGGGCCCGGGACGCACAGGAATGCGTCAGGGTCGTGGTGGAGGAGTTCGGTCAGGGCGCACGCGAGGGCGACGCCTGTGTACTGGTGGCACGGGTCACCGCCTGACAGCTGACGCCGACGGCGGGCCGACGGTCCTTCCGGGAGCGACGCCCGCACCCGTCCCGGCGAACCGGATCCAGCGACGCCCGCACCCGTCCCCGCGGACCGGACCGGGAGACGCAGACCGCTCCGTCGCGCCGTGCGTCCGCCCTCAGGTCTCCGTGCGCCGGGGCCTCGCGGCCGACGCCTGTTGCGGCATCGCCAGCTGGATCTCCTCGCGCAGGTTCTCGATCTTCGCGTACCCCGCGTACTGGCCGGTCAGCCGGTACATCTCGCGCAGCCGGTCCCATGTCCGGTGCGAGGAGGTCTCCCCCATCGACACCAGGGCCAGCCGGGCGTAGCGGTCCGCCTGTTCGGGATCGTCCGCGATGAAGCAGGCCGAGGCGAGCGAGATGTAGTCGAAGATCTTCGACCGCTGGCGTCCGCCTTCGCGCAGCTGCAGCGCCTGCCGGGCGTGCTGCTGCGCGATGCCGGCGACGGAGGGGTCGTGGTCCGCGAGGGTGCGGTAGGCCAGGGCCTGCATGCCGTGCATGTCGGCCTCGTCGAACATCTGCATCCAACTGGGCGGCGGGACGTCGGACTTGTCGGAGACGAAGAGCTCCTCCGCTTCGCCCAGCGTCCGCCGCATCGCCTGTCCGTGGCCCATGGACGCCTGCGCCCACGCCTCGATGGTGTGCAGCATCGCCTGGGTGCGGGGCAGGGTCTGCTCCCCCGAGCCGGTCCTGGCGAGGTTCATCAGGTCCAGCGCGTCGTCCGGGCGGCCCAGGTGGACCATCTGGCGTGCGGCACGGGAGAGCGCCTCGCCCGCGCGGGGCCGGTCGCCGCCCTCGCGCGCCGCGTGCGCCGCGATGACGAAGTACTTCTGGGCGGTGGGTTCGAGGCCGACGTCGTGGGACATCCAGCCGGCGAGGACGGCGAGGTTGGCGGCCACGCCCCACAGCCGCCGCTGGAGGTGGTCGGGGTGGCGGTAGGCGAGCATGCCGCCCACCTCGTTGAGCTGTCCGACCACCGCCTTGCGCTGGAGCCCGCCGCCGCGGGCGGCGTCCCAGGCGCGGAAGACTTCGACCGAGCGTTCCAGGGCGTCGATCTCCTGCGATCCGATGGGGGCGGCCTCGTAGCGGTCGTACCCGGCGGAGTCGGCGTGCAGGAGGTCGGAGGGGCGGGTGGGGGGCCGGCCGGCGGGGTCGCTGCCCAGCCAGTCGTGCATGGCGCTGCTGAGTGCGGATCCGGCGGCGAGCGCCGCTCCCGCGCCCACCAGGCCGCGTCGGTTGAGCATGAGGTCCATTCCCGTGAATTCGGTGAGGACCGCAGCCGTACGGTCGGGCGCCCACGGCAGTCCGTCAGGGTTGTCACTTCCGCCCTGGACGTCCCGCCGCCTGCCTGCTCGCCCGCTCCGCGCGAACCCGAGGTCCTCGATGGTCACGACACGACCGAGCCGCTCGGTGAAGAGTGCCGCCAGCACCTTGGGCACCGGATCGCGGGGGGACTCCCCCATGTCGATCCAGCGCCGCACGCGCGAGGTGTCCGTCGCCAGCTGCGGATGCCCCATGGCTGCCGCCTGCCGGTTCACGAGTCTCGCGAGTTCGCCCTTGGACCAGCCGGCCAGGCCGAACAGGTCGTTCAGGCGGGTGTTGGGTTCACCGCTCACGTCAAGCCCCCAGGTTCTCGGCTGAGTTGACAGTAACGGCCCGTGATGGGGGTGGCGACTATTCGCCAGGGTTCGCCAGGGTGCGCCAGATGGTGTGCCACCCGCGCCGGGGTGTCAGGTAGGAATGCGCCACCCCGCCCCGTCCGCCGGGGCACATTCCCCAGGGTGCTGCCTCTGGCATATGGGGCGGGGCGCGCACGCTACCTGTCGGCGCACGAAGGGATCTGTATCTCCCATGTACACAGCATCGTCCTCCGTGTCCGTCCCCTCCCGGCTCCAGCAGCGCACCGCTGTCCCGGCCGGCTCCGGACCGTTCCTCGGGCCCGCGCAGACCGCCCGGCCCCGCAGGGCCGCGGTCCCGGTGGGCCAGCCCGTCAGCGGGAGGATCGACCTGTCCGGCCCGCAGGGCGCGCAGCTGCGCAAGGCCGTGGCGTCGGTGCACCGCATCTGTCCCGAGTTCAACCCGGTCCAGGTGCTGCGGCGCAGCGGACGGTCCGTGCTGATCGTGGGGACGACCGGCCGCACGACCGCCGTGGCCAAGTGCTTACTGGACCAGTCGCCGGCGTGGGCCGAGAGCCTGAGGCACGAAATAGCTTCCTACCGTGCCTTCGTACGGCACCGGCCGCCGGTCCGGGCGCCTCGGCTGATCGCCGCCGACCCGGAGAACTGCACCCTCGTCGTCGAGCGGATGCCGGGCCGGCCGGCGGCGCTGAGCCGGCATCCGCTGGAGGCGCCGCCCCGGGCGGACCTGCGGGCCGTCCTGGGCGCGGTCGTCCGCCTCAACTCCTGGCGCCCGCCCGCGGGGATGTTCGACGCCCCGCTCGACTACGGCTCCCGGATCTCCCGCTATCACGAGCTCGGCCTCTTCACCGACCGTGACCTCGGCGACCTCCAGAAGCTGCTGCACGGGGTCGCCCAGGCGGGCGGACGGCAGGGGACGGGGCAGTTCTGCCACGGCGACGCGCTGCTCTCGAACATCCTCCTCTCCCCCACCGGTCCGGTGCTCGTCGACTGGGAGCACGCGGGCTGGTACCTGCCCGGATACGACCTGGCGACGCTCTGGTCGGTGCTCGGCGACGCCCCGATGGCACGCCGTCAGATCAGCCAGCTGGCACAGCAGCAGGGCACGGCGGCGCGTGACGCGTTCCTCGTCAACCTGATGATCGTGCTGACGCGGGAGATCCGGACGTACGAGACCGCGGTGCAGCGCACCATGCGGGAGGCCGCCCCGGTGACCGCCGCCCAGCCCGCGGCCTCCGGGATGGCCGCGGGAGAGGAGCAGCGGCTGCTGCTGCGGCGGCTGCACGACGACTGCGCGCTCGCCCGCAGGGCGGTGCGCGCGGCGGTCGGGACCCGCTGACGGCCCCGCGTCCGTGCGTCGTGCGCCCCGGTGTGTCGGCACCGGGGCGCACGGCACGCGTGCGTCCTCCACCGGTCCACGCCTGTGACGCGTCGCAGGCCCGGGGCCCGTCACCGCGAAAGCCGGCCCGATACACCGTCCGTACCGTTGCTGACGTGCGCAGTTGTCGTTGTGGAGCCTGATTGACGGATCGTCCGCGAACCGCTACCCCTGTACGGGTCCGGCCGCGCACCATCCGTCTCTGGAGGCTGCATTGCAAGGATCGGTCCCCGCACGTCCCGACCGCCCCCGACGGCGTGCGCCGCGCGCACGGACCGCCGGCGCCGCGGTGGCCGTGGGCGCCCTGCTGCTCCCGCTGCTGTCCTCGGGCCCGGCCGCGACCGCTGGCGGCACCGAGTCGCCGACCGCGCTCCAGCGCGCGTTCGCGGACGCGGCCGAGGAGTACGGCGTGCCGCAGAGCGTGCTGCTCGGTGTCTCGTACCTCCAGTCCCGCTGGGACGGGCACGGCGGCGCCGCCAGCGTCACCGGCGGCTACGGACCGATGCACCTCACCGACGCCCGGACCGCCCTGGCCGAGGCCCCGCACCACTCGCACGGCACGGAGGACGCGCGCGGCGACGCGTCGCGCCCGGTGCGCGCGGTCGCGGACGCCGCCCTGCCCGACCCCGCCCGGCTGCCCGCACGGCTGCGGACACTGGAACGGGCGGCCGGTCTCTCCGGCATCCCGGCCGGGGATCTGCGGGAGGACGTCTCGGCCAACGTGCGCGGCGGCGCGGCGCTGCTGGCCGACGCCCAGAAGAGCCTGGGGTTGCCGGCGAGCGCCGATCCCGGCGACTGGTACGGGGCGGTCGCCCGCTTCTCCGGCGCGGACGACACGGCCACGGCGACGGTCTACGCCGACGACGTGTTCGACGTGATCGCCACGGGCCAGGCGCGGACCACCGACGCCGGTCAGCGCGTGGTGCTCCCGGCCCGGCCCGGCACGGCGCCCGACCGGTCGCAGGCCGCGGCCCTCGGGCTGCGCACGGCGGACTCCTCGCGCACCGAGTGCCCGCGGACGGTGGCGTGCGAGTGGATCCCGGCGCCCTACGAGGAGTTCGGGGAGGGCGACTACGGGAACCACGACAAGGGCGACCGGCCGAGGTCGCAGTCGGTCGAGTACATCGTGGTGCACGACACGGAGGCCACCTGGGACACCACGCTCCAGCTCGTGCAGAACCCCGAGTACGTGTCGTGGCAGTACTCGCTGCGGTCCTCCGACGGGCACATCGCCCAGCACGTGCCGCTGAAGGACGTCGCCTGGCACGCCGGGAACTGGTACGTCAACGCCAAGTCGGTGGGTCTGGAGCACGAGGGCTTCCTGGTGGCCCCGGACGCCTGGTACACGGAGGCGATGTACCGCACCTCGGCCCGGCTGGTGCGGTACCTCGCCCAGCGCTTCGACATCCCGCTGGACCGGCAGCACGTCATCGGTCACGACAACGTGCCGGGCACCACGACGGCCACGATCCGCGGGATGCACACGGACCCCGGCCCGTACTGGGACTGGGCCCACTACTTCCGTCTGCTGGGGCGGCCGCTGACGCCGTCCGCGGGACCGGACAGCGGGGTGGTCACCGTCCATCCCGAGTACGACGCCCACCGGCCGCTGTACACGGGCTGCGTCCGCGCCGGCGAGGCCTGCGCGCCGCACGGCTCGGGCGCGGTGCGCCTGCACACCGGGCCCGGCGAGGACACGCCGCTGGTACGGGACATCGGTCTGCGGCCCGACGGCTCGGCCTCGACGGACGGGGTCAACGACACGGGCGCCCGGGCCTCGACGGGCCAGCAGTACGCGGTGGCGGAGCGCCGGGGCGACTGGACCGCGATCTGGTACCTGGGGCAGAAGGCGTGGTTCCACAACCCGCGCACCCAGCCCACCGCGGTCGCCTCGCGCGGGGTCGTGGTGACACCCAGGGACGGGCTCGACCAGGTGCCGGTGTACGGCAGGGCGTACCCCGAGGCGTCGGCGTACCCGGCCGGGGTGCCCGTCCAGGCGGTCTCCCCGCTGCCGTACACGCTCGGGGCGGGCCAGCGGTACGTGGCCGGTGACCGCACCCCGGGCGAGTACCTGTACGCACCGACGTTCGACACCTCGGTGCACCGGGTGGTGCGCGGTCAGGAGGAGTACGTCCAGATCCAGTTCGGGCACCGGGTGGCGTTCGTGAAGGCCGCCGACGTGCAGGTGGTGCGCAGGTGACGGGCGGGCGATGACCGGGTCGGGGTGCCGCCGCACGGGGGTCCGGCGGCGCCCCGCCCCACTCTTCGGGAACCGCGCCGGTATGACTATTCGCCCGGGTGCGTGCGGCCGTTCGGGCGGGGGTAGTGCTGGGCCGACCACGCAGCATCCGCGCCCGCGCGGTGACCCGGGGAAAGGCCCTCGATCCACATGGCACAGCCCTTCGTACTGCCGGACTTCTACGTCCCGTATCCGGCACGGCTCAATCCGCACGCGGCCGAGGCGCGGTCGCACACCACCGGCTGGGCCCGGCGGATGGGGATGCTGGAGGGGTCCGGCGTGTGGGAGGAGAGCGACCTCGAGGCGCACGACTACGCGCTGCTGTGCGCGTACACCCACCCGGACTGCGACGCGGCGGCACTGAGCCTGGTCACCGACTGGTACGTGTGGGTCTTCTTCTTCGACGACCACTTCCTGGAGCTCTTCAAGCGCTCGCAGGACCGGGCGGGCGCCCGGGCCTATCTGGAGCGGCTGCCCGCGTTCATGCCGATGGACTCCACGGCCGCCGTCCCGGAGCCGGTCAACCCCGTGGAGGCCGGTCTCGCCGACCTGTGGGCGCGCACGGTTCCGGCGATGTCCCCCGCGTGGCGCGTCCGGTTCGCCGAGGCGACGAGGAACCTGCTGGACGAGTCGATGTGGGAGCTGTCCAACATCGACGAGGGCCGCATCGCCAATCCGCTGGAGTACATCGAGATGCGCCGCAAGGTCGGCGGGGCTCCGTGGTCGGCGGGCCTGGTGGAGTACGCGGCGGGTGCGGAGGTGCCCGCCGCGGTGGCGGGCTCCCGGCCGCTGCGGGTGCTCCGCGACACGTTCTCCGACGCGGTGCACCTGCGCAACGACCTGTTCTCCTACCAGCGCGAGGTGGAGGACGAGGGCGAGAACAGCAACGGGGTGCTGGTGCTGGAGACCTTCCTCGGCTGCACCACGCAGGAGGCGGCGGAGGCGGTCAACGATCTGCTGACCTCCCGGGTCCAGCAGTTCGAGAACACCGCGCTGACCGAGGTCCCGGCGCTCTGCGCGGAGGAGGGCCTCGGCCCGGACGAGTGGGCGGCCGTCGCCGCGTACACCAAGGGCCTCCAGGACTGGCAGTCCGGCGGCCACGAGTGGCATCTGCGGTCCAGCCGCTACATGAACGGGGGCGGCGCACAGGAGACGCCGGCGGTGCCGGGAGGTCCCGGCACCGCGCGGCTCCCGGGGCCGCCCCGGTTCGGGGCGGCGGCGCAGGGTGTCCGCACGCTGTTCGGCCGCCCGGCCGCGGCCCGGCTGCGGACCCTCACCCACCGGCCGCGGGCGGTGGGGCCCTCGCTCCTGCCGGAGGCGCAGCTGCCGTTCCCGCTGACGCTCAGCCCCCATCTGGACGCCGCCCGCGCCGCGTGCGTCGCCTGGGCGAGCCGGACGGGCCTGCTGAACGACATCTGGGACGAGGCCCGGCTCACCGGGTTCGACCTGCCGCTCTGCGCGGCCGGACTGGACCCCGACGCCACCCGCGAGGAACTGGACCTCGCGTCCCAGTGGCTGACCTGGGGCACCTACGGCGACGACTGGTACCCCGTCGCCTACGGACGCGGCCGCGACCTGGCGGGGGCGAGGGCGGCCACCGAGCGGCTGAAGGGGTGCATGCCGCTCGGCGACCCGGCGGCGGGCGCCGCGGGCGCCGTCACCCCGATGGAACGCGGACTCGCCGACCTGTGGGCGCGCACGGCGGGGCCGATGACGCCGACGGCCCGCGCCGCGCTGCGCGAGTCGGTGGCCGTGATGCTGGACAGCTGGCTCTGGGAGCTGCACAACACGGCGCAGCACCGGGTGCCCGACCCGGTGGACTACATCGAGATGCGGCGCCTGACGTTCGGTTCGGACCTCACGATGACCCTCGCCCGGCTGCGGCAGGCGGACGCCCTGCCCCCGGAGGTCGCGGCAGGCGGACCGCTGCGCGGCCTGGAGCACGCGGCCATGGACTACGCCTGCCTGCTCAACGACCTCTTCTCGTACCAGAAGGAGATCGAGTACGAGGGCGAGATCCACAACGCGGTCCTGGTGGTGCAGACGTTCTTCGACTGCGACTACCCGACGGCGGCCGCGATGACCGAGGGGCTGATGGACGCGCGGCTGCGGGAGTTCCTCCATGTGAAGGAGCACGAGCTGCCGCTGCTCTGCGAGGACCTCGCCCTGGACGACCGGGCGAGGGCGGCGCTCGCCGCCCGGGTGCGGGAGCTGGAGGACTGGCTCGCGGGAATCCTCAACTGGCACCGCAAGGCGCGGCGTTACCGGGAGGAGGATCTGCGGGGCGGCTCGCTTCCGTGGCGGTTCGGCGCTCCTGCCGGGATCGGCACCTCAGCGGCGCGGTGGCGGCCGCCCGCTCATCCGCCGGCGGTGAGCGTGTAGGAGTCCCCCGCCCGGACGGTGAGCGTCCGCTCCCCCTCGGCGAAGAGCGAGGAGCGCACGGTCAGGGTGCCGGTGCGCTCCGCTCGGAGCACGACCCGGCGGGCCGTGCCGCCGGACCAGGAGATGTCCACGGCGGCCCCGCCGCGCGCCCGCAGACCGCGCACCTCGCCCGAGGGCCAGGCGGACGGCAGGGCCGGCAGGATCTCGATGACGCCGTGGTGGCTCTGGAGGAGCATCTCTGCGATGCCCGCGGTGGCGCCGAAGTTGCCGTCGAGCTGGAACGGCGGATGGTTGTCCCAGAGGTTGGGCAGGGTGGAGCCGCTCAGCTGTTCGCGGAACATGGCGTGGGCCCGGTCGCCCTGGTGAAGGCGCGCCCAGAAGTTGATCCGCCACGCCTTGGACCAGCCGGTGCCGCCGTCGCCGCGGGCGGCCAGGGACACCTCGGCGGCCTGTGCCCACCGGCTGCCCGGGACGATCTGCCGCCCGGGGTGGAGCGCGAAGAGGTGGGACACGTGCCGGTGGGTGTCGGCCGGGTCGTCGAGGTCGGCCTTCCACTCCTGGAGCTGGCCCCAGGAACCGATGCGCAGGCCCGGGTCGAGCCGTTCCAGCGCGTCCTCGACACGCCGGCGGAAGGCGGGGTCGTCGCCGAGTGTGCGCGAGGCCTCCACGGTGTTGGTGAACAGGTCGTGGACGATCTGCTGCGACATGGCGGGCCCGGCGGTGAAGTCGCCGTGCTCGGGCGAGTATCCGGGGGTGACCACCAGGGTGCCGTCGCGCGGATCGGTCCGCAGGACCGCGAGCCAGAACTCGGCGGCCTCCTTCATCACCGGGTAGGCGGTGTCGCGCAGGTACCGCGTGGAGCCGGAGAAGCGGTGGTGCTCGTAGAGCTGCTGGGTGAGCCAGGCCGCGGCCTCGGGGAACCAGAACGCGGTGTCCCAGTCGTGGACGCCGGTGAAGCCGTACGGATTGGTCTCGTTGTGCACGACCCAGCCGGGACTGCCGAACATCTCGCGTGCGGTGACCCGTCCGGGGGCGCGCAGGGCCTCGACGAACCGGTCGTAGGGCACGGCCGTCTCGGGGAGCGCGGTGACCTCGGCGGGCCAGTAGTTCATCTGGATGTTGATGTTGGTGTGGTAGTCGCCGGCCCAGGGCGGCCGGGTGGAGTCGTTCCACACGCCCTGGAGGTTGGCGGGCAGCGAGCCGGCCCGCGAGGAGGCGATGAGGAGGTAGCGGCCGTACTGGAAGACCAGTGCCTCCAGGGCGCGGTCGGCCGCGGCCGCGGTCGCGCCGGACCGGCCGGGCGCGGTGCAGGCGGCGAGCAGTTCGTCGGTGGGAAGGTCCGGCGGCCGCTGTCCGATGTCGAGCGAGACCCGGCCGAACAGGGCGCCGTGGTCGGCCGTGTGCTCGGCCCGCAGCCGTTCGTACGGGAGGGCCGCGGCGGCGTCGACGGTCGCGGTGACGGTGTCGTGGGGGTCGGGTCCGCGGTACGACGGGTAGGTGTCGGCGTAGTCGGTGCCCGCCGCGAGCACGAAGTGCGCGCTGTCCGCCCCGTGCACGGTGAGCGTGCCGTCGTCTCCCGCGGTGACGGTGCCGCCCCGGGCGATCACCCTGATCTGGGCCTCGAAGCGCAGACCGTTGTCGGCGAGGCGGCCGCGGACGGTGAGCCGGTCGCCTTCGGCGGTGACCGTCCGGTCCGGGTGCGGCGAGGTGTGGCGGAGGGTGAAGCCGGTGCGGCCGGGGCGGTCCGCGCCGAAGCGGCCCGCGATCACTCCGGCGGGCCAGGACGCGAAGAACTCGCGTGTCCAGGTGGTGCCTTGGCTGGAGTAGGTGACCCCGGCCAGGGCGGTGGCGAGGTCGAGGGTGCGCCGGTACGAGGCGTCGGGTGCGCCGGGGGCGTCGGGCACGGTGAACAGGAGCTCGCCGAGGACCTGGTACGCGCCGTAGCCGCGCTTCGGGCGGCCGAGCCGGGCGGCCGCCTCGGCGGGCGTCAGGCTGCCCTCGTCGTCCAGGCGTGCCTGGACCAGGGCGAGGGCGCGGGGCCCCGGGGCGGCGGCGCCGCCGTTGCTGTGGTCGCCACCGCCGCCGTTGCCGTGGTCGTAGCCCTCCGCGGAGCCGGGACCGCCGGTCCAGAGCGTCTTCTCGTTGAGGGTGAGCCGTTCGGTCGCGAGCGTCCCGTGGACGCTCGCGCCGAGAGCGCCGTTGCCCACGGGCAGCGACTCGCGCTCCCAGTCGGCGGCGGGCTTCCGGTACCACAGAAGCAAGTCATCGGACCTGTGGACGGCTTCGGCCTCGCCATCGGGCATCCCGCCGACCGGTCCGCGCTCTTCTCCAGCACCCGTGTTGGTGGTCACGACGACATCACCGACGCTCCTGCACTCATGATCCCGACGCTAGAGGTCCGATGAATCACTTGGCAAGAAGCCAACGAAAACTGCCCGGGGCGACACCCCGGGCAGTGCGGAACGGACGGCGTGCTCAGGCCTGCTGGAACAGCTCCGCCGGAAGCGGCTTGAGCAGGGCGTAGAGATCGTCGGTGATCGGCCGGTCCCAGCTGGCGATGGTGACGAGGACGTTGTCGCTGCGGTCGAACTGCACACAGGAGATGCGGCTCTCGGACAGTTTCACCCGCCGCACGATGAGCAGGTTGTCGCCCTGCATCACCGGGGTGTCCTCGACGCCGGTGACGTGGACCGGCTCGTCGTTCTCCAGGGCGAGCAGCAGCTGGGCCGCCTCGAAGGGGATCTCCCCCTCCTCGACCTCGCGGGCCGGCGAGCCCTCCGGGAGGTTGCCGATGATCATCGCGGGGCCGCGGCCGCCGAAGAGGTCGTACCGCAGGAACACGCCCTGGCAGGTGCCGTCGGGAGCGGGCAGCAGACCGGCGCCCAGATTGCCGGGCCAGTCGCCCGGATCCATGGCCAGGACATCGAAGTCCGGACCCGCGGGAGTGGCGGCGCTGCGGCGGCGGAGAAACGACATAACCGCCATGGTACGTGTCCGGAGGCACCCGGCCGAGTCGGGGCCGACGCCCGCGGGAGCCGGTCGGGGAACCGGCGCGGCGCCCGGTGAACGCGGGGTGTCGCACGGCCGTACTCGTGGGCACATCAGGCGTCCGCGGGGAGCAGCGCCCCTCGGGGACGGGGTACCGACAAGGTGAGGACGAGTCCATGAACGACCGTGTCAGCCCTCCGCTGCAGGCCCTCCCCGACGGAGAGGCCGAGCTGCGCCTCGTCGTCCGGCTGGCCTGGGAGGACGTGGCCGCGCTCGGCCGGGAGGCCGGCAGGCTCGCCACCCGGATGCAGCGGCCGGTCAGTCTCGACGAGGCCGCGGGCCACCGCCTGCGCCTCCGTCCGGCCGCCCCCTCGGCGCCGTCCCCGGCCCCGCCGGCGAGCGCGGACCGCACGCAGCAGCTGCCACCGGTGTCCGCGTCGCCCGTGGGGTCGCCGGTCTCCTCGCTGACGGGCCGTTCCCCGGGGGAGCACGCCCGGCAGGCCATCGAGAAGATCAACGGCACGGCGGGGGCGGCGGGCGGCGGCACGGGCACGGCGCCGGGGTAGCGGCGGCTCCCGCCCGGTCAGTCCGCGGCCCGGTGCCGCTCGTGGTGGCGGGCGACGCGCGCGCGGTTGCCGCAGGCGGGCTTGCACCACTCCTGGCGGGGGTGGTCCTTGACGAAGTAGCGCACGCACCGGGGCGCGTGGCACGCGCGCAGCCGGGTGCGGTCCGGGCCCGTGAGGAAGTCGATCGCGGCACGGGCGAGCACGGCGGTCAGGGGTCCGTCCGCGCCGCCGGGTCCGCGCGGTGCGGTGGGACCGGCCGCGGGAGCGCCGGCGCTCCGGGCGTGCGCGGGGAGCAGGGCGGCCACGGGCTCGCCGTCGTCGGGCCACCGCAGCACGGGGACGACGGGGACGGCGGCCGCCGCGGCGTTGAGCCGGGCCGTCGCGGCGTCCGCGGGCAGCAGCCGCCCCTCGTCCGCACGGCTCGGCGCGCCGGGGCGCACGGCGCGGGCGAACAGGGAACGCACCGCCGTCCGCAGGTCGCGGACGGCCGCCAGGACGTGCTCGTCGACCGCGGTGCCGGCCGCCGCCTCGCCGAGGCCGTCGGCGTGCTCGCCGATCCAGGAGGCGAGGTCCCCGGTGCCGGCCAGGTCGTCGGCGACTCCCCCGTGGCCGTCGTGGCGGACGGTGAGGACGAAGGCCAGGACGAGGGCGTGCGGCGCGGGGTCGGTCATGCCCTGAACGGTAACCCCGCCCGCCGGCGGCCCCGGGGGCGGTCCGCCCGTGACACCGGGTGCGCCGGCGACGGCCGTGACCGCCCCGCCGGGCCGACAGACCCGACAGCCCCGGCAGCAGGAACGGGGAGGCGGGCACCGAGCACCCGGAACCCCGGCCCGCGGTCACGGGTCACGGGTCACGGCCCCGGGGTGCCGGGTCACGGGCACGGCGCCGGCTCACGTCACCGGCGGCCGGGCGTCAGTCGTCGACCGCCGTCCCGAGGATCTGCTCGCCCTCGAAGATGCCGAGCCGCTCGCGGTACAGCTCCAGCGGCACGCCGTTGGGGTCGTGGAGGTAGAGGCTGTCCTCCACGCCCCGGTCCGGCCCGAGGTACTCGACCCCCGCCGCGTCGAGCGCCTTCCGGGCGGCCGTGTAGTGCGGGGCGTCCACGGAGAGCGCGAGGTGCTGGACCCCGCCGACGGTCTCGG
Source organism: Streptomyces genisteinicus (assembly GCF_014489615.1). Lineage (GTDB taxonomy): Bacteria > Actinomycetota > Actinomycetes > Streptomycetales > Streptomycetaceae > Streptomyces > Streptomyces genisteinicus. Next base: position 509,364 of record NZ_CP060825.1, read on the forward strand.
TGGCGGGCGGGTGCTCGTGGCCGGGGAAGTCGAAGAAGCCCAGCAGGTTGTTGTTGCCGATGTCGAAGAAGAAGTGGGTGGAACCCCGGTAGTCGCGGTTCTCCACGATCTCCACCAGGGGGAAGCCGAGGAACTCCTGGTAGAAGCGGATGGTCTCCTCGACGTCGCGGCAGATGAACGCGACGTGGTGCACACCGCGGGCGGAGCTCACCGGGCGGTCGGCGGGGGCGCGCAGGTAGCGGCTGCGCAGTTCCCCGCGTCGGGCGCGGATCTCCTCCAGCGCGGCTCCCTCGGGCTGCGGCATCACGGACTCCTTCGTTCGGTCGCACAGGGCGGCGGCCGGCAGGATCTGGTCCCCGCTTGTCTGCGGGATTCAACTTCCTTCCCTTCCCCGGCCATCCTCCCGCGATTCGCCCCCGTCCGCCCCGATTGCGGCGTACGCCCCGCGCACCGGGCGTCCGCCCCGGTCCGGACGCCCGCGCACGGGCCGGGCAGCGGGCGCCGCCGATGCCTTGACGCGGCCCCTCACCGGCTGAGTAACTGATCCCGAGCAGATCGACCGAATGATCGGTCGTCCGGTTTGCGACGGGAGTGGGCCCATGACGGACCTGTTGGACGCGGCGGAGCGGCTCGGACGCGAGGAGCTCGGGGCGCTGCAACTGGAGCGCCTGCGCGGCACGCTCCGGCACGCGTACGACAACGTCGGCTTCTACCGCGAGGCGTTCGACAAGGCCGGGGTGCGCCCCGAGGACTGCCGCACGCTCGCGGACCTGGCGCGCTTCCCGTTCACCGCCAAGACCGATCTGCGCGACCACTACCCGTTCGGCATGTTCGCCGTGGACCGCTCGCGGGTGCGCCGCATCCACGCCTCCAGCGGCACCACCGGCCGGCCCACCGTCGTCGGTTACACCGAGCGCGACCTGGACGTCTGGGCGGACGTCGTCGCCCGGTCCCTGCGGGCGGCCGGGGCCCGCCCCGGCCACATGGTCCACATCGCCTACGGGTACGGCCTGTTCACCGGCGGCCTCGGCGCCCACTACGGCGCCGAACGGCTCGGGTGCACGGTCGTCCCCGCCTCCGGCGGCATGACGGCGCGCCAGGTGCAGCTGATCCAGGACTTCCGGCCCGAGATCATCATGGTGACGCCCTCGTACATGCTCACGCTGCTCGACGAGTTCGAGCGCCAGGGCGTCGATCCGCGCGGCACGTCGCTGAAGGTCGGCGTCTTCGGGGCCGAGCCGTGGACGGAGGAGATGCGGCGCGAGATCGAGGAGCGCTTCGCCATCGACGCGGTCGACATATACGGGCTCTCGGAGGTGATGGGCCCCGGCGTCGCGCAGGAGTGCGTGGAGACCAAGGACGGGCTGCACATCTGGGAGGACCACTTCTACCCCGAGATCGTGGACCCGTTCACCGGTGAGGTCCTGCCGGACGGGGAGCAGGGCGAGCTGGTGTTCACCTCGCTCACCAAGGAGGCGATGCCCGTCGTGCGCTACCGCACCCGGGACCTGACCCGGCTGCTGCCGGGCACCGCCCGCGCGTTCCGGCGGATGGAGAAGGTGACCGGGCGCAGTGACGACATGATCATCCTGCGCGGGGTGAACCTCTTCCCGACCCAGATCGAGGAGATCGTGCTGCGGACCGCGCACGTGGCGCCGCACTTCCAGCTCCGGCTGACCCGCGAGGGCCGGCTCGACGCGCTCACCGTGCGGGTGGAGGCGCGGCCGGAGGCGACGGGCGACCAGCGGGCCGAGGCCGCCCGCGCGGTCACCGCCGCCGTCAAGGACGGCGTCGGCGTCTCGGTCGCCGTCGAGGTGGTGGACCCGGAGACGCTGGAGCGCTCGGTCGGCAAGATCCGCCGCATCGTGGACCTGCGCCGCGACGCGGGCGGTTCTCCGTCCTGAGGCTACGGTTCGAGGCGCGCGACCCCTCCCGTTCCGAGGGCCGCCCACAGGGCGCCGTCGGGTCCCAGGGTGATGCCGTGCGGCTCGGCGCCCTCGTCCGCCACGGACATCTCGCTCACGGCCACGGCAACTCCTCGCAGGGGTGAGGTGGGGATCAGCCGGCGTTCCCGCCGGATGCCGAGGTCCGGTCCCGCACCAGGTCGAGAATGATCGCGGCGAGGTCGGCGGGCCGGGTCATGGGGACGTTGTGGTTCGAGCTGATGTCGATCAGCCGGCGGCCGGGGGCGGCATCGGCGACGGCACGCACGTCGTCGCGCCGTGAGGCGTAGAAACCGTCCTCGGCCAGCACGATCGTCATCGGGCAGGTGAGGCGGTCGTACACCTCGGCACTCGGGAAGACGTCCGCGCCGGGCTCCACGGTGGTGACGGTCACGATCTCCTCGACGGCCGGTCGCCGTACCCACCGGTGGCCGCGGTGCAGGAAGGAGCGCCGCGTGACCTCCTCGACGAGTCCGGGCCGTGCTCCGGCGTTGAGCCAGTCCTCTCCGGCCTCCCGCGCGCACTGCTCGGCATAGGCGTGCATCTGGTCGGCATCCGTTTCCCAGCCGTAGCGGAACATCGTCCGCAGGCGGTCCGCCGCCTCCGTGGTCCGTGCGGCGGCATGCGCGGCGAGTGACGCGCTGCGGTCATCGAGCACCATGCCGTCCACGATGCAGAGGGCGGCCGGTTCCATCAGGCCACCGGCAGTGGCAGCCGCCACCGCGTACCCGCCGGTGGAATGGCCCACCAGCACGGGACGGTCCCAGCCCAGCGCGGTGACGACGCCGCCGATGTCCCGCCAGTACTGCTCGGGGCCGGTGGAGTCGAGCCGGGTCTGCCCATGGCCGCGCAGGTCGACGGCGACCGGATGACACTCGCTCACCAGACGGGAGGCCACATCCCCCCAGGCGGCGGCGTTGTGTCCGCTGCCGTGGACGAGCAGCACACCCTCGCCCTGGCCGCCGAAGTCCACAGCCGAGAGGACCCCGTCCACGAGGGGGAGTTCGATCTCTGTTCCGATCACCACTGCACACTGACGACCGGAGGCCGTCGAGCGCAACTCCTCTACTCGCAGGAGACCGACGCGGGCCGGGGATGCCTTCGGACCGCCGGGACCGCCGGGACCGCCGGACGTGACGCCCCCGTCCGCGGTTGGTGACAGCGTCGTCAACGGCACCCCGGCCCCATGAGCCCGCCCGCTCCGGCAGGAGACGGCAGGAGGCGACCGGAGGCAACCGGAGCCCGAGGCCGGCGGAAACGGAGCGGAGGCGTCCGCGCCGGGGGCCGCCCGGCGTGCCCGCTACGCCTCCCCGAAGCGGTCCCGCAGCTCGCGCTTGAGGATCTTGCCGCTGGCGTTGCGCGGGAGCGAGTCGGCGAAGACGATGCGCTTCGGGGCCTTGAAGTGGGGCAGCCGTTCGCGGGCGTGGGCGATGAGTTCCGCCTCGGTGACCTCCTCGCGGGTGACGACGACGGCCGTCACGGCCTCGATCCAGCGCTCGTCGGGGAGGCCGACGACGGCGGTCTCGGCGACGGCGGGATGGGTGTAGAGGGCGTCCTCGACCTGGCGGGAGGCGACCAGCACGCCCCCGGAGTTGATGACGTCCTTCACGCGGTCGACCACCGTGAAGTACCCCTGGGCGTCCCGGACGGCGAGGTCGCCCGAGTGGAACCAGCCGCCGCGGAAGGCCTCCTCGGTCTCCTCCGGCTTCTCCCAGTAGCCCTCGCAGAGCTGCGGTGAGCGGTAGACCACCTCGCCGGGGGTGCCGTCGGCGGCCTCCTCCCCCTTCTCGTCGACGACCTTCGCCTCGACGAAGAGGACGGGCCTGCCGCAGGAGTCCATCCGGCCCTCGTGCTCGCCGGGGCCGAGGACGGTGGCGAGCGGGCCGATCTCGGACTGGCCGAAGCAGTTGTAGAAGGCGAGTCCGGGCAGCCGCGCGCGGAGCCGTTCGAGCACGGGGACGGGCATGATCGAGGCGCCGTAGTACGCCTTGCGCAGGGCGGTCAGGTCCCGGTCCGCGAAGCCCGGGTGGCCGGCCAGGCCGATCCAGACGGTGGGCGGTGCGAAGAGGCTGTCGGCACGGCCGGCTTCGACGAGGTCGAGGATCCGTCCGGCGTCGGGCGCGTCCAGGATGGTGTTCTCGGCCCCGACGGCGAGGTAGGGCATCAGGAAGACGTGCATCTGCGCCGAGTGGTAGAGCGGCAGCGCGTGCACGGGCCGGTCCGTGGCGTGCAGGTCGAGCGCGGTCATGGCGCTGACGTACTCGTGGACCAGGGCGCGGTGCGTCATCATCGCGCCCTTGGGGAGGGCCGTGGTGCCGGAGGTGTAGAGGAGCTGGACGAGATCCTCGGCGGCCGGTTCGCGGGCCGGTGTGTACGGGCGGGGCGCGGACAGCGCGGCGAGCAGCGAGTCGTCGCCCTCCCGCAGCGCCCGCACCGGCACCCCGTCGGGCAGCCGGGACGCGAGGGCGGGGTCGGCGAGGACCAGGGAGCTGCCCGACTGGGAGAGGACGTAGGCGAGTTCGTCGCCGGTGAGGTTCTGGTTGACCGGGACGTGCACGAGGCCGGCCCGGGAGCAGGCGAGGAAGGCGATCAGGTACGCGTCGGAGTTGTGTCCGTAGGCGGCGACCCGGGCGCCCGGTGCGAGGCCGTGGTCGGCGAGGACGGCCGCCGCGGTGGAGACGGCCGCGTCGAGCTCGGCGTAGGTCCAGGTGCGGTCGGCGTAGCGGACGGCGGTGCGGTCCGGGGACCTGCGGGCACTGCGGCGTACGAGGGAGTCGACCGTGTTGCGGTGAGCGCCTGTCATGGCGTGATCCTGGGCGGCCGGATGACGGGACGTCAAGAGGCCGGATACCGACCGGACGGTTGACAGGGGTGCCGGGGGCTGACTGCATAGGGCTCCGCGGACCGGCTGCATGGGGCACCGCTGCCGCGCACTCACGCCGGGAGGCACGTTGCACATCCGGACCCGTATCGGCCGGCTCGCTCTGGCCGCGGTCGCCCTGCTGACCGCCGCGACGACGCTGCCGCCCGCGGCGGCGGCCGACGGCCGCGAACGGCATCCCTCGGGCGGCGGGCTGTCCGCCGTCATCCGCTACACCGAGTACGGCATCCCGCACATCGTGGCCGGGAACTACGCGGACCTGGGGTTCGGCACGGGCTGGGCGCAGGCCGCCGACCAGGTGTGCGTGCTGGCCGACGGGTTCCTCACCGTGCGCGGCGAGCGTTCGCGCCACTTCGGGCCGGACGCCGCCCCGGACGGCTCGCTGTCGTCGGCGGCGACGAACCTCGGCAGCGACCTGTACTTCCGCGGGGTGCGGGACGCGAGGACGGTGGAGCGGCTGCTCGCGACGCCCGCGCCGGCCGGGCCGAGCCGGGAGACCGAGGAGCTGATGCGCGGCTGGGCGGCGGGGTACAACGCCTGGCTGGACCGCAACCGGGTCACCGACCCGGCGTGCCGGGGCGCCGCGTGGGTCCGTCCGGTGACCGCGCTGGACGTCGCCCGCCGCGGGTACGCCATGTCCGTGCTCGGGGGCCAGGGCCGGGCGGTGGACGGCATCACCGCCGCGGTCCCGCCCGGCTCCGCCGGCGCGGCCCCGGGGCCGGCCGCCGGGCCCGATCCGGCGGCGACGGCGCAGGCCGCGCGGCGCCTGTTCGCCGCCGACAGCGCCGACATGGGGTCGAACGCGGTGGCCTTCGGCGGGCAGGTGACGGCGAACGGCCGGGGGCTGCTGCTCGGCAATCCGCACTACCCGTGGCACGGGGGCCGGCGCTTCTGGCAGTCGCAGCAGACCATTCCGGGTGAGCTGAACGTCTCGGGGGCCTCGCTGCTCGGCACGGTCGGCGTCAGCATCGGCTTCACGGGGCGGGTGGCCTGGAGCCACACGGTGGCGACCGGTGTCACGCTCAACCTCCACCAGCTGGCCCTCGACCCGGCGGACCCGACGGTCTACCTGGTCGACGGCGTGCGGGAGCGGATGACGCGCCGGACGGTGACGGTTCCCGTGAAGGACGGCGCACCGGTCGTCCGCACCCAGTACTGGACCCGGTACGGGCCGGTCGTCACCTCTCTGGGCGCCTCGCTGCCCCTGCCGTGGTCGGCGACGACCGCGTACGCGCTGGGCGACCCCAACGCGCTCAACCTGCGCGCCACCGACACGGCGCTCGCCCTCGCGAAGGCCCGTTCGACCGGCGACATGGTGCGCGGCCTGCGCCGCACCCAGGGGCTGCCCTGGGTCAACACGATCGCCGCGGACTCCTCGGGCGGCTCGCTGTTCACCCAGTCGCAGGTGCTGCCGCGCATCACGGACGAGCTGGCCGAGCGGTGCTCCACGCCGCTGGGGCAGGTGACGTACCCGTCGTCGGGCGTCGCCGTGCTGGACGGGTCACGCGGCGACTGCGCTCTCGGCCGGGACCCGGACGCGGTCCAGCCCGGGATTCTCGGCCCGTCCCGGATGCCTCTCCTGGAGGACGCCGCGTACGCGGAGAACTCCAACGACAGCGCCTGGCTCGCCAACGCCGACACCCCGCTGACCGGCTACGAGCGGGTCTTCGGCACCGTCGGCACGCCTCGTTCGCTGCGGACCCGCGGCGCCGTCGAGGACGTGTCGGCGATGGCGGACCGGGGGCGTCTGACCGTGCGCGACCTGGAGCGGCAGCAGTTCGCCAACCGGGTGCCGGCCGCGGACCTCGCCGTCGCGGACACGGTGCGCGCCTGCCGTGCGCTGCCGGCCGCGCCGGCCGGGGCGTGCGACGCCCTGGCGGGCTGGGACGGCCGGATGGACACCGGCAGCCGCGGGGCGCTGCTGTTCGACCGGTTCTGGCGGGCGCTGACGGGGTCGGTCCCGGCGGCCCGGCTGTGGAAGGTGCCGTTCTCGGCGGCCGACCCGGTGGCGACGCCGCGCACCCTGGACACGGCCTCGCCGGAGTTCGCCGCGGCGCTCACGCGGGCGGTCTCGGAGCTGCGGGCCGCGGGCATCGCACTGGACGCGCCGCTCGGCGACCACCAGTTCGTGGTGCGGGGCGGCAAACGGTTCCCGGTGCACGGCGGCACCGAGGCGCTGGGCGTGTGGAACAAGATCGAGGCGTCCTGGCAGCCAGGGGCCGGCGGCTATCCGGAGGTCGCCCACGGGACGAGCCACGTGCAGGCGGTCGGCTGGGACGGCAGCGGCTGCCCGGCGGCCCGCACCCTGCTGTCGTACGGGCAGTCGTCGAACCCGCTGTCGGCGCACGACCGGGACCAGACGGCGCTCTACTCGGGTGAGCGCTGGGTGACGTCGCGCTTCTGCGAGCGGGACATCCTCGCCTCGCCGGACCTGGAGGTGGTGCGGGTGCGCGAGCGCCGCTGACCCCCGGTGCCGACGGCCCGTGGGGCGTGGTCCGCCGGGCCGCGCACCGCGGGCCGCGGGCCGCGCACCAGGGCCCGTGTGCGCTACGGGCTCACCGCCAGGAAGACGAAGGCCGCCAGGATGGCCAGGTGCACACCGCCCTGGAGCGGTGTCGCCCGGCCGGGCACGATGGTCAGCGCCCCGGTGACGACGGTGAGGGCGAGCAGCACCATGTGGGTGGCGCCGAGGCCGAGGACGAGCGGTCCCTCCAGCCAGATCGTCGCCAGGGCGATGACGGGGATGGTCAGGCCGATGCTGGCCATCGCCGAGCCGAGCGCCAGGTTGAGGCTGGTCTGCACCCGTTCGCGGCGGGCGGCGCGCACGGCGGCGAGCGTCTCCGGGAGCAGCACCAGCAGGGCGATCACCACGCCGACGACGGCGTGCGGCATCCCGGCGGACTCCACCCCCGCCTCGACGGTCGGCGACACGGCCTTGGCGTCGCCCACGACGGCGACGAGCGCGACGAGCAGGAGCACCAGGCTGGTCACCGCGGCGGCGCGGGTGGGGCTCTCGGCCCGGTCGCCCTCCTCGTCCTTGAGTTCCCCGTCGTGGGTGACGGACAGGAAGTACTCCCGGTGGCGGACGGTCTGGACGGCGACGAACAGCCCGTAGAGGCCGAGGGACGCGATGGCGGCGAAGGTGAGCTGGGCGGTGGAGAACTCGGGGCCGGGCTTGCTGGTGGTGAACGTGGGCAGCACCAGGCTCATGGTGGCGAGGGTGGCCACGGTGGCGAGCGCGGCGCCGGAGCCCTCGGCGTTGAAGACGGCCACCCGGTGCCGGAGCGCGGCCACCAGCAGGGACAGCCCGACGATGCCGTTGCAGGTGATCATGACCGCGGCGAACACGGTGTCCCGGGCCAGGGTGGCGGACTTCGCTCCGCCGTCGACCATCAGGGTGACGATCAGCGCCACCTCGATGACGGTGACGGCGACGGCCAGCACCAGCGAGCCGAACGGCTCCCCGACCCGGTGGGCGACCACCTCGGCGTGGTGGACGGCGGCGAGGACGGCCCCGGCGAGGCAGAGCGCGACCACCACGACGGCGAACGGCGAGAGGTCGCGTCCCCAGCTGAGCACCAGCGCGACGACCGCGGCCAACGGCACCCAGACCGTCCACCGGCGCATGAGGGACACGAGGTTCACCGCACTCATGCGGGCAAGGCTGCCAGCGCGCGGCGGCGTGCGCGCGGCGGGATTCCGGGGGCGAGTCCCGTCCAGGTGGTTGACAGTCCACCGACACTGCAAGAAAGCTTCACGCGTCGTCGAAGATCCGAAAGATATTTTCAGGGAGGATTCCGGATGACCGGGGACGCAGCACACAGAGGGAGCGGGGACATCAGCAGACGAGGACTGGGACGCGGGGCCATGGCCCTCGGCGGCGCGCTCGCGCTCGCCGCCGTGCCCTTCGCGGCCCAGGCGGCCGGGCCACCCGCCGCGGGAGCCGGCGGACCGCACCGCCCGACCCTGCGGCGCGGCTCCCCCGAGCGGGCCGGACTGCTCGCCCCCTCGCTCGACCGGCTGGTCACCGACGCCGAGACCTTCCTCCAGCCCTCGCCCCGGCGCCCCTGGTACGCCGGAGCCGTCCTGCTCGCCGGACGCGGCGGCACCGTCGCCCTGCACCGGGCCATCGGCAAGGCCCTGCGGTACTCGGCCTACGACGAGGCCACCGACACCGGCGTCGAGCTGCCCGCGGACGAGCAGATCGCGATGCGCGAGGACACCGTCTTCGACCTGGCGTCGGTCTCCAAGCTGTTCACCTCGATCCTCGCCGTGCAGCAGATCGAGCGGGGGACGCTCGGGCTGGAGGCGACCGTCGCCTCGTACCTGCCCGAGTTCGCGGCGGCCGGCAAGCAGGACATCACCGTGCGGCAGCTGCTGACCCACACCTCCGGCTTCCGGTCCTGGATCCCGCTCTTCAAGGAGCCGACGCAGGAGGGACGGCTGCGGCTGCTGTGGAACGAGGCGCCGCTGAACCCGCCGGGCACCCGCTACCTCTACTCGGACCTCAACCTGATCTCCCTGCAACTGGTGCTGGAGAAGATCACCGGCCGCACCCTGGACGTGCTGCTCCGCGAGGAGATCACCGCTCCCCTCGGCATGCACCGCACCCGCTTCAACCCGCCCGCCGAGTGGCGGCCGCGCATCGCCGCCACCGAGGACGCCCGGCTGCCCTGGTCCGGCCTCGACAGGGGCATGGTGTGGGGCGAGGTCCACGACGAGAACGCGTACGGCTTCGGCGGAGTCGCCGGGCACGCGGGCGTCTTCTCCTGCGCCTGGGACCTGGCGGTCCTCGCCCGCACCCTGCTCAACGGCGGCGTCTACGGCCGCGCCCGGATCCTGTCCCCGGAGTCGGTCGAGCTGATGTTCACCGACTTCAACACCGACTTCCCGGGCGACGAGCACGGCCTGGGCTTCGAGCTCTACCAGCACTGGTACATGGGGGCGATGGCGACTCCCCGCACCGCGGGCCACACGGGGTTCACCGGGACCAGCATGGTGCTCGACCCGACCACCGACTCGTTCCTCATCGTCCTCGGCAACTCGGTGCACCCCGTGCGCAGCTGGCGCTCCGGCAGTGCTCCGCGGGCGAAGGCCGCCGACAACATGGCCCGCGCGGTCGCCGTGCGCCCGGCCCGGGGCCGCACGGCCTGGTTCACCGGGATGACGAACGGCGCCACCGCCGTGCTCGCCCTGCCGCCCGTGGGACCGGGCGCCGGACGGCTGCGCTGCTCCCTGTGGTGGGACACCGAGCCCGGCGCGGACGCCGTCGTCCTGGAGGCGTCGGCGGACGACGGGGCCACCTGGCGGCCCGTGCCGTTCGAGACCACCGCACCCGGCGGCGCCCCCCGGTCGCACCCCGACGGGACGGCCTCCGGCTGGTCGGGGCGGGTCTGGCACGACGTCCTGGCCGATCTGTCGCCCTGGAGCGGCGCGCCGGTGACCGTCCGCTGGCGCTGCACGACCGACACGCTCTACGTGGGCCGGGGCGTGTACGCCGACTCGCTGCGCGTCGAGGACGCCTCGGGCCGCCGCCTCTTCGACGAGTCCCGGCCCTCGGACGCGGCCCGCGTGCGGGCCGTCGGCTGGACGCCCTCGCGCGACTGACGGGCCCACCGCACCCCGGGGCGTGCGCGCGCCCTGCCGGCCCCGGTGCCGCGGCACACGCCGCGGCACCGGGGCCGCCGCATGACCGCAGGCCCTCCGAACGTTCGGCGAAGTTTCGTAACACCGATGTGAAACTTCACATCGATCCGGGCAGTCCGTGCGGCAACCAGACGCCGACCGGTGGAACAGACCAGTTCAGGGCACCTGTCCGGCGGATCGAACCAGGGACGGTCGTCGAAATGTTTCGAGATCACCGGCGTTGACGCCCCGTCCGGCCGGGACAACACTCTCAGTCGCTCCTCACCCCCTGGACGAAGGGTTCGGATGTGATCAGGAAGTCCTCCCCCCGCCGTGCGCTCGCCGCCGGCACGGCGGCACTGCTCGCCGCCGCGGGCGTCGTGGCGTTCGCCGGCACCGCGCACGCGGCGGGCACGCTCGGCGACGCGGCCGCCGAGAAGGGCCGCTACTTCGGCACTGCGGTGGCCGCCCACCACCTCGGCGAAGCCGACTACACGGGCACGCTCGACACCGAGTTCTCCTCGGTGACCCCAGAGAACGAGATGAAGTGGGACGCGCTGGAGCCCAGCCGCAACACCTTCACCTACGGCAACGCCGACCGGATCGTCGCCCACGCCGAGGCCCGCGGCATGCAGGTGCGCGGGCACACCCTCGTATGGCACTCCCAGCTCCCGAGCTGGGTCGGCTCCCTCCCCGCCGCCGACCTCCGCTCGGCGATGAACAACCACATCACCCAGGTGATGACCCACTGGAAGGGGAAGATCGCCGCCTGGGACGTCGTCAACGAGGCGTTCCAGGACGGCGGGAGCGGCGCCCGCCGCAGTTCGCCGTTCCAGGACAAGCTGGGCGACGGCTTCATCGAGGAGGCGTTCCGCACCGCCCGGGCCGCCGATCCCGCCGCGAAGCTCTGCTACAACGACTACAACACCGACGGCGTCAACGCGAAGAGCAACGCGGTCTACGCCATGGTCAAGGACTTCAAGCAGCGCGGTGTGCCCATCGACTGCGTCGGCCTCCAGTCCCACTTCAACGCCCAGTCCCCCGTGCCCTCGGACTACCAGGCGAACATCCAGCGCTTCGCCGACCTCGGCGTCGACGTGCAGATCACCGAACTCGACATCGAGGGCTCGGGATCGGCGCAGGCGACCAGCTACTCCAACGTCACCAAGGCGTGCCTCGCCGTCACCCGCTGCACCGGCATCACGGTGTGGGGCGTGACGGACAAGTACTCGTGGCGCAGCAGCGGCACCCCGCTGCTGTTCGACGGCTCCTACCAGAAGAAGCCCGCCTACGCGGCGGTGCTCACCGCGCTCGGCGGCAGCGACGGCGGCGGCAACCCGCCCGGCGGCGGCACGGGCGCCTGCACCGCGGCCTACACCACCACCGCGAGCTGGCCGGGCGGCTACAACGGCCAGGTGACGATCACCGCGGGCAGCTCGGCGATCACCGGCTGGGAGGTCCCGCTGACCTTCGCCGCGCCGCAGAAGGTGGCCAACTCCTGGAACGGCACGGCGAGCTGGGACAGCAGCGGCACGGTGCTGACCATGCGGTCGAGCTACAACGGGAACCTCGCCGCCGGGGGCTCCACGTCCTTCGGCTTCACGGTGACGACGGGCGGCGGCAGCGCCGCGCCGCCGGCCGTCGGGGCCTGCAAGGCCTCCTGACGCCGTGCGGACCCGGGGCAGGAGCGGTCCGCCGTCAGCCCGCCCGGCCCAGCACCGCCATCGCGGCGTTGTGGCCGGGCACTCCGCTGACTCCGCCGCCCCGGACCGCGCCCGCACCGCAGAGCAGCACATTGGCGTGCGCCGTCTCGACACCCCAGCGACCGGTGGCCTCGGTGGCCCAGGGCCAGGAGAGGTCGCGGTGGAAGATGTGGCCCCCGGGCAGCCGCAGTTCGGCCTCCAGGTCGAGCGGCGTCTTCGCCTCGATGCAGGGCCGGCCGTCCTCGTCGAGGGCGAGCACGGACTCGACGGGCTCCTCCAGGTAGCGGTCGAGTTCGGCGAGGGTCGCCGCCAGCAGCCGCTCCCGGGTCGCGTCGTTGTCGGAGGCGAACAGGCGGGCGGGGGTGTGGAGTCCGAACAGGGTGAGGGCGTGGGCGCCCTCCGCGTTCAGCCGCGGCCCGAGGATGGACGGGTCCGTCAGCGAGTGGCAGTAGATCTCGGACGGCGGGGCGCTCGGCACCCGTCCCGCCGCCGCCTCGCGGTAGGCGGAGTCCAGTTGTCCGTAGCCCTCGGAGACGTGGAAGGTGCCGGCGAAGGCGTCCGCCGGGTCCACCCGGTGGTCCCGCAGCCGCGGCAGGCGGCGCAGCAGCATGTTCACCTTCAGCTGGGCGCCTTCGGCGGGTTCGGGCGCCGGCTCCGAGAGCAGGCGGGCCAGCTCCCGGGGCGAGGCGTTCACCAGGACGTGACCGGCGCCGACCGTGCTCTCGCCGGACGGCGCCCGGAAGGTCACCTCCGCCCGCGCGCCGTCGGTCGCCACGGCCGTCACCTCGTGCCCGACGGCGATCTCCGCACCCGCCGCGCGGGCGGCGGCGGCCAGGGCGTCGGTCAGCGCGCCCATGCCTCCCACGGGGACGTCCCAGTCACCCGTGCCGCCGCCGATCACGTGGTAGAGGAAGCAGCGGTTCTGGGCCAGCGAGGTGTCGTGGGCTCCGGCGAACGTGCCGATCAGCGCGTCGGTCAGGACCACGCCGCGCACCAGGTCGTGATCGAAGCGCCGCTCGATCGCCTCGCCGACGGGCTCCTCGAACAGCATCCGCCAGGCCTGCTCGTCACCGACCCGGGCCCGCAGTTCGTCCCGGGTGGGCAGCGGCTCGGTCAGCGTCGGGAAGACCCGCTCGGCGACCGAGCCGGTGACGCCGTAGAACTCCCGCCAGGCCGCGTACTCCCGGTCGCCGCCGGTGAGCCGGGCGAACGACTCCGCCGTGCCGGGCCCGCCGACCAGGAGCCCGCCGCCACCGGGAGTGGGCGTGTACGAGGAGACGGTCCGCTTGCGCACCGCGAAGTCGAGGCCGAGATCGCGGACGATCTTCCCGGGGAGCAGCGAGACCAGGTAGGAGAAGCGCGACAGCCGGGCGTCGACGCCCGCGAAGGGGCGGGTGGAGACCGCCGCTCCCCCGGTCGCCGCCGCGCGTTCCAGGAGCAGCACCGAGCGGCCCGCGCGGGCGAGGTAGGCGGCGGCGACGAGGCCGTTGTGGCCGCCGCCGACGATGACGGCGTCGTACGAGGCATGAGCTGGCATGGGCGGGACCCTACAGGCCGGGCACTGGGCCCGCCGGGAGCGCGTCGTCGACCGCTGCGGTCCCGCGCGCCTGCGCAGCGGCGGCGACGAACTGCGCCAGGGGCCCCACCCGGTCTCGGGCGGAGATCCCGCGGGCCTGCGTCCCGCCGCCGGGCAGCGGTGCCGCGCGGCGGCACCGGAGTTCGACGCCCGCGGCGCACTCCGCGGCAGGTTCGCCCCCCACGGGGCGGGGCAGCGTCACGTGTCAGCCCTCCTCGCCCGGGTCCGCGCCGCAGGCATCACGCCGTCACGTGTCAGTCCCGCTCGCCCGGGTCCGCGCCGCGGAGGGCGGCGACCTGGCGGTAGAGGTCGACGGCCTCGGAGTGGCGCCCGAGCTGTTCGAGGCAGTGGGCCTCGTCGTTGCGGCTCGCGAGCGTGTCCGGGTGGCCGGGACCCAGCACCCGCTCGCGGGCGTCGGCGACCTGGCGGTAGACGGCGTACGCATCCTGCCAGCGGCCGAGCCAGCCGAAGCCGACGGCGATCTCCCGGCGGCTGACCAGCGTGTCGGGGTGCCCGGGTCCCAGCACCCGCTCCCGCAGGGCGCACACCTCCTGCGCCTCGGCCAGCGCCTCCTGCCAGCGGGCGAGGCGGCCCAGGTTGACGCCGAGGGTGTGCCGGGCGCGCAGGGTCTCGGGATCGGCGGGGCCGTGCACCCTGGTGCGGTCGTCGACCAGGCCGCGGTAGAGGTCGAGCGCCTCGGAACTGCGCCCGAGCCGGCCGAGGCTGATGCCGACCTCGTAGCGGGCGGCGAGGGTGTCGGGGTGGTCGGGGCCCAGCGTGCCGGCGCGGGCCTCGGCAACGTCCCGGTAGGTGCCCAGCGCCTCCTCCCAGCGGCCCAGCCTGCCGAGGGTGTAGGCGACCTCGTAGCGGGTCGCCAGGGTGTCGGGGTGGGCCGCGCCGAGCACGCGGGCGCGGGCGCCGGCGACGTCGCCGGCCATCCGGCAGGAGTCCTCCAGACGGCCCAGCCTGCTCAGGTTGAACGCGATGTTGTGGCGGCAGCGCAGTGTGTCGGGGTGGTCCGGGCCGACGGTGCGCACCCGGGACCGGAGGACCGACTCGTAGACGCCGTGCGCCTCCTCGTGGCGGCCGAGCCGGCCGAGCGCGTAGGCGGTCTCCTGGTGGGCCGCGAGGGTGTCGGGGTGGTCGGGGCCGAGGGCGCGTTCGCGCCCCGAGCCGACGGCGGAGAACTCGGCCAGGGCGTCGGCCGCACGGCCCGTCCTGGCGAGGGTGAAGGCGGCCTCGTAGCGGCTGGTGAGGGTGTCCGGGTGCTCGGGCCCGAGCAGGGCCGCACGCTCCGCCAGGACCGATCGGTGCACCTCGCCCGCCTCGTCCCAGCGGCCCAGCCGGCCCAGGCTGAGACCGGCGTTGTGGCGGCTGGCGAGGACGGCGAGCAGTTCGGGCGGCGGAGTGGCCCGCCCGGGCACCGCGCCGCTCGCGTCCGGTGCGGCGGGGCCCGGGACTCCGGCGGGTGCGTGCGGCACTCCGGCGGACGTGTGCGGCGGCAGCCCGGCGGGGGCCTGCCCGTCGGGGGCGTGCGCGGCCGGACCGCAGCCGCCGGGCACGGAGGCGTCCGGGGTCCCCGGCCCGTGCTGTGCGGGGACCCGGACGACCGCCGGCGGGCTGGTCCAGGCTCCGGTGAGCGCGGCGGCGTGGCCCGCGGGCCGGGCTCCGCCCGCCCACAGGCCCGTCGCCCGGATGCCCTCCGTCATGCCCCGGGTCCACTCCGGCAGCCGGGGCGGGCGGAGGGCGGGCAGCTGCGGCGGGAGCGCCGGGTGCGCGCCCGAGTGGCGGGCCCCGCCGATGCGGCGCCGCAGTTCGTCCGCGTCCGAGGGCCGCTCCCCGGGGGTCTTGGCCAGCAGGTCGAGCACCGCCCGCTCCAGGTACTCGGGGATCTCCTCGCGGACCTCGCGCGGCGGCACCGGGATCGTGTCCCGGTGGCCGACGAGGATCGACCAGGTGTCCTCCAGGTCGAACGGCGGTGCTCCGGTGGCGAGTTCGTACAGGACGCAGCCGAGCGAGTAGAGGTCGCTGCGGTGGTCGACGGAGCCGCCGCCGATCTGCTCGGGCGACATGTAGTGCGGGGTGCCCATCGCGATGCCGGTGCCGGTGAGCTTGGAACTGAAGCCGATGTCCTCGCCGAGGCGCGCGATGCCGAAGTCGCAGATCTTCACCGTGCCGCCGGTCAGCCGCATGATGTTGGCGGGCTTCAGGTCCCGGTGGACGATCCCCTGGTCATGGGTATAGGCGAGGGCGTCGGCGATCTGGTCCGCGATGTCGACGACGTCGTCCACCGGCAGCGGCTGCTGCTTGTTGTCCTCCATCAGCTGACTGAGGTTGCGCCCTTCCAGCAGCTCCATCACGAGGTAGAGCACACCGTCGTGCTCTCCGAAGTCGTGCACGACGGTCACGCCGCGGTGCTGGAGCGCGGCGGCGACCCGGGCCTCCCGGCGGAACCGCTCACGGAGCACGTCGGCGAAGGCACCGTCGTGCTGGGCCCCCATCGGTTTCAGGCACTTGACCGCGACACCGCGCCCCAGCGACTCGTCGCGGGCACGCCACACCTCGCCCATGCCACCGCGCCCGATGAGATCGAGCAGTCGGTACCGGCCGTGGATCAGCCTGGTTTCCGCCATCTCGTGCTGTCGCCCCCGTCGCTGCCGTTCGCCCTCCCCTGACCGTCCAGTATGGCGGTCCGTCCGGTGAATCCCCCCGGGGTGGGTCGGGTGCCGGGACCGAGCCGTGCCATCGCCTTGAGGATGTGCCCGGGCGGCAACTGCCAGCGTATCCGGGAGGGGACGCGCCGCAGCAGACCCCCGGTGACGGCGAGGCGGTGCGACACCGCGTCGGCGGGCGGGGCGGGTCTGCCGTACAGGGCATGGGCCCAGTCGGGCAGCGAGTCGTAGGCGAGTGCGGCGAGATGCCGCCACAGCAGCGCGCGGGCGGGGACGAGCAGGGGGTGGACGGGTGGCCGGCGGAGGAAGTCGTCGACCGCGTGGGCCTCCGGCCCGGCGGCGAGCTGCGGGCGCACCCGGTCGAAGTAGGCGGCGAGTTCCGCCCGTCCGGCGGGGGCGGCCGTGGGGTCGATGCCCACCAGGCGGGCGGACTCGCGCTGTTCGCGCAGATAGCGGTCGGCGGACGCGTCGCCGAACGGGAGGCCCGAGCGGCGCAGCACGTCGAGATAGGAGTCGACCTCCGCGCAGTGCACCCACAGCAGCAGGTCCGGCTCGCCGACGCCGTACCGCTCGCCGGTGTCCGGGTCCTCGGCGGTGAGCAGCGAGTGGATGCGGCGGACCCGCGCGCCCGCCTTCCCGGCCGCCTCGGTGGTGCCGTAGGTGAGGGTGCCGACGAAGTCCGCGGTCCTCAGCAGCCGTCCCCAGGCGTCCCGGCGGAAGTCGCTGTTCTGCATGACGCCGCGCACCGCGCGGGGGTGGAGCGCCTGGAGCCAGAGCGCGCGGACGCCGGCGATCCACATGACCGGGTCGGCGTGCGCGTGCCAGGTGACGGACGCGGGTCCGAAGAGCCCCGGGTCGGCCGTGCGCGGGTCGGCGTCCATACCCTGCGTCGTACCCGCCCGGAGCCCGTCCGACCCCCGCCCGCGGACACCCGTCCCCGTGCCCCGCCCCTCACCCGGACCGGGGGCGGGAGGAGCGGGTCCCGAGCGCGCGGAAGGCCGCGTCGACGAGGGCGGTCTTGCGGGGGTCGTCGGCGATGTGCGGGCCCATCCGGTTCATCACGTAGCCGAGGGAGAGACCCGCCTCGGGGTCGGCGAGGCCGCAGGAGCCCCCGAATCCGTCGTGGCCGACGGCACGGGGGTTGGGGCCGTAGGAGCCGTTCGCGCCGCTGAGCCAGAGCCCCAGCGCCAGCTCCGTCTCCTCGGCGAATCCGGCGCCGAGAACCAGGTCGCGGCAGGCGCCCTGGCCCTCGCGCACCCGCTCGGCGGCGTCCTCGCTCAGCACCCGGTGCCCGCCGTGGCGACCCCGTCCGGCGACGATCCCGTAGAGCGCCGCCACGGCCCGGGCGGTGCCGTGCCCGTTCGCGGCGGGGATCTCGGCGGCGCGCCAGGCGGCCGTGTTGGCGGCCGCCACGCCCGTGCCGGGGTTGGCCAGCGCGGCGACGGCGAGCGGCGGCAGCCGGGCAAAGGCCGCGGCCTGTTCGCCGCCGGACCGGGGCTGCACGAGTTCGGCGACCCGGCCGCTCTCCCGCTCGGGCAGCCCGATGGCGAAGTCGATGCCGAGGGGCCCGGTGATCTCGGCGGCCAGGAACTCGCCCGGCAGCACGCCGGTGATCCGCCGGACGACCTCGCCCACCAGGTGTCCGTAGGTCAGGGCGTGGTAGCCGGAGCGGGTGCCCGGCTCCCACCAGGGCTCGGCGGCGGCGAGCCGGGAGCACGTCAGGTCCCAGTCGTACAGGTCGTCGAGGGAGTGCGGCTCGCGCAGTGCGGCGAGTCCGGCGCGGTGCGAGAGCAGGTGCCGTACGAGCACCTTCTCCTTGCCGGCGGCGGCGAACTCGGGCCAGTAGAAGGCGACCGGGGCGTCCAGGTCGAGCAGTCCCCGGTCCGCGAGGACATGGGCGCACAGGGCGGTCGGCCCCTTGGTGGTGGACCAGACGTTGACCAGGGTGTCGCGCTCCCAGGGCCGGGTGCGGGCGCCGTCGGCCCAGCCGCCCCACAGGTCCACGACGGTCTCGCCGTCCACGGTGACGGACACGGCGGCGCCCAGTTCCCCGCGTTCGCGGAAGTTCTCCTCGAACGCCTCGCGCACGGCGGTGAACCGCTCGTCGCAGTGGCCTCCGATCCGGATGGGGTGCTCGGTCATGGAACCTCCGTCGATTCGGCCGAGCGCGTCCGGGACGCCCCACCGGAACATACCGACTGGTCGGACCGCGCGGGAAGAGGGGCGCCCGGGGTATCGCGGACCGCCCTGCCGGCGCACCGCCCCGGTGCGCGAGGATGGCCCCGGACGAACACCGCACGCGGAAGGACGACGGCATGGCCCCCGACGAAGGCGACGGACCCGTACGGCTGCGCACCGAGGGCCGCGCCGCGTACCTCACGCTCGACCGCCCGCGCGCCATCAACGCCCTCACCCACGAGATGGTGCTCCTGGCCGCGGCAGCGCTGGACCGCTGGGAGCACGATCCGGACGTGGGGGTCGTGGTGCTGTCGGGTGCGGGCGAACGGGGGCTGTGCGCGGGCGGCGACATCCGCGCCATCCACGACGACGCCCGGGCCGGCGGCCGCGCCTCGGTCGCGTTCTGGCGGGACGAGTACCGGCTCAACGCCCGCATCGCGCGCTATCCGAAGCCGTACGTCGCGCTCATGGACGGCATCGTGATGGGCGGCGGCGTGGGCGTGTCCGCGCACGGCGCGGTGCGGGTGGTCACCGAGCGCTCCAGGATCGCCATGCCGGAGACGCTGATCGGCTTCGTGCCCGACGTCGGCGGCACTCACCTGCTGGCCGCGGCTCCCGGCGAGCTCGGCACCCACCTCGCGCTGACCGGCGACGCCGTGGGCGCGGGGGACGCGCTCCTGCTGGGCCTCGCCGACCACTTCATGCCCTCCGAACGCCTTCCCGAGTTCGCGGCGGCCCTCGCGTCGGGCGACGTCGGCGCCGCCGTCCGCCGGTACTCCGCTCCGGCGCCCGGGGCGCCGCTGGCCGGGGCGCGGGCGTGGATCGACCACTGCTACGCGGCACCGACGGTCGAGGAGATCGTGGACCGGCTGCGGACCTGCGGTGAGCCCGAGGCGAAGGAGACGGCCGGGGCGCTGCTCGAACGGTCCCCGACGGCGCTGAAGGTGACGCTGGAAGCGGTGCGCAGGGCCCGGGCCCTGGGCGCCCTGGAGCCGGTGCTGGAGCAGGAGTTCAGGGTCTCCTGCACGGCCCTGTCGTCGCCGGACCTGGTCGAGGGCGTCCGCGCCCGGGTCGTCGACAAGGACCGGGCCCCGCGCTGGTCGCCGGCGACGCTGACCGAGGTGTCGCGCGCCGACGTGGAACGGCACTTCGCGCCGCTGGACGGCCCCGGGGTGTGGGACTGAGGGAGCGTCAGCCCCCGTCGTGGGCGGCGCGCAGCAGCAGCAGCGCGGTGTCGTCGCCGCGGGGTGACGGCGCGTCCCCGAGCAGGGCGTCGGCGAGCGCCTCCAGCGGCTCGCCGGGGCCGCCGGGGCCGTGTGCGAGGCGGTCCGCCAGTCCGGCGAGCGCGTCGTCGATGTCGGTGCCCGGCCGCTCGATCAGTCCGTCCGTGTAGAAGACGAGCACCGAACCGGGCGGCAGCGGGACGGACGTGGTGGGGTAGACGGCCGACGGGTCGACGCCGAGCAGCGGTCCGCCGGCCAGGTCCAGGACGTGCACCCGGCCCCCGGGGTCGCGCAGCAGCGGCTGCGGGTGGCCGGCCCGCGCGAGCAGCACCCGCCGTCCCGTTCGCGAACAGCTCGCGGAGCTTGGGCTCGGTGTTGGGCAGCCGCCTGTCGAACGCCTTCTTCCCGGCCGGCGTGACGGCGGTGGCGTGGTGTTCGCCCTTGCCGACGTCCAGGCCGAGGAAGACGTCGATGCTGCTGGTATCGATCACGTGCAGGCCCCTCCGCTCACGTTCTCGTCCGGCCTTGCCTGGGCACCGAGCTGCCACATCCACGTTACGGAGAGCTCTTCCGGCTCGGGTGAAGCCGGTGCTCAAGCCCCTCATCAGCGGTCCGTCGATGCCTCCGGGCCCGGTGACACCACCCCCCGGATCATCAACAACAAGGGGGGGAAGTCATGCCGGACCCGAAGGCCGGTAGCCCCATTGCGGAGCCACGAAAAAGGTAACGGGGGGGTATTAACCCATCCCGCAGCAGCCCTCAACCGGTGGCACCGCCCCCTGCACCATCCTGCGGGCGGCCCTGCAGCCTCGTGCCAGCCGACGGCCTTCCCTCCCGGCCCGTGGCGCGGCCATCGTTGTCGGCACAGACGGCAGCTCCTTCGGCCGGGCCCTTCGGGTCCGGGGGACCGCGCTGCCGTGCGGACCTGCGGCGGGAGCCTCCGGGCGCCGTCGCAGGCTGACATGAGGAGGGAACCATGCAGCAGGTCAGAACCCCGGGCTGGGCCGCCGTCGGTCCGCTCGACGAGAGATCCGAGGGGCAGTCCTTCTGCTCCGCGACGCCGATCGCCGCCACCAACGTGGTCGCGACGGTGGCGGCCGCCCTGGTCGTCGCCTACGCGGCCGGGGCGATCATCGGAAGCACCACCGAACCCCAGCTGTGACCGGCACCCGCCGGGCGGCGGCCACCGCCTGCCCCGTCACCGCGGTCACGGCGCGCGCCCTGTCCGAACACGACACCGGGCACACCGGCCCCGCCACGGGCCCGGTCGCCTCGGTTCTGGTCGTCGTGGCGGAGGTCGCCGTCGGTCCGGCGATCGGCCACATCGGCGGCACCACCGAGCCGCAGCTCTGAACGGCCGGACTCCGGCCCCCTCGCTCCACACCTGCTCACCCACCAAGGAGAAGACCATGAGCGTTTCCGCCTTCCAGGCACTCCCGGCCACGGCACGCCCCCTGACCGAGGAGGACCCCGGTCACCTCGCCATGGGCACGGCCCCCGTCACGGCCACGCCCATGGTCCTGGCGACGGCGTTCGCCGCCGGCCTCGCGGTCGGTGTGACGCTCTGCGACTCGATCGGCGAGACCGGGCCCATCCAGGCCTGACCGCGCGCCACTCCACGAGGAACACGGACAAGGAGAACCAGATGGACGACACTTCCTTCCTGACCAGACCCGGCGCCCTCACCGACATCAGGATCGACGACCCCGACGGCCGGTTCGTCACCGCCCAGGTACCCGTCCTGAACACGGTCGCCGCCGTGGTGGCGGGCGTGATCATCGGAGCGGCTCTGGTGAACGCGTTCCAGGCCGGACGTGACGGGAGCATGGATCCTCCCATCGAGGTCGAGATCCCGCAGTGACGCAGAGGTCCGGTGCCGGCCGGGGGCATGCCGCCCGGCCGGCACCGGACCGGGACGGCCGGGACCCGGCCTCCCGCACCGGAGCGCATCCGCATCCGGGCAGTCCGCGCGCCGGACACCCCTCCGCCGGCCGGCCCTGCCCGACTTCCGCCCAGGAGTACCTTCCATGCTCGCTCGCCTCGCCAAGCTCAGAGCCTCCGGGCCCACCGCCCGGACGGTGGTCTCGGCCCTCACCGGCCCCCTGCCCCTCTCCCGCGGCCAGGCCCTCGGCGCGTCCGAACGGATCGCGGCGCTCACCTCCCTGCTGTCCAGCCTGGAGCACCTCACCCTCGCGGACCAGAAGCGGCCGGGCGGACTGAACGACTGGGCACTCGCCCGGCGCGGGCACGCCCACTCCGGCAGACCCCTGCGGAAGCTGCTCGACATCGTCGCCGACGAACGGACCAGCCGGGTCCTGCACACCGCCCGGGTGGCCGCGAGCGCCGCTCTCCTCCTGCCCGGTGACAGCCGGGCGCGCGGAGCGGCCAACCTCTTCCTCGGTCTCAGCGGCGCCCTGCTCTATCCCACCCACCGCTACGGCACGGACGGCTCCGACCAGGCGTCCGGCCTGGTGCAGACCGCGACCGGACTGGCCCGGCTGGCCCCTTCCCCCGCCGCCCAGGACGCCCTGATGTGGTACGTGGCGCTCCAGTCCAACATGTCGTACGTCGTCTCCGGCTGGGTCAAGCTCCTCGGGAAGGACTGGCGCGACGGCTCCGCCCTGACCGGTGTGCTGCGCACCAGGACCTACGGGCACGAGAAGGCGTGGCGGCTGGCCCGCCGCCACCCCCGCTCCGCACGGGCCCTGGCCCACGGTGTGCTGGCGATGGAGTGCCTGTTCCCGGTGCTGTACCTCAGGGGCGGCCTGCTGACCCGCCCGGTGATCGCCGGCGCCGTCGCCTTCCACCTCGCCAACGGCTCGGTCATGGGACTGGGGAGGTTCATACCGGCCTTCGTCTCGATGCATCCGCTGGTCGCCTACACCAGCACGCCCCGCAGCCACCCCGCCGTCGCCGGACGGGACGACCGGATGCCGGCGGCCGCGGCCCTGCTCCTGGCCGGCACGGCTGCCGCGGCGGCCGCGGCGGCGGTCCGCCGCGGGCTGCGGGCCACCGACCACCCGTTCGGCAGCACGGTCACCACCCGCCACGGCAACGAACTGGCCTACGACGGCACGATCGGCACGGCCGGCGAAGGCCCGGTGGCCGTCCTGGTGCACGGACTCGGCGCCCTGCCCGCGCACTTCAGCTGGTACACCAGGGCCCTCAACGCGGGCGGACGCCCCTGGCTGGCCTACAGCCGGGCCGGCTACGGGGCGAGCAAGCGGCACTCCTCGTCGCCCTACCACCTGGGCGAGTCGGTGGACGACCTGGTCGACCTGATCGAGGCGGCCGTACCGGAAGGACGCCAGGTCTCACTCGTCGGGCACTCCCTGGGCGGTGAGCTCGCCAGACGGGCGGCCGTCCGGCTCGGCGAGCGGGTGCACTCCGTCGTCTACGTGGACAGTTCCCATCCTCAGCAACTCGACCGGTCCAGCCGCCAGGGCGAGAACGCCCAGCACCTCGAGGCGCTGATCCGCTCGACGTCCGTCAGCCTGCGGGCCGGCCTCGGTGTGCTCATGCAGACTCCCGGCTGGATCCGGAACCTGCCCGCGCCGGTGCGCGACAGGGCGATGGCGGAGCTCGCCGACCATCGCATGTGGACCGCCGCGCTGCGCGAATGGCGGGCCGCGGAGGCGGACTTCCGGTCCTTCGAGGGCCCGCTGCCCCGGCTGGAGAGCCACGCCCTGGTGCTGTCCGCCCAGCAGACCGTCGACAGCGACCCCGACCACCTGCTGCTGCACAAGGACCTCGCCGACGCGCACCCGGCGGACAGGACCGTCCGGAGCACCGTCGTCGAGAACGCCGACCACGACAGTCTCCTGACCGACCCCCAGCTCGCGGGCGAGGCCGCCCGGCACCTCCTGGCCTTCCTCGGCGACACCACGGCCGCGCTGCCCGGCGCCGGCCCGGGGCGGCAGACCACCACAGGACAGCCGAGCACGACGGATCAGCAGTCCGCGACGGCCCGCCAGGAGGGAACCCGATGAACGGCACCGACCCCAGCGCCCCGGCCGGCCGGCTGCTCGCCCGCCACTTCGGCGGCGCGGACGGCAACGTACGGCTGCTCGCCGGCCTGCTGCTGGTGGGCACCCTCGTCAGCCAGCACCCTCTGCCGTCGTTCAGCAGGCTCGCCCGGTTCGACGTGTTCTCCACCCTGTTCCCCAACTGGCGCTTCTTCGCGCCCACTCCGGCCCAGCACGACCTGCAGTTCTACTGCCGCACCCTGAACGAGGCCGGGGAGACCTCCGACTGGACGCCCGTGGAGGTCATCGCGGGGCGCAGGGCCCACCAGATCGTCTGGTTCCCCAGCCGCCGGGCCGAGAAGGCGGTGTTCGACCTCGGCACCGAGGTGATGCGCCATCTCGACAAGGGGTTCACCACGGCCCGTGGCATGCCCGGATACCGCATCCTGAGCGCCTGGTTCCGGGCCGGCATCGAGCGTTCGGGGGCCACCGGCATCAAGGGTTTCCAGTTCACCCTCGCCCGCAACGCCGGCTACGACGACTCCGAGGAGCCGGAGATCATCTTCGTCTCCCCCTACACCCCGATGAACACCCCGGCACACGGCACCCCGACGCACAACGCCCCGGCACACCACGCCCCGGCCCATGGCACAACGGCCCATGGCACAACGGCCCACCACACCCCGGCGACCACCCCGTCCGCTCCGGCGGGAGAAGGCGAGCAGGCATGAGCACCGCGACCGCACCGTCGGACACCGCCGCCCCCGCGATCGCGGACATCGGCTACGGCAGGGTCTTCGCCGACTTCTACGACCGGCTCTTCCCGCAGGACGGCACGGCCGAGCGCACGGCCGCGGCACTGGCGGACTGGCATCCCGGCGGGTCGGCACTCGAACTCGGGGTGGGCACCGGCCGCATCGCCGTCCCCCTCGCACGTCTCACCGGCGAGGTCGTCGGTGTGGACTCGTCCCCGGAGATGCTCGAACGGCTGCGGACCGCCGTCGCGGAGTCCGGGGTCCCCGTGACCCCCGTGCACGGCGACATCCGCACGTACGACGACGCCGGCAGCCACGGACTCGTCTACTGCGTCTGCGGCACGATGTCCCTGATCCTCGACCCGGCGGGCCAGCGCGCCGCCGTCGCCGCGGCCGCGCGCCGGCTCGCGCCCGGCGGAACCCTCGTGGTGGAGACCCACAACCCCGGCTTCGTCCACACCCTGCACGAAGGACTCAGCCGCACCTCCTTCTTCGCCCCGTACCCCGAACCGGGGACCGGGCTCCAGACCTACTCCACGCTCCTCGCCGAACAAGGGCTCTGGCACACCTCGCACCTGCTGCACGAGCCCGGCGGCACGCGGATAGGAACCGAGATCACCCGCCTCACCACCCCGGAGGACATCGAGGCGTACGCGGCCGACGCCGGACTCGAACGGGTCAGCCTCCACGGCGACTGGTCCGGCGGCGCGTTCGACACCGCCCTCAGCGGCGTCCACATCAGCCGGTTCGTCCGCGCCGGACGGACGGAGCTCTCATGACCGCCGCCACAGCCGCGCCGGGCGGCCTCGTCACGCGGCTGACCCGTTCCCAGGCCCGGCTCCTGACGGGCGGGGTACTGCTCGGGACCGTCGGCGTGGTCTCCACCCTCGTGCAGCCGAAGCTGGTCGCCCACCTCATCGAGGCGGTCGGGCGGGACGAGCCGGTCGCCCTCTTCGTCGTCCTGCTGGCCGTCCTGTTCGTGGCGGACGCCGCGCTCTCCGCGACCCAGGGGTGCCTCATCGGCCGGGCCGGCGAGAACATCGTCCGCGACGCCCGGGTCCTGCTCGCGGGGAAGGTGCTCCGCGCCGACCTCGGGTACCTCCACACCCAGCGGCAGGGCGACGTGCACACCCGGCTGGTGGGCGACACCGCGCTGATGAAGATCGCGCTCACCCAGAGCATGGCGCAGATCCTCCTCAACGGGCTGATCGTGCTCGGCGGGGTGGTGATGATGGCCCTGATCGACCTCTGGCTGCTGCTGGTGACCGTCGGCTGCCTCGGCGTGGCCAGCGTCGCCTCCATCGGGGTCGCCCGCGGGCTGCGCCGGGCGGCCCTGGTCAACCGCGCGGACACCGGCGAGTTCGGCGCCGACCTCCAGCGGGTGCTCGCGGCCCTGCCCACGGTGAAGGCGGCCGGGGCGGAGAGCCGGGAGGAGGACCGCCTCGCGGCGCGCGCGGACACGGTCCGCCGGTCCGGCAACCGGGTCACCGTGCTCAACGCCCTGTTCTCGCCGGTCCTCAACGTCGGGCTGCAGGCCTCGCTCGCCGCCGTGATGGGCATCGGCATGGCCAGGGTGGCGACCGGCTCCCTGGGCGTCGCCGATTTCACGGCCTTCACGATGTACCTCTTCTACCTCGTCTCCCCGCTGGTCCTCGTCTTCCTCTCGCTCGGCACCTACCAGCAGGGCCGGGCCGCCATGCAGCGCGTGGACGAGCTGGACGGCATCCCGCAGGAGGACGCCCCCGCTCCCGCCGGCAGTGCGGGTGCCGCTCCGGACCCGGTGCGGGACGCGAGCGCCGAGCCGCCCGTCCCTGGCGGGCATCCGGCCGTCGAGTTCCGCGACGTCCGCTTCGGCTACGGCGACCGGCCCGTCCTGGACGCCGTGTCCTTCACCGTGCCCCGGCGCGGGCTCACCGCACTCGTCGGTGTCTCCGGCGCCGGCAAGACCACGGTCTTCCAGCTCGTCGAACGGTTCTACCGCCCCGAACGGGGCGCCGTGCTCCTGGACGGCAGGGACATCGCGCACCTGTCACCCGCCGAGATCCGCGGCGGCGTCGGCTACGTCCAGCAGGACAGCGCCGCGATGCGCGGCACCGTCCGGGAGAACATCGTGTACGCCGCGCCCGACGCCACCGAGGCCGACATCGCGGAGGCGGTCGACCTGGCCGGGCTCACCGCTGTGGTCGCGGCCCTGCCCGAGGGCCTGGACACCCCGCTCGGCGACCACGGCACCGGACTCTCCGGCGGACAGCGGCAGCGGCTCTGCGTGGCCAGGGCGCTGCTCCAGAAGCCCGCCGTGATCCTCCTCGACGAGGCCACCGCCCATCTCGACTCCGAGTCGGAGGCGGCGCTGCGCGACAGTCTGCGGCGCATCGCCCGCCGCTGCGCGGTCGTCGCCATCGCGCACCGCATCTCCACCGTGGTGGAGGCCGACCGCATCGTGGTCCTCGACGACGGCCGGGTACGCGCCGTCGGCACCCACGCGCAGCTCATCCGCGACGACGCCCTCTACGGCCGGCTGGCCGCGGCTCAGTTCGCGGACGGCGCCCGTACCGAGGCGGCGTCGCTGGCGGCCACCGGCGCACCGTCCTCGCGGCCCGGCGCGGGAGTGGCCGGATGACCCCCGCCGCCGCGGGCGCCGGTCAGACGGCGCACCGCCCGCCCGGCCCCGGCGGCGACGCCCGCCGGCTCTGTGCCCAGGGCCCGGGACGCCCCCGGTGAGCGCGGTGGACGCGGCCGTCGTCGGCAGCGGGCCGAACGGCCTCGCCGCCGCCGTCGTGCTGGCCCGCGCCGGCCTGCGGGTCGAGGTGTACGAGGCCGCCGGCACCCTGGGGGGCGGGCTGCGCGGAGCCGACCTGTTCGACTCCGGCGTCGTCCACGACATCTGCTCGGCGGTGCATCCGATGGGCATGTCCTCCCCGTTCTTCCGGGAGTTCGGCCTCGACGCGCGGGTGGACATGCTCCGCCCGGAGATCAGCTACGCCCACCCCCTCGACGACGGGCGGGCCGCCCTCGCCTGGCACGACCTCGACGCGACCTGCGCCGGGCTCGGTCCGGACGGAGCGCGCTGGCGCCGCCTGATGGAGCCGCTGCTGGCGCACGGCACGGAGCTGGCCGGGCTGCTCCTGTCCGACCTGCGGCGGCCTCCCGGCCTCCGGGCCGCCCCGGCCCTGCTGAGCCGGGTCCTGCTCCACGGGACCCGGCTGGGGCCCCTCGCCTTCCGCGGCGAGAAGGCCCCGGCGCTGCTGGCCGGCGCCGCCGCACATGTGACCGGCCCGCTGCCGTCGCTGCCCGGCGCCGCGGTCGGGCTGCTGCTCGCACAGCTCGCCCACGGGCCGGGCTGGCCGGTACCGCGCGGCGGCAGCCGGAGCATCGCGGACGCCCTGGCGGCCGACATCCAGGCGCACGGGGGCGTGCTGCACACCGGCCGGGAGATCACCGACCTGCGCGAGCTGGACGGAGTGCGGGCGGTTCTCCTCGACGTCTCCCCCACCGCACTGGAATCCCTCGCCGGCGGCCGGCTGCCCCCTCGCTACGCCCGCGCGCTGCGCCGCTACCGCTACGGCCCGGCGGCCGGCAAGGCCGACTTCCTCGTCTCGGAGCCGATCCCCTGGTCCGCCCCCGAAGTCGGCCGGGCGGTGACCGTGCACCTCGGAGGGACGGCGCGGGAGGTCTTCCGGCAGGAGACGGCCACCGCCCGGGGCCTACCGGGCGAACGGCCCTTCGTGCTGGTGGTGGACCCGGCCGTGGCCGACCCGGGGCGCGCCCTCCCCGGGCGCCGTCCGGTGTGGGCGTACGCGCACCTCCCGCACGGCTCCACCCGCGATCCGCTGCCGCTGGTGCGGGCGGCGATCGAGCGCCACGCGCCCGGGTTCACCGACACCGTGGTCGCCGAACGCGGCGTGTCCGGGGCCGCGCTGGCCCGCTACAACCCCAACTACGTCGGCGGGGACATCGCTACGGGAGCCCTCGGCCTGCGGCAGTCCGTCTTCCGGCCCGTGGTCCGCTGGGACCCGTACCGCACCCCGCTGCCGGGCGTCTACCTCTGCTCGGCCGCCACCCCGCCGGGTCCCGGCGTGCACGGGATGTGCGGCCTGCTGGCCGCCCGGAGCGCCCTGCGCCGGGAGTTCGGCCTGCGGGTGCCGCCGCTGGGACGGAGCGGGGCGGGGGCCCGTGGCGCCCGCCGGGACGGAGCGGCCGCGGAGTGAGACCAACGGGCGGAGCCGTCGCGCCGCCCGTCACCGCCCACACCCCGCGGCGCTCACGCGCAGAGCGCCCGCACCCGGCCGCCTGCACCCGGCGGCGCTCACCCGGCCGCCCGCACCCCGCCGCGCTCCCCCGCCGAGCGGTCACACCCAGCCGCGCTCACGCGCGAGCAGCGCGGCCTGGGCCCGGTTGCAGGCGCCCAGCAGCGTCAGGACGTCGGAGATGTGCCGCCGGTAGGTGCGCAGGGACATGCGTGCCTGCCGGGCACCCGTCTCGTCCTTGCTCACGGCGCACATGGCGGTGAGCACCAGGCGCTGGGTGTCGGTGAGCCGGACGGTGCGCCCGGTGTCCACCGCCGCGAGGTCGGCGAAGTCGGTCGCGGTGGCCCACAGCCGCTCGAAGAGGCCGACCAGGCTGCTCACCAGCCCGCTCTCCTCGGTGTACAGGGCGCCGCGCCCGGTGTCGCGGGCGTCGATGGGCACCAGTGCCGCGTGCCGGTCGCAGACGAGAACCGTCTCGGACAGCTGGTCCGCGACCCTGACGGCCGCGCCGCCGGCATGCAGGTGCCGCATCCTGCCGAGGCTCTCCGCGTCGGCGAGCGCCGTCGTCCGCACCAGGACCCGCACGCGCACCGTCCGGCTCAGCCGCCCCAGATCGAGATGCCGGGCGTAGGCGGCGCGCTCCGGTGTGAGTGCGTCGCAGGGGTCCGCCGCGAGCACCTCCGACCGTGCCCCGAAGGCCAGTTGGCCCGCCCGGGCGCGTACCGCCCGCGGGTCCTCCAGCCGGACCAGCGCGGCGGCGGCGTCTCCCGGGGCCGCGGCCCCGGGCACCGGTCTCTCGTGCCGCAGCGACCGCAGGACCGGCCGCATGTCGACGAGCTGACGCATCGTCCGGTGCGCCGCGTCCAGCTGCTCGCCCGCCAGCCGGGGAACGGCGACGACGGGATCCACCGCCCAGGTGGTCGCGTCGTCCCCGTGCAGCAGGCGCAGCTCCCGGAGCCGCGCGACGGCCCGCAGCACGGTCTCCCGTTCGTCCGGTGACGTCCCGGGGATCCGCCGCTGGGGTGTTCCGGGATTCCGCAGGAAGTGGCGGTAGACGTCCTCCTCGGTGCTGGTCAGACCGAGTACGGACATGCTGTGGGCATTCATGCGGCCTCCCTGGGGATCCGGTCCGGTCACCCGGCGCGATCACCGCTCCACGCTAGCCACGACCCCCGGCCGGTGGGGTCCCACAGGGGTCTCACGGGAGTCTCACAGGCCGATCCGGTTCATGGTCTTCTCGTCGTGGAGCCCGCTCACTAGGGTGTCGCCGTGTTCGAGGACGGTCCTGCGGGAAGCGTGGTGGAAGGCCTCATGACCGAGGCTGCGGCGACGGGTGCACCGGCTCGGGCGACGCCCGAAGTGCTGCGGGCGGTGATGGACCGTCACCGGCTGGTGAACCTGACGGGGCCGCTCGGGAGCGGCAAGTCCTGGCTGGTGTCACGGCTGGGGCCGTCGCGCGTGGTGGACCTGTCCCGCGACGGCTCCCCGGACGCCGTGCGGGCGGCGCTCGCCGAGCCCACCACCCGGCCGCTGGTGCTGGACAGCGCCGACGGCCCGGACGCCCTCGCGGTGCTGGACGGCGTACGGCTCCCGCACGAGACGCCCGCCGCACCGCTGCTCGTCGTGAGCCGGCGTTCCTTATTGGCCCAGCCCGGCTGGACGCTCTCGGGAGCGGCCGTCCTGGAGACCGCGCCCTGGTCCGACCAGCGGATCGCGCGGCTGGCGGCCGACGCACAACTGCCCGCCGCCGCGGCACGGGAGCTGGTCGTCCGCATGGCCGGCGGCAACCCGCTGGTCGCCGGCGCGGCCTGCCGGGCGCTGCACGCGGGCGCCTCACCGGACGCCCCCGGGGCCGTCGCCGACCAGGCCGTGCAGGAGATCACCGCGCGTCTGTCGCGCGAGCGTCCCGGCCCCGGGTGGGAGAGCGCCCTGGACAGGCTCGCCACCGTCTGGGGCGGGGACCGGGAGCTCCTCGACGAGAGCCGGGAGCTCTTCGAGTCGCTGGGCCGGCTCAGCCTCATCGGCCGTACGGAACTCGGTCTGGCCGTGCTGGAGCCGTTCCGCTCCGTGCTCCGGCTGGCCCACCGGTGGCGGCAGCCCGCGGCCCACCACGGGGTGCTGTCCCGCGCGGTCACCCGCCGCAGGCGGCAGCTGGCCGCGGAGCCGGACGTGGCGCACCGGGGGCGGCTCGCCGAGGGGACCATGGCCCTCCTCGACCACCCCGTCGTCCGCGAGACGCTGTTCCCGGCGAGCGCGGCCGACGGTTCGATCGAGACGGCGGCACCGGACGACGCCGACGACATCGGCGGGCTGATGCACCAGTGGGCCCGGCAGGGCGGCATGGACACCCGGCGCACGGAGCGCATGGTGGACAGGTGGCTGCGTGACGACCCCACCGGCTTCCGGCTGGCCCGGGACCGCGACGGCCGGGCCGTGGGCGTCATGGGTCTGGTGCATGCCGCCGACCGCACCGTCGGCAGCATGGAGCCCCTGCTCCAGCAGCACACGGACCGGCTGATGGGCGGTCAGCCGACCCGGTCCCTGGTCCTCGGAGCCGCGTACTGCCCGGACCGCGGACTGCACGCGCGGCTGCTGCGGGACCTGCTCCACCACGTCATGGCGAACAGCGTGCTGCTGACGGTCTCCACTCCGAGCCCGCACTACCAGCAGCTTCTGACGAGCCTGCACTTCCACGAGCACGGCACCACGGCCGACGACGTCTACCGGTGCGGCCGCAAGCCCGAGATCTACAGCCAGGACTTCGGACACGACGCGATCACCGCATGGGTGGAACGACTCCCCTTCGGTCTGCGGACGGCCGGGCCCTCGGCCACCGGCCGCGACGTGGGCGAGGCGCTCGCGCACCTCTCCGACCCCGCCTGGCTGGCGCACAGCCCGCTGCTGCGCTCCCCGGGCACACCGACGGCGGAGGATCTGCGGAAGGCGCTGCGGGACGGGGTGTGCGCCCTGGCGGACAGCGACACGCGCGAGGACGCCGAGGCCGGGCAGATCCTGCTGCACTACTACCTCGGGCGCCGGCAGACCCATCAGCAGCTGGCGCGCCGGCTCCATCTGAGCCGGGCCACCTACTTCCGCCGGCTGCGGCACGGGCTGGATCTGCTCGGGCAGCGGCTGGACGCGGACTGAGCGCCGCGCGCCGCCGCCCCTGCCGCGCGGCAGGGGCGGCGGCGCGGCCGCGGCGGCCCGGCTCGACGCCCTGCGGCAGCAGCGGGC
The DNA here is from genome assembly GCF_014489615.1 of Streptomyces genisteinicus. GTDB lineage: Bacteria > Actinomycetota > Actinomycetes > Streptomycetales > Streptomycetaceae > Streptomyces > Streptomyces genisteinicus. The sequence goes on from NZ_CP060825.1 coordinate 541,366, forward strand.
CCTCCGGGCCGCCCTTGTCCGGATCCTGGCGGGCCCTGACCGCCCTGATCGAGCGGAGGGCGTCAGGGCGGTCAGGGCCTCACCACCACGGGCCAGGGCGGTCAGGGCCTCACCACCATCCGAAGGCGGCGCAGGCCAGCGCCGGAGCGACGACGACGGAGGCGAGTCCGCAGGTGAGGAGCTGCCGGAAGAGCGGTGCCCGGGCGGCCGGGTCGGCGGCGCCGAGGATCAGGCCGCCGGTGATGCCCAGCGGATTGATGTCGACCAGGATCGACGCCAGCGCGATCGCGAGGATGGCGCCCACGGGTGAGGCCCCGTCGGCGACGAGCGCCGGGACCAGCGGCATCGTGGTCGCGAAGACCGCGATGGAGCTTGCGGCGAAGGACGTGATCCCGGCGATGTAGCACAGGACGAGCAGGCTCAGCATCGGCGATCCCTCCACGCGCAGCAGGTCGCTGATGCGGGCGAAGGCTCCCAGATCCTGCATCAGGCCGACGTAGGTGAGGAGTCCGCCGATCAGGAGCACGATGTTCCAGGGAATCCGGGAGATGATCTCGTTCGGATCCAGCCGGAGGACGAGCTGCTGGACGACCGCGGCGGTGAGACCCAGGTATCCGATGTTGATGTCGAAGCCGACGGACAGCACCACCACGGCGAGCAGACACGTCAGCGTGAGAATCCGGGCCGCGATCGGGGAACGCGCGCGCCGGGTGTCCTCCTCCCGTACGGGCCCGGTGCCGTGGCCTGTGGCCGGCACGGCGGCCGGCGTGCCCGGGGGCGGAGTCGCAAGCGTCGTGAGGCGACCGCGGGGCATGGCCCCGGTGCGCGTACCGACCACGAGACAGGCGGTGGAGACGAGGAGGCCCGCCAGCACTCCTCCGGCGAAGAAGCTGACCGGCGCGGAGCCGGGCAGGCCGACGCCGAGTTTCTCGCCGAGCTGATGCGCGGTGGTGCCGTACACGGCCAGCGGCGAGAGGAGCCCGCTGATGATGCCGGTGAGACCGAGTACGGCCGCGATGAGCGGCGGTATCCCGTACCGCGCGGCGATCCCGAGCGCGATCGGCGCGACGATGGCGGTGGCCGCCGCCGGGAGAGTGCCGATCGCCGTCAGCACGGCACCGATCAGGAACGGCACCAGAGCGATCATCAGGGCCTGTCCGCGGACCAGGCGGAGCATGCCGTCGAGGAGCCAGTCGAGGGTGCCGTTGATCTGGGCGACCGCGAACAGCGCCGTGATGCCGACGAGCAGCACGAAGAAGTCGCCGGGGAAGAACGCCGTCACCTCCTCGGCGCCGCGGTCCGCGGCGAGGCCGACGAGGAAGGCGGCCGGCAGGGCGGCGAGTCCGAGGTGGAACCGCGGAACGAGGGCTGCGGCGAAGAGAGCGATGAGTACGACGATGGACACGTCGGCCACGGACATGAGTGCGTTCCCCGTTCAGATGACGCCGCGGTCGGCGAGGTCGTCGATGGCTGCCGCGTCGAGGCCGAGGCCCCTCAGCACGTCACGGGTGTGCTCGCCCAGCCGTGGAGCGCGCCTGTCGATCTGCTGCGTGAAGCCCGAGAAGCGCCCCGCGGAGCCCTGCACCACACGGGTCCGTCCGGTGTGCTCGTCGGTCACCTCGACCACCGATCCACGCGCCCGCACCTGCGGGTCGGCGCAGATGTCGGCGGCCGTGTTCACCGGGCCGCAGGCCACGCCGGACGTCTCGAGCAGTTCGGTCAGGGGGGCGAGATCGTGGGAGGCCACGAAGGCGGCCACCCGTCCTTCGATCTCGGCACGGTGTTCGAGGCGGGCCGTCATGGAGTCGTAGGCCGCGAGATCCGGTGCGTCCATGGCGACGATGAGGCGGCGCCACATCTGCTCGGTCGACGCGGGCAGGGCCAGCCACCGCCCGTCCCGTGTCCGGTAGAGGTTGTTGGGGCTGATGTGCGGGTTCTCGTTGCCCTGGCGGCCCTGGGCCTCGCCGGTCGCGCCGTAGTCGGCGATGAAGTCCTCCATCATCCGCAGCAGAGGTTCGTACAGACCGATGTCGGCCAGTTGGGGCTCGCCGGTCAGGTCACGCTGGCGCAGTGCGAGCATCGCGGCGAACGCCGCGTAGATCCCGGTGACTCCGTCGGCGACCGGGTATCCGGCGAAGACCGGCGGCCCGTCGGGGAAGCCCGTGCGATGGGTCAGGCCCGCGAAGGCCTCGGCGACGCGGGCGAAGCCGGGGCGGTCCGCGTACGGGCCGGTCCGCCCGTAGGCGCTCACGTGCACCATGACGAGGTCGGGCCGGTGGGCGACGAGGTCGCCGAAGTCGACGGAGAAACGGCGCAGGGCGGCCGGCCGGAAATTGGTGACCACCACGTCCGCCGTCGCGGCCAGCCGCCCGACGAGGTCCGCGGCCTCCGGGTGGTGCAGGTCGATGGTCACGCTGGACTTGTTGCGGCCGATGACCGCCCAGCCGGCGGACACCCCGTCCTCCAGCGGAGGGTAGCTGCGTGCCGGATCCCCGGCACCCGGCAGCTCGACCTTGATCACCTCGGCGCCGAACTCGGCGAGCAGCGAGGAAGCAAGGGGACCGGCCAGAACGGTCGAGATGTCCAGAACACGCACTCCATGCAGAGGCCCAGGCACGAAAAATCCTTTCACCGGCGACCGGCGCGTCATCGCACGATCGTGACTCACGGCACGATGTCGCAGCAGAACCGTCCTGGGAACCATGCGGGATACTGGCTCCGGTGCAAGGCAATGGCTATAACCTGTGCCGATGCGAGTCGAACGCGCCAGATACCTCCTCGCCGCGATCAGCACGGGATCGCTCCGCTCGGCGGCAGCGCTCTGCGGTGTCAGCCAGCCCACGATCAGCCAGCAGCTCATCGCCCTCGAGGAGGAGCTGGACGCCGTTCTGCTGATCCGCAGCCGGGGCGGAGTCCGCGCCACGCCTGCCGGTGAGGCGCTCGTCGGCCCGCTCGGCCGGCTCGTGGCCGCCGAGGACGCCGTGCGCGAGGCGGCGCGGGCCGCCAACGGGACCTACCGGGGCCGGGTCTCCATCGGCGGCGGATCGGTGACCGTCGAGACCATCGTGGCCCCCGTCGTCGGACGGCTGCTCAGCCACCATCCGGGTCTGCGCTTCTCCGTACGGGAGGGCTCCTCGACCGACATCGAACGCGCCGTACGGGACGGTGACCTGGACCTCGCCGTGGTCACCACCCCCGACGAGCCGGCCCTCAGCGGCCTGACCCGGCAGCGGCTCATGACGGCGCCACTGGGCGTCTGGGCCCGGCCGGACCACCCGCTCACCGGTCAGGACCGGATCACCTGGGGCGATCTCGCGGCATGGCCGATCGTGACCATGCGTCCGGGAACCGTCCTGCACCAGCGGCTCACGGAGCGCCTGCCGCAGGCCGAGCCGATAGTCGAGGCCATGACGGCACGGACCGTGGTCACCATGGTGCGCCAGGGCGCCGGGGTCGGACTGCTCGCCCGCTTCGGGCCGCAGGAACAGCCGCCGGATCTGGTCTGGCTGCCGCTGCTGGACGCGGAGCCGGTCGAGGCCTGCCTGGTCCAGCGCAGGGACAGCCAGCCGTCGCGATCGGCGACCGTCGTCCGCCGGCTGATCAGTGCCCGCGCCGGCGAACTGTCCGACCACGCGGACTGACCGCGCCGGCCCAGCCGTCCCGGACCGCCCACCCGGCACCGCAAAAGCGCCGGCGTCGGCTCCTGCCGGGAGCTGCGGCAGCGAGGCCGCCAGTCGCCGGGCGCGTGGCGAAAGCAGCTCCGTCCGCCCGGAGGGCGGGGCCCGCGGCGCCTGGTGCGTGCGATCGCGAGGCGGAGGATCATCCTCGTACCGGGCGTACTCCGACGATTCCGGCAACGCGGCATGGGGGCACTCCCCCAGCGGTGGCCGGGGGAGTGCGTGCCGGGCGTCGCGCGCCAGGCGGGATGTGTCAGACAAGGCCTAGGCGGCCGGGGCCGCGGCGCGGGTGACCGCGACCGCCGTCGTGCGGGTGACGCCGCCCACGGTGACGGCGATGGTCACCGCGCCCTGGCGGAGGCCGGTGAGGCGCCCCGTCGCGGGGTCGAAGGAGGCGACATGGCGGGCGCGCGCGTCCTCGGTGCGCCCGATGTGGAGGCCGGGCGACCCCGACCAGTCCACGCTCACCGGCCAGGCCGCCGGCACCCTCCTGGTGCCCTGGAGCACGCTCGCGCCGACCTGTGCCGTGGTGCCCGGGGCCACCGTGGGCGGGGCGTCCAGGCGTACGTCGTCCACGTGGGCACGGGTCTGGACGGAGACCCAGTCCGGCCGGGGTCCGAACGGAGCGCGGCGGGCGGCCGCCTGCTCGGCGGGGCCGACCGCGTCCACGCCGACCATCGACCACCCGGTGAAGCCGCCCTCGCCGGCGGGCGCGGCCGGGTTCTTCCCGGAGTTCCCGTTGACCAGGTACGGCACGCCCTCCACGTGGGAGGCGTGGAAGACGCCGACGTGGCTGCCGATCAGGGCCGCGCCCTTCCCCGTCGACCTGCGGAAGCCCGCCAGCCAGTCCTCGACCAGCGCGGCCTCCTTGCGGTCGCCGAGCTGGCTCGCCTTCTGCACCGTGGGGTCCCGCGGCGGGACGTGCTCGACGACCATCACGGACTGGACCCGGGGGTCGGACGCGGCCGCGTCGAGTTGCGCGCGCAGCTCCCTGATCTGCTCGATGCCGCCGCCGCGCAGACTCAGTGACGAGGTGTCGAGTGTGACGAAGCGGGTGCCGCGGTGGTCGAACACCCGGTGGGCGGGCCCGAACTCGGCGACGAAGTCGCCGATCCTGCCGCCCATGACCTCGTGGTTGCCGGGCACGTAGTACCAGGGCACGTCGTCGCCGAGTTCCTCCTGGAGGACGCGGCGGGCGAAGGCCAGGTCGGCGGGGGCTCCCTCGTCGACGAGGTCCCCGTTGACGACGAGGAAGTCCGGGCCGGCGGCCCTGATCTCGCGCAGGGTCCGGCGCGCCTGGCGCACCAGCGCGCTGTCGGGGTCGCGGGCGACGAACTGCGCGTCCGACATCACGGCGAAGCGCCAGTCGCGCGCGCCGGTGACCGCGGCGGGGTCGACGAGCGGGTCGGCGACCCGCTGCGGGGCGGGCAGGTCGATGGCCGGCGGGACCTGCGCGGTCAGGCCGTCGACGACGATGCGGCCGGTGTACTGCCGGTTGGCGGCGGTCTCCGCGAGATAGAAGCGGAACACCGACAGCGGGGTCGCCGCCCCGGCCGGCACCGGGAAGACCACCTGGCGCCAGCCGGTCCAGGTGACGTACGGACCGCGCAGCAGATGGTCGGAGCCGGCGGCGTCCTTGAGGTGGAGGGTGGGCCAGGCGCCGTTCCCGTCGCCCTTGATCCACAGCGAGAACGACTGCGGCTGCCCCGGCACGGCGATGGGCTGCGAAGGCGCCGCGTAGGCGGCGCGGGTGCCCGTGGAGAGGGTGAAGTCGTAGGTCAGTTCCAGTCCGGTGCCGTCGTGTCCGTCGGGTGTCGCGGCGAGCGAGCCGTTCGCGCGCGCCTGGCTGAAGCGCCAGCCGGCGGCGTCGTCGAAGGCGGCCACGTCCTGTTCGGCCAGGCCGACGCTCACGCCGACGACGGTGGTCCGGCCGCCCGCCCGCACCGTCACCAGCCCGGCGCTGCGGCCCTCGGAGCGTGCGAGGACGGTGTAGCCGCCGCGTCCGTCGGGGCGGACGTCGAACAGGGCCCGGTCGTAGTCGAGGGTGACGTCGGCCGGTTCGACGGGCGCGCTGTTGCCCTGCGCGTCGTGGCCGAGGACGCCGAAGGTGCCGGTCGCGCCGGTGTCGGCGAGCGCGACGCGGCGCACGGTGGGCTCGATGCGGGCCAGTTCACCGAGCACGGACAGCCGGATCGTGCCGCGGGCGCCGCCGCGTTCGGCGGCGATCTCGGTCGTTCCGCTGCGCCGGGCGCGGAAGACGCCGTCGTCGTCGACCCGTCCGACGGAGGCGTCGCGGGCGTGCCAGCGCGGCACACCCGCGGCGGGTCCGTACGTCTCGTCGTAGCCCGCGGCGGTGAGCCGGCGGGTGAGTCCGGGGAACACCCGCTCGGGATGGCCGCCGAGGACGGGGTCGCCGGTCGGCGCGGTGCCCGCGGGCATCGCGGTCTCGACCCAGAACCCGGTCAGCCGGCCGCTGCCGTCCGGCGCCGTGAGGGCGAGGCCGTTCGGGACGGTGCGCTCGCTGCCGTCGGAGGGGCTGTTCTCCACCAGGAGGGCGTCGCTTCCCGGTTCGCGGGCGAGGAGGGTGGAGGAGCCGCCGCCGTCGAGGTTGAGCGCGTTGTGCGCGCCCGCCTTCTTCATCATGAGGCCGAGTTCGGTGAGGGTGACGCCGCCGCTGTCGGCCTGGCGGCCGTCGACGGTGACGACGTGCATCCGGCGTCCGTCGGCCGAGAAGCCGACGGCGGTGCGGGGTGCGGTGGCGTTGTTGCCGGTGCCCTCGTGGTCCTGGGGCACGCCGTCGACGACGAGGAGTTCGCGTCCCCCGACGGCCGTGCGCGGTACGGGTCCGCTGTCGGTGCGGGGCCGGTAGGCGAGGGAGACGGGGTCCCCCGGCTCCAGTGCGGCAAGCGCGGACGCGCCGGCCTCGCGGCCCACGAGGACGGTGGTGTCCGCCGCGACGGCGCCGGTGCCGGGCCGGTCGCGGACGGCGACGATCCTGCCGTCGCGGACCTCGGCCTCGGCGACGGGTGACGCGGCGTCGACGGTGAGGGCGCGGTCGGCCTCGCCCCAGGCGGAGGTGTAGGCCCCGATGCCGCCGGCGGGCACGTTGGCGGCGTTGTAGGCGCCGAGCGGCACCGGCCCCGAGGGGAGCGTCAGGGTGCCCTCGAAGTAGAGCTCCAGGACGCGTCCGGCACCGCCGGGGCCGATGCCGACGGCCTTGTGGGTCCCGTAGCCCGGGGAGTGGGTGAGCTCGCCGTCGCGGATGCCCGCTCCCAGCGGGGCGCCGGTCTGGTTGATGTCGAAGAAGTCCGCGTTGATCGCGGCCACGGTCCGCCGGCCCTCACCGGGGTCGTGGCCTGCCGCGAGGTCGCTGACGCTGCGCCGGTCGGCGACCTTCCCGGACGAGAGGTAGTCGGCGCGGACACCGGCGCCGAGGTCGACCGAGAGTTCGTCGACGCGCAGCCACTTGGCGGCTTCGAGGCGGTCGTAGGAGCTGAGCCGTACGCCGGGCGCGACGGGCCGCGCGCTGCGGGCGGTCTCGATGCCCGCCGGGTCAAGGGCCGGCGCGAAGGCCGTACCGGCGCCCCGGGCGGGGGGCGGGGCGATCGGCCGCAGTATCTCGGCGCTCTCGCGGGGCGGGGGGTCGGGTGCGGCGGCCGCGGCCGGCACGGCGGCGCCCGCCGCGAGGGCGGTGACGGTCGCGAGCAGCACGACGGTGTGTCTTGCTCTGCCAAGGCCCACAACTACTCCCGGAATACGGCTTGTCGAGCTCGTGGTAAGCGCTGTCGGCGGACAGCATCGCGGTGCGCGGACGTGCGCACCAGGGGGCGGGGGGAACGCGGAGGGGAACGGGCTCTGTCGGGACCATGGACGTCCTGGCATCTTGCGCGGGCCCGGTGGCGGCGGCCCGGTCACCACGCCGGGGAGTGCTCCGGCTTCCGTCGACTGACGCAGTGGAGGACGGCGAAAGAAATCTGCAACAATTCACGATGCGAGACGCAGGGGACGTGTCATTGACGCACCGGGAATTCACTGCCAGTCTCTTGGGCGTGAGTCAAGCCGAGATTCTCGTTTCGCGTCTGCACGTCGATCTGCGACGTCTTGCCAGCGCGCTGTGTGCCGCCGGCCGCTGAGCCGCCCCTGAGCGGCCGGCGGGCCCGCGGGACGGCGCCCCCCGGGGCCGCGTCCGGCACATCCCGCCCGGTGCCATGCGCCGGGCACGGCCCGGCCCGCGCCGCGGCACGGCCCTCCCGTCCGGTCCGGTAGACCTCCTCCGCCTGCGGATTCGTCCGCAGTCCGGGGCGGGTCCCTCCCCGGCGGGCGGGTCCGTCCCCGGCGGACCGGTGTGCCTCACCGTTCCCGCGCGCACCATCGCCCGCCCCGTACTCCGGCCCGTGCCGGTGCCGGTGCGCGCCGCATTTCCCGGCGCGCCGTGCGCCCTCGCCGTGCGCCGTTCTTTCTTCGCGCCCGGTGCTTTCCCGGCGCTATTCCTCCCCGTGCCCTCCCTCTGCCTTTCGTGCAGCAAATGAAGGAATTCCACGTGCACACCACATCACGACGCACATTTCTCGCTTTCACCGGACTGTCCGCACTCGCGGCCGCCGGCTGCGGCACGGCGAGCGGCAGCGGGGTGCGGAACACCGGGACGCTGCGCTACCAGGGCTGGGCGGGACAGGTCACACCGGCCGAACTCGCCGCCGAGCTCGGCTACCTGGAGGACGTGAGACTCGACTGGGTCGGCAACACCATCAGCGGACCGCAGGACATCCAGTCCGCGGCCTCGGGCCAGATCGACTTCGGCGGCGCGTTCAACGGCGCCATCGTCAAACTCGCCTCCCGCGACGCGCCCGTCAGAGCCGTCATCAGCTACTACGGCTCCGACGAGGCCGCGTTCAGCGGCTACTACGTCACCGAGGACAGCCCCGTGCGCACCCCGCGCGACCTGATCGGCCGCACGGTCGGGATGAACACCCTCGGCGCGCACAGCGAGGCGATGCTCGACATCTACCTCCGCGAGCACGGGCTGAGCCGCGCCGAGGCGCAGAAGGTGGAGCGCATCGTCGTGCCGCCGGTCAACACCGAACAGACCCTGCGCCGGGGGCAGATCGACGTGGCCGTGCTCAGCGGCATCCTGCGCGACAAGGCGCTGGAGACCGGCGGCGTGCGCAAGCTGTTCAGCGACTTCGACCTGCGGGGCGCGTTCAGCGCCGGGACGTACGTGCTCACCGAACGGTTCATCGACCGGAACCCGGAGACGGTGCGCACCTTCGTCACCGGGGTGGGGCGGGCCCTGGACTGGTCGCGGACCACCCCGCGCGACGAGGTGGTGGCGCGGATGACCGAGGTCGTGCGCCGGCGGAAGCGCAACGAGAGCACCGACGCCCTCCGGTACTGGCGCTCCTACGGGGTGTCGGCTCCCGGGGGCCGGATCGACGAGCGGGAGCTGTCCGTGTGGGCGGACTGGCTCGCCGAGCGGGGTGACATCGAGCGGCGCTCCGTGGACCTGGGGACGCTCTGGACCAACGAGTTCAACGGCGGCGCCGGCGCCGCGGGGAAGGGCTGACCATGACCGCGAAGATCAGTTTCCGGGGCGTCGGCAAGACGTTCCCGGGACGGGGCCGGGGCCCGGGCACGGTGGCGCTCGACGGCATCGACCTCGACATCCCCGCCGGGGAGTTCACCGTCGTCGTCGGCCCGAGCGGATGCGGCAAGTCGACCCTGCTGGACCTGCTCGGCGGTCTGGAGCGGCCGACATCGGGCGAGATCCTGCTCGACGGCAGGCCGGTGCGCGGCCCGGGGCCCGACCGCGGCACCGTCTTCCAGCAGTACGCGCTGCTGCCGTGGCGCACCGCCCGGGGCAACGTGGAGTTCGGTCTGGAGGCCATCGGCGTGCCGCGCCGGCAACGGGCGGAACGGGCGCGGGAGTACCTGGCGCTGGTGGGCCTCTCGGACTTCGAGGACCGGCACCCGCACGAGCTGTCCGGCGGCATGCGCCAGCGCGTCGCCATCGCCCGCAGCCTCGCCTACGACCCCGACGTCCTGCTGATGGACGAGCCGTTCGCCGCGCTCGACGCGCAGACCAGGGAATCGCTCCAGGACGAGCTGCTGCGGATCTGGCGGCGCACCGGCAAGACGGTCGTGTTCATCACCCACGGCATCGACGAGGCGGTCCGCCTCGGGCAGCGGGTCGCGGTCCTCACCTCGCGGCCGGGCCGCGTCAAGGAGGTGGTGCCGATCGACCTCGGCGAGGTGTCGCCGGACGAGGACCCGCGCTCACGGCCCGAGTTCGCGCACCACCGCCACCGGATCTGGAGCCTGCTGCGCGACGAGGTCACCCGCGCCCAGCAGCAGGAGAGGGAGAGGACGGCAGCATGACCACCACCGTCACCGAGAAGACCCGCGGCCCCGAGCGGACCGCGCCCGCCCCGCCCGCTCCCCGGGCCCCGCAGTCCGGTCCCAGGGCGCCGTCCCTGCCGCGCCGGGCCGGCCGCGCCCTGGCCACCGCCGCCACCCGCAGCGTGGCCGTGCTGGCCCTGCTGGGGCTCTGGGAGGCCGCCCCCCGGTCCGGCCTGGTGGACGCCACGTTCCTGCCGCCGTTCTCCGACGTCGCCTCGGCCTGGTGGGGGCTGGCGCGGGACGGTTCGCTGGCCGAGCACACCTGGGCGAGCCTCGGCCGCTCGCTGGCCGGCTTCGGCCTGGCGGTGGCGGTCGCCGTGCCGCTGGGCCTGCTGATCGGCTGGTACCGGCGGGTCGCCGACCTGCTGGGCCCGCTGCTGGAGGTCTTCCGCAACACGGCCGCCCTCGCCCTGCTGCCGGTCTTCGTGCTGCTGCTGGGCATCGGCGAGACGTCGAAGGTGTCGATCGTGCTCTACGCCTGCACCTGGCCGGTGCTGCTGAACACGATCAGCGCCGTGCGCACCGTCGATCCGACCCTGCTGCGGCTGGCCAGGTCGATGGACCTGCCGGCGCACCGGATCTTCCGCAAGGTGATCCTGCCGGCGTCCGTGCCGTCGGTGTTCACCGGCATCCGGCTGGCGGGCGCGGTGGCGATCCTGGTGCTCGTCGCCGCCGAGATGGTCGGCGCCAAGGCCGGGCTCGGATACCTGGTCAACGCCTCGCAGTTCAACTTCGCCATCCCCGAGATGTACGCCGGGATCATCACGATCTCCGCGATCGGGGTCACGTTCAACCAGCTCCTGGTCGCCCTGGAACGGCGTTTCACGTCGTGGCGCACCCCTACCGGAATCTGAGGACCCGCCATGCCCGCGCATCCGCCGCGCCAGCTCCACCTGAACGCCTTCCTGATGAACGCCGGCCATCACGACGCCGCCTGGCGCCATCCGCTCACCCAGCCGGAACGGGTCACCGACCTCACCTACTTCCAGGAGCTCGCCCGCACCGCCGAACGGGGCCTGCTGGACTCGCTGTTCCTCGCCGACGGTCTCACGCTGTGGGGCAGCGCCCGGTACAACGCGGTCGGCGGCTTCGAGCCGCTGACGCTGCTGTCGGCCCTCGCGGTGGCGACCGAGCACATCGGTCTGATCGCCACCGTCTCCACCACCTTCCACGAGCCGTACCACGTGGCCCGCGTGTTCGCCTCGCTCGACCACCTCAGCGGCGGCCGGGCCGGGTGGAACATCGTGACCTCGGGCAACGTCGCCGAGGCCCGCAACTTCGGGCTGGACGCCCACCCGGACCACGCGCTGCGCTACGAGCGGGCGGCCGAGTTCGTCGACGTGGCGCGGCTGCTGTGGGACAGCTGGAGCGACGGTGCGCCCGTCGCCGACCGGGCCCGCGGCGTCTACACGGAGGAGGGCGCGGTGCTGCCCGTCGGCCACCGGGGCACCCACTTCCGGGTGGACGGCCCGCTGAACGTGCAGCGCCCGCCGCAGGGGCATCCGCTGCTGGTGCAGGCCGGGTCGTCGCAGGACGGCAGGGCGTTCGCGGCCCGGTACGCGGAGGCCGTGTTCACCGCCCAGCAGACCCTGGCCGACGGGCAGACCTTCTACAAGGACCTCAAGGCGCGGCTCGCCCGGTACGGCCGGCGGCCCGACGAGCTGAAGATCCTGCCCGGGATCTGCCCCGTGATCGGCGCGACGGAGGCGGAGGCCCGCGCCCTGGAGGACGAGCTCACCGCCCTCCAGGTGCCGGAGTACGGGCTCCAGCAGCTGTCGGGGATGCTCGGCACCGATCTGAGCGGCCTGCCGCTGGACGGTCCGCTGCCCGAGCTGCCCGCCGAGAGCGAGATCAACGGCAACAAGTCACGTTTCACGCTCGTCGCCGACCTGGCCCGGCGCGAGAACCTCACCCTGCGGCAGCTGATCGCCCGCCTCGGCGGCGGCCGGGGCCACCGGGTGTTCGCGGGGACGCCGGAGCAGGTCGCGGACGAGCTGGAGGAGTGGTTCGTCTCGGGCGCCGCGGACGGCTTCAACATCATGCCGCCGCATCTCCCGGGCGGCCTGGAGGACTTCGTCGACCACGTCGTGCCCCTCCTCCAGCGCCGCGGGCTGTTCCGCACCGAGTACACCGGGCGCACCCTGCGCGACCACTACGGCCTGGAGCGGCCCGCGGGCCGGGCGGCTCCCGCGGCCGGCCCCGCCGCTCCGCCCTCCCGGGCGGCGTGACGCGCGCGGCCCCACCGGCGCCGCGCTTCCCCGCGTCGCTTCCACACGTGCCACGCGCCTTCCCCGCGTCCCTTCCGCACGTGCCACGCGCCTTCCCCACGGCCCATCCCACGTCACCGTCCGCACGTCCCTCCCCCACGCCCCTTCTCCCACGTCCCTTCCGCACAGAGAGAGGCAGCACCCCATGACCACCACCACCGGTTTCGACATCCGCCGCGTCGGCGGCCGCATCGGCGCGGAGATCCTCGGCGTCGACGTCTCGCAGGACCTCGACCCCCGCATCGTCTCCGAGATCAACGCGGCGCTCGTCGAGCACAAGGCGCTGTTCTTCCGGAACCAGCGGCTCGACGACGCCGCGCAGCTGCGCTTCGCGACGCTGTTCGGCCCGCTGACGGGAGCCCACCCGACGGTTCCCTCCGTCGAGGGGCAGCCGCAGGTCCTGCCGGTCGACGGCGACGAGGGCGTCCGCTCCAACCACTGGCACACGGACGTCACCTTCGTGCGGACCCCGCCCAAGGCCACCACCCTGCGCAGCCTGGTCGTCCCGCCCTACGGCGGGAACACACTGATCGCCAACACGGCTGCCGCCTACCGCGACCTGCCGGAGCCGCTGCGGGAGTTCGCCGACCGGCTCCGGGCGGTGCACACCAACGACCACGACTACGCCGAACCGCGCAGCGAGAAGGCGGCCGAGCACCGGCGGCGCTTCGTGTCGACCCGCTACCGCACCGAGCACCCGGTGGTGCGGGTGCACCCCGAGTCCGGTGAACGGGGCCTGTTCATCGGCGGGTTCGCCCAGTCGCTGGTGGGTCTGTCGGCATCGGAGTCGCGGGACATCCTGCGCATCCTCCAGTCGTACGTGACCCGCCCGGAGAACGTGGTCCGCTGGACGTGGGCGCCGGGCGACCTGGTGCTGTTCGACAACCGCATCACCCAGCACTACGCGCCCGACGACTACGGCGACCTCCCGCGCCTGCTGCACCGGGTGACCGTCGCCGGCGACGTCCCGGTCGGCACGGACGGGCGCGGCAGCACGGTGATCGAGGGCGACGAGGCCCCGCACTACACGCCCGCCGCCGCCTGAGGCGGCGACGACGAAGCGGCCGTGCCCCGCGAGGGGCACGGCCGCTTCCGCCTGCGGGCCGGAGCCGGCCGCAGGGTGACGCGAGGGTCAGCTCTGGGCGCCGCGGCGCTTGCGCGAGGCCCACACGATGCCACCGCCGGCGACGATGACGACGGCGGCCGCGCCCGCGATCAGCGGGGTGGAGCTGGAGGAGCCGGTCTCGGCCAGGTCGGGCGCCTCGGTGCTCGGCGCCGGCGACGGCGTGGACGCGGGCGAGCTCGGCGTGTCGCTGGGCGTCCCGCTCGGGGTGGCGCTCGGCGTCGGCGTCGGCGTCGGGGTCGGGGTCGGCTCCGACGTGCTCGGGGTGGGGCTCGGCGTCGGGGAGGGGGGCTCCTCGCACACCGGGGCGGTCTTGGTCTCGTCGCGCGAGTACTTGTCGCCGTCCTGGGCCACGACGACGAGGCGGACCGCGACCTCCTTGTCGTGCTCGGGGAGCGCGAGCTTCTTGGCGAAGTCGTTCTCGAACGTCTCGGTCGGCAGCAGTTCCTTGCCGTCGACGCTGACGGTCACGGTGTTCTTGGTGTTGCGGCCGTAGTTGGTGAGCTTGATGTCCACCTCGTCGCACGTCACCGACCACGTCGGGGTGTGGGCGACGGCCGGGCCCGCGGCCAGGCCGAGGCCGAGCACACCGGCCGCGGCGGCGACGACGAGCGCCGCCGAACGCCGCAGCGTTCTGTTGTTGTTGGTCACTTGGGTTCCTCCACGAAGACACGCCACCACTGCTGGCGGTCCGCGCACCCTACCGTCGGCGGACCAACGGCGTACGGGCACCCCGCAATTCGGGGGCCGCGGGAGGCGTATTCGCGTCAGGAGCGGTCGCGGTCGCGCACCCGGAGCCACACGGGCAGGACGAACCACCACAGGACGAACCAGGCGACCATCAGCGCCACCAGCCAGACGGCGTCGGTGTCCCCCACCACGAGCCGCAGGATGAGCAGCAGGGCGCTCGCCATGGTGCAGAGCAGCAGGGCGAGGCCGAGGAGCGTCAGACGGGACGCCCACTCCACCGTCTGCGGCTTCAGCCTGCGCCCGGTGACCATCCGGTGGAGTGCCACGGGCCCCACGAGGGCGCCGGTGGCGGCGGCGCCGAGCATCACCGTGACGGTGTAGATCGCCTGGTCGGTGCCGGACAGTTCGCCGAAGCGCGGCTGGAAGGCCACGGTCAGCAGGAAGCCGAAGAGGATCTGGACGCCGGTCTGGGCGACCCGGAGCTCCTGGAGCAGATCGCGCCATTTCCGGTCCGCCCGTTCCTCCTCGGTCTCGTCGCGTCCGCCGGGCGCGGTGCGGGAGGCGTCGTCGTCCGCCATGGCCGTGGCCCCTCTCAGGAGTTCCGGTCCCCCGGGGCGCCGGGCGGCGCCCCGGGGGCGGGCCGTGCGGGGGTGCGCGCCGGGCGGCGGGCCGGCGCCGTGGCCGCGACACCGCCTCCCGACGCCGTGGCCGCGACACCGCCTCCCGGCGTCATGGGCTCACCATCGCCTCCGCGACGAGCAGCCGCACGGCGGCGGCCACGGACTCGGCGTCGATGCCCGCCGCGTGCAGCTGTTCGGCGCCGGTGGCGGAACCGGGCACGCCGCGGACGCCGAGCCGCACCAGCCGGGGCACGGGGCGGCCGTCGGCGAAGGCCTCGGCCACGGCATCGCCCAGACCGCCCTCCAGGCGGTGGTCCTCGACCGTGATCAGGCAGCCGGTCTCGTCGGCGGCGCGCTGGAGCGTCGCGGTGTCCACCGGCTTGACGGAGTAGGCGTCGACGACCCGGACGGAGATGCCCTCGCGTTCCAGGATCCGCGCCGCCTCCAGGGACTCGTGGACGGTGATCCCGGCGGCGACGACGGTGGCCCGGTCGCGGGACGAGGAGTGCAGCACCTTGGAGCCGCCGACGGGGAACTCCTCGTCCGGCCCGTACAGCACGGGCGTGTCGGAGCGCGTGGTGCGCAGGTAGACGATGCCCGGCAGGTCGGCCGCAGCGGCGACCAGCCGGGCGGTCTGGGGCGCGTCGCACGGGTACAGGACGGTGCTGCCGGGCACGGCGCGGAACATCGCCAGGTCCTCCAGGCCCATCTGCGAGGGTCCGTCCTCGCCGATGGAGACGCCCGCGTGCGAGCCGGCCAGCTTCAGCGGCACACCGCTGACGGCCGCCATCCGCACGAAGTCGTGGGCCCGGGTGAGGAACGCGGCGAACGTGCAGGCGTACGGGTTCCAGCCGCGGGCGGCCATGCCCACGGCGGCGCCGACGAGCTGCTGCTCGGCGATGTAGCACTGGAAGTACCGGTCGGGGTGCTCCTTCTCGAAGTACTCGGCGCGCGTGGAGTCGCCCACCTCGGCGTCGAGGACGACGACATCGGGGCGCGCGGCGCCGAGGGCGGCCAGCGCCCGGCCGTACGCGGTGCGGGTGGCGACCTCGTCGCCCTCCTCGTAGCGCGGCAGGTCCGGCGTGCCCGGTGTGCGGGCCGGCCGCCGGGGCGCCTCGTGGGGCGGGGCGGCGGTGATCCGGGCGTCGCGGACGCCGCCGAGTTCGGCGACGGCCTCCTCGGCGTCGGGCAGCGGCTTGCCGTGCCGGCCCTCCTGGTCCTCCACGGCGGCGACGCCACGGCCCTTGGCGGTGCCGGCGACCACGGCGGTGGGCCGGCCGGTGGTGGCGGCGGCGTCGGCGAGGGCGGCGTCGATCGCCGCGGTGTCGTGGCCGTCGATGCGCAGCGTGTGCCAGCCGAAGGCCTCCAGCCTGCGGGCGTAGGCCTCCAGGTCCCGGCCGTGCCGGGTGGGGCCGCGCTGGCCGAGCCGGTTGACGTCGACGATCAGGGTCAGGTTGTCCAGGTGCTCGTACGCCGCGTGCTCGACGGCCTCCCAGACCGAGCCCTCGGCCATCTCGCTGTCGCCGCAGAGCACCCAGACCCGGTAGGGCGCATGGTCGAGGCGCTTGCCGGCGAGAGCCATGCCGACGCCGACGGGCAGCCCCTGGCCCAGGGAGCCGGTGGCGACGTCGACCCACGGCAGCCGGGGCGTGGGGTGGCCCTCCAGCCGGCTGTCACGGGTGCGGAAGGTGAGCATCTCGGCGGTGTCGATGGCCCCCGCGGCCCGGTAGAGGGCGTAGAGCAGGGGCGAGGCGTGTCCCTTGGACAGCACCAGCCGGTCGTTCCCGGGGTGCTCGGGACGGTCGAAGTCGTAGTGCAGATGGCGGGCGAGCAGGACCGCGGCGATGTCCGCCGCGGACATGGACGAGGTGGGGTGTCCCGACCCCGCGGCGTCGGCGGCGCGGACCGCGTCGACGCGCAACTGCTGCCCGAGCTCCGCGAGCTGTTCGTCGTTCTGAGCCGTGGAGACTCGCATGTCTGCTCCTTGGGGATGGGGAGCTGAACGGGGCGCGTCCGGCGGTGTGCGGGTGCCCGGCGACCCGGCGACCCCGCGGTGTGCGGGTGCCCGGCGACCCGGCGGTCAAACGCCGGGTGCGCCGTCCCGCGGCCGGTCACACGCGGTGCCGGGCCCCTCGCTCACAGCCCCGGCGGGCCCTTCTCGTGCAGGGCCGCTCACTCGTACGGGCGGCGGGTGGCCCGCTCGTCGACGACGGGCGTGGCCGGCGGGACGACGAGGCGGCGGCGCTTGGCGATGCTGGTGAAGGTGGCGACCCCTATGAGCCCCACCGCCATCAGGATCAACCCCACCACGTCGAGATTGGCGCCCTCGACTTCCCAGTCGGTGCCGAAGGTCAGGATCGCCCCCGCGGCGATCAGGATGATGCATCCGCCGATACCCACGCGGACCACCTCTCTCGGTTCGGTTCTGTGTGCTGTCCGTGCCGTGCGCTGCTGTTTCGCTCCTTCGCGTACCCGGCCGCCGCGGGGTCATGTCCCGGTTAGTGCACACAGTGCGAGCGATCAAGTGCGGACCGGAGAGTGCAAGGTCACAGAAGATAGGGGCTCCGTGGCGGCCCCGGCGCTGTCTAGCATCATGGCCATGACGGTCCTCCCCGATGACGGGTTCACACTGGCCGCCGAATTCCCTGGTGCGACCCGCGAAGAGTGGCAGCGCCTCGTCGAGGGTGTGCTGCGCAAGGCAGGCAAGGACGCTCAGGGTTCGGCGGCGGAGGACGTGCTGTCCACCGCGCTGGAGGACGGGATCACCACCCGTCCCCTGTACACGGCCGACGGCGCGGACTCCGCGGACGACACCGGGCTGCCCGGCTTCGCTCCTTTCACGCGCGGCGGCCGCCCGGAGGGCGGCGCCGTGTCCGGCTGGGACGTGCGCCAGCGCCACGACCGGCCCGATCCGGTGCGGACGAACGAGGCGGTCCTCGGCGACCTGGAGAACGGCGTCACCTCCGTGTGGCTGACCGTCGGCGACGCGGGCGTGCCCGCCGACGCCCTCGGCACGGCCCTCGACGGGGTGCTGCTGGACCTCGCGCCGGTGGTGCTCGACGCGGGCGCCGGGTTCGAGGCGGCGGCCGGGGCCCTGTTCGCCCTGTACGCGGAGCGGGGCGTGGCACCGGCGGCGGCGCTCGGCAACCTGGGCGCCGACCCGTACGGTCACGCGGCCCGCACCGGCGACCACGGTTTCGTCGCCCCGGGGACGGCCGCGGCCGCCGCGCTCGCGGCGCGCTGCGCCCGCCAGTACCCGGGCCTGCGGGCCGTCGTCGTGGACGCGCTGCCCTACCACGAGGCGGGCGGCAGCGCGGCGCAGGAGCTGGGCTGCTCGCTGGCGACCGGGGTCGCCTGGCTGCGCGAGCTGACCGCGGCCGGGCTGGACGCCGACGCGGCCGCCGGCCAGCTGGAGTTCCGTTACGCGGCGAGCGCCGACCAGTTCCTGACGATCGCGAAGCTGCGCGCCGCCCGCCGGCTGTGGGCGCGGGTGGCCGAGGTCAGCGGGATCGCCGGGACGGCGGCCGCGCAGGTGCAGCACGCCGTGACGTCGTCCGTGATGATGACGCGGCGCGACCCGTGGGTGAACATGCTGCGCACCACGGTCGCCTCGATGGCGGCCGGGGTCGGCGGCGCCGACTCGGTGACGGTGCTCCCCTTCGACCACGCGCTCGGACTGCCCGACGCGTTCGCACGGCGCATCGCCCGCAACACGTCGACCGTCCTCATCGAGGAGTCGCACCTGGGCCGGGTCGTCGACCCGGCGGGCGGCTCCTGGTACGTGGAGCGGCTCACCGAGGAGCTGGCGCGGGCGGCCTGGGCGTGGTTCCAGGAGATCGAGGGCGCGGGCGGCCAGGCGGCGGCGCTGCGCGACGGACTCGTGGCGGACCGGATCGGTGAGGTCTGGCAGGCGCGGAGCCGGAAGCTGGCGACCCGCCGCGAACCGGTCACCGGTGTCAGCGAGTTCCCGCTGCTGTCCGAGGCCCCCGTGGTCCGCGACCCGGCGCCCGCCCGGTCCGGCGGCGGTCTGCCCGTGGTGCGCAGGGACGAGGCGTTCGAGGCGCTGCGGGCGCGTTCCGACGCGCACCTCGCGGCCGGCGGCGTCCGCCCGAAGGTGTTCCTCGCCGCGCTCGGACCGGCCGCCGCGCACACCGCGCGGGCCGGTTTCGCGGCCAACCTCTTCCAGGCCGGCGGCATCGAGCCGGTGCACGATCCGGTGACCGTGGACGCCGCCTCGGCGGCGGCCGCGTTCGCGGCGAGCGGGGCGCGGGTGGCGTGCATCTGCTCCAGCGACGCGCTCTACGCCGAGCAGGCCGCCCCGGTGGCCGAGGCCCTGAAGGCGGCGGGCGCCCGGTGGGTGTTCCTCGCCGGGCGACCCGGTGACCTGCGTGAGACCTACGAGAAGGCCGGGGTCGACGAGTTCGTCGTCGCGGGCGGTGACGCGGTCGCCGTCCTGGGCTCCGTCCTCGACCGGATCGGAGTGGCGTGATGGGCATCCCTGACTTCACGGGGATCGAGCTGGGCACGGCATCCGGCCCGGCGACCGAGGACGACTGGCGCGCGGCGGTCGAGGCGGCCACCGGCAAGGACCCGGAGGCGCTGATCTGGGAGACGCCCGAGGGCATCCCGGTCAAGCCGCTGTACACGGGGCGGGACGCGGAGGGCCTGGACTTCCTCGGGACCTTCCCCGGCATGGCGCCGTACCTGCGCGGCCCGTACCCGACGATGTACGTCAACCAGCCCTGGACGATCCGCCAGTACGCCGGCTTCTCCACGGCCGAGGAGTCGAACGCCTTCTACCGGCGCAACCTCGCCGCCGGGCAGAAGGGCCTGTCGGTCGCCTTCGACCTGCCGACCCACCGCGGCTACGACAGCGACCACCCGCGGGTGACCGGCGACGTCGGCATGGCGGGTGTGGCGATCGACTCGATCTACGACATGCGGCAGCTCTTCGACGGCATCCCGCTGGACCGGATGAGCGTGTCGATGACGATGAACGGCGCGGTGCTGCCCGTGCTGGCGCTGTACATCGTGGCCGCCGAGGAGCAGGGCGTACCGCCCGAGAAGCTGGCCGGGACCATCCAGAACGACATCCTCAAGGAGTTCATGGTCCGCAACACCTACATCTATCCGCCCGGCCCCTCGATGCGGATCATCTCGGACATCTTCGCGTTCACCTCGCAGAAGATGCCGCGGTACAACTCCATCTCCATCTCCGGCTACCACATCCAGGAGGCCGGCGCGACGGCCGACCTGGAGCTCGCGTACACGCTGGCCGACGGCATGGAGTACCTGCGGGCCGGTATCGGGGCGGGTCTCGACGTGGACGCCTTCGCGCCGCGGCTGTCGTTCTTCTGGGCGATCGGCATGAACTTCTTCATGGAGGTCGCCAAGCTCCGCGCCGCGCGGCTGCTGTGGGCGAAGCTGGTGCGCACCTTCGACCCGAAGAACCCCAAGTCGCTGTCGCTGCGCACCCATTCGCAGACCTCCGGCTGGTCGCTGACGGCACAGGACGTCTTCAACAACGTCACCCGCACCTGCATCGAGGCGATGGCGGCGACCCAGGGGCACACCCAGTCGCTGCACACCAACGCCCTCGACGAGGCGCTCGCCCTGCCGACGGACTTCTCCGCGCGCATCGCCCGCAACACCCAGCTCCTGCTCCAGCAGGAGTCGGGCACCAACCGGGTCATCGACCCGTGGGGCGGCAGCGCGTACGTGGAGCGCCTGACGCACGACCTCGCGCGCCGCGCCTGGCAGCACATCGAGGAGGTCGAGGCCGCCGGCGGCATGGCGAAGGCCATCGACGCGGGCATCCCGAAGCTGCGGGTCGAGGAGGCGGCCGCCCGTACCCAGGCGCGCATCGACTCCGGACGGCAGCCGGTGATCGGCGTCAACAAGTACCGGGTCGAGTCCGACGAGCAGATCGACGTGCTCAAGGTCGAGAACTCGCAGGTGCGGGCCCAGCAGGTGGAGAAGCTGCGCCGGCTGCGGGCCGAGCGCGACGAGGCGGCCTGCCGGGACGCGCTGCGCGCGCTGACCGCGGCCGCCGGGTCCGAACCGTCGAAGGGCGGCTCGCTGGACGGCAATCTGCTCGCGCTGGCCGTGGACGCGGCGCGGGCGAAGGCGACCGTCGGGGAGATCTCCGACGCCCTGGAGAAGGTGTACGGGCGCCACGCGGGCCAGATCCGTACCATCTCCGGCGTGTACCGGAACGAGGCAGGCATGTCACCGTCGGTGGACCGTACCCGCGCGCTGGTCGACGCCTTCGAGGAGGCCGAGGGCCGCAGGCCCCGCATCCTGGTGGCCAAGATGGGCCAGGACGGTCACGACCGCGGCCAGAAGGTGATCGCGACGGCCTTCGCCGACCTGGGCTTCGACGTGGACGTCGGCCCGCTGTTCCAGACGCCGGGCGAGGTGGCCCGGCAGGCGGTCGAGGCGGACGTGCACATCGTCGGTGTGTCGTCGCTGGCCGCGGGGCACCTGACGCTGGTGCCCGCGCTCCGCGAGGAGCTGGCGGCCGAGGGGCGCGAGGACATCATGATCGTCGTCGGCGGCGTGATCCCTCCGCAGGACGTGCAGGCGCTGCACGACGCGGGGGCGGCGGCGGTCTTCCCGCCGGGCACCGTCATCCCGGACGCCGCCCGGGACCTGGTGCGCACCCTCGCCGGCTCGCTCGGCCACGAGCTGTAGGCCCATGCCGCCGACGATCGACATCGACGCCTACGTCAAGGGCGTGCGGGACGGTTCGCGTGCGTACATCGCACGCGCCGTCACGCTCGTCGAGTCCACCCGCCCCGACCACAAGGTGCTCGCGCAGCAGCTGCTCACCGAGCTGCTGCCGTTCACCGGCGAGGCGCGGCGGGTGGGGATCAGCGGTGTGCCCGGCGTGGGCAAGTCCACGTTCATCGACGCCCTCGGGACCATGCTGACCGGTCTCGGGCACCGGGTCGCCGTGCTCGCGGTGGACCCGTCGTCCACCCGGACCGGCGGCTCCATCCTCGGCGACAAGACGCGGATGGAGCGGCTCTCGGTCGACCCGTCGGCGTTCGTGCGCCCCTCCCCCAGCGCGGGCACGCTCGGCGGTGTCGCCAAGGCGACCCGCGAGACGATGATCGTGATGGAGGCCGCGGGCTACGACGTCGTCCTGGTCGAGACCGTGGGCGTGGGCCAGTCGGAGACCGCCGTCGCCGACATGGTCGACTCCTTCCTGCTGCTGAGCCTCGCCCGTACCGGTGACCAGCTCCAGGGCATCAAGAAGGGGGTGCTGGAGCTGGCGGACGTGATCGCGGTCAACAAGGCCGACGGCCCTCATGAACGCGACGCGCGCGCCGCCGCCCGCGAACTGGCGGGCGCCCTGCGGCTGATGCATCCGGCGGACGCCGCCTGGACTCCCCCGGTGCTGTCGTGCAGCGCCCGTGAGAACAGCGGTCTCGACGTGGTGTGGGAGCGGCTCGAACAGCACCGCGCGCTGCTGGACTCCACCGGCCGCCTCGACGCCAAGCGGCGCGACCAGCAGATCGGCTGGACCTGGGCCATGGTGCGCGAGGCCCTCATGGAGCGTCTGCACCGCCACCCGGCGGTCCGCGCCGAGTCGCCCGGCGTCGAACAGGCGGTCCGTGACGGGGAGCTGACGGCGACCCTGGCCGCCCAGCGCATCCTGGAGGCGTTCGGGCGCACCCCGTAGGGACCCGCCCGTCCCGTCCGCTCCGGCTCCCGGCGCTCACGCGGGGAGCCGGACGCGGGCTGTCAGGCGGCGGGCGCGGTGCGTGCGGCGGTGTCGGAGGCCGTCCCCCGGGTACCCGGGGTGCGTCGCCGGCGCGGATCGGATCGCCCGGTGACGGGACGATCCGAGGAGCGCATCATGCTGATCGCCTTTCTGACCGCGCACGAAGGGGTGGAGCAGGTCGAGCTCACCGACCCGTGGCAGGCGGTGAAGGACGCCGGGGACGAACCCCGGCTGATCGCGACCAGGCCCGGCACGGTCCAGGCCTTCGACCACCTCACGGCCGCCGACACCTTTCCCGTCGACCAGGTGGTCGCCGAGGCGTCGGCCGACGACTTCGGCGCCCTGGTGCTGCCCGGTGGGGTGGCGAATCCGGACGCCCTGCGCACGGACCCGGACGCGGTGGCGTTCGTGGCGGCCTTCGCCCGGGCGGGCAAACCGATCGCGGCGATCTGCCACGCGCCGTGGACGCTGGTGGAGGCGGGTCTGGTGCGCGGCCGCACCCTGACCTCGTGGCCGAGTCTGCGCACCGACATCCGCAACGCGGGCGGGACATGGGTGGACGAGCAGGTGCGGGTCTGCACCGCCGCCCCGGGCACGCTGATCACCAGCCGCAAGCCGGACGACCTGAAGGCGTTCTGCGCGGCCTTCACCGACGAGTTCGCGAAGGCGGCGGCCTCCGGGCACTGACCCGGGGGCTGCCTCGCGGGCTGCGGGGCGGACGGCCGGCCGGTGCGACGTGCGGAGGTCCCGGGTGCGCAGGCCCGGGGTGCGCCGGTGCGGTGCCGCACCCGGGAGACCGCGCCGCGGCTCCGGCGGTCCTGCCTTCGGCGGTCAGCCCACCCGCGCCCGGGCGCCCTCCCGGGTGCGGCCCGCAGCCGGGGGCCGGTCGGGGTGGCGCCTGAGGTATTCGGCCTCCAGGTCCGCCATGCGCACGTCGTGGGCCGCGAGTGCGGCGGACGAGCCGTACAGCAGCGTGTCGTGGCGGCTGCGGTGGATGGTCTCCAGTTCGCGCAGCAGGTCCTGTTCGCTCAGCCGTGCCGGATCGACGCCCTGACGCCCGGATTCGTTCACGTCAACCGTCTCCTTCCGTCCCCTGCCGCGCGCCGCCGTCGTCCGGGGCACCGGTGGTCACCCATCCAGCCTGGCCCGCCCCGGCCGGTCCCGCACCGCCGGGGCGGGCCAGGTCCCGTCCTCCGCACCTTCGGGGCCGGTTCGCGGTCTCCCGGCGGCTTCACCCGATCGGCGCAGCACGGGTGCCCCGATGGTTCCCCCCGCCCGGCGTCCCGGCGGGCGGTCCGTGTCCTCGCCGGGCCAGGGCCCTCCCGGCGCCGCGCGCGTAAAATCCCACAGGGGCACTTCGGGCGGCCCGCGCGGCCGCCGCAGAGGGGAGCGGTCGTGAACGCTGCGGACCACGGTGTTCCCGGGCCCGGCGAGGACACCGGCGGAACCCACCGCGGGCAGCCGCGTACCGGAGGTCCGGCACCCGGCGAGCCGGCCCCGTCCGACGACGCCGCGCGCCGGCACCTGACCGATGTGGCGACCGGGGTGCTCGCCGCCCAGCTGGGACTGGCGCCCGCCGAGGCCGCGGACCATCTGCGCGCGCTCGCCGCCGCCGCCGGCTCCGCCCCCGAGGAGCTCGCGGCGGACGTCGTGAACGCCGTCGCCGGCCACATCGCGGTCTCCGCCCCGCCGAAGACCGCGGCACACCGGCGGGAGACCCGTGAACTGCGGAAGGTGACCTCGGCGGTGGAGACCGAGGAGTCGGCCGCGCGAGGAGCGCACACCCTGCTGGAGGGCGGGCTGCGCCCGCTCGGCGCGGAGGCCCTGTGGCTGTGGCGGCTGACCTGCACCGGCTGCCTGGAGCTGGTGGCCCATGCCGGCGTCTCCGCGCTGGAGGCAGGCCAGTGGCGCTGGATCCCGCCCGCCGCGCCGCCGCCCGTCCGGGACGCGCTCTCCGGCGGCGAGGTGGTGTGGCTCCCCTCGGGCACCGGGGACGGCGGCGCCCTGCCCGGCCCGTCGCCGCGGGCGGCCCGCGCGGTGATCCCGCTGCGGGAACGCGGCCGCAACGCGGGCCTCGCCCTGGTGGTGTGGCCCCGCGCGACGGAGTTCGACGCACGGCTGCGTGCGGCGCTCCCCCGGCTGGTGGAGGTGGCGGGCAGGCTGCTGGGCGCCGACGCCGATCCGGCGGCAGCGGTGCCCGCCCTCGACGACCTGCTGGACGCCCTCGTCCATCCGGCCCTCACCCTGCGCCGGGCGGACACCGGCGCTCTGACGGTCGAACACGTCAACCGCGCGGCCGCGGAGGCCCTGAGCGGAGCCCACCGGGCGGGCGGCCGGTCCGTGGAGGCCGCGCTGCCGCTGCTGCACACGGACCTCACGGCGATGGCGCGGCGCGCCTGGCACGTCTCGGTCCCGCAGCGTGCCGCCCGGCTGCCCGCCGAGCACGCACCCGGCCTGCCGGACCCCATGCTGGACGTCCGGGTGCTGCCCGTGGACGGGGAGCGGGCGGTGGTCCTGTGGCACACGGCGGGCGACGTCCGCACGGCGCTGGGCAGGGCGGTGGGCCGGCTCCAGGGCATGGCCCTCTTCCAGGACGACCTGCTGTCGGCGACCACCGCGTGGACCGAGGAGACGTACGCGGTCTTCGGCATGGCGAGGGACGCGGCACCGGTGCCCCTGCTGGAGCTGGCCCCGCTGGTGCACGCCGACGACGCGGCCGCCTTCGCCGGGCTGCTGGGCGACGTGGTCGACCGCCGCAAGGGCGCGTCGGCCGTCGTCCGCGTGATCCGGCGGGACGGCGGCCCCCGCCATGTGCGCATCGCGGCCGAGCCGCTGCTCAGCGGCGGCGAGCTGACCGGTGTCACCGGCGTGTACCAGGACGTCTCCGCCGAGTACCACGCGGAGGTCGCGCTCAACGCGACGTTCGACCAGCTGACCGCCGTCCGGGCGCAGGCCGTGCTCCGTCACCGCCTGGTGCTGCGGCTCCAGCGGGCCATCGTCCCGCAGATGCCGGCGGCGGGCACGCTGCACGGGCTCGCCGCGGCGGCCCGCTACCGGCCCGCCGCGGCGGAGTACCGCGTGGGCGGCGACTGGTTCGACGTCCTCCCGCTGCCCGGCGGCCGGATCCTGATGGCGGTCGGGGACGTCGCCGGCCACGGCATCGACGCGGCGACCGGCATGGTCGCCCTGCGCAACGCCCTGCGCGGACTGGCCTTCACCGGTCACGACCCCGGCCGGCTGATGGGCTGGCTCAACGAGGTGACGCTCCACGTCCCGGGACGGCCCACCGCGACCGCCGTGTGCGCGCTCTACGACCCCGCCGACCGGGTGCTGCGCTGGGCGAACGCGGGACACCTGCCGCCGCTGCTGCTGCGCGGGGGCCGCGCACGGCTGGTCGAGGCCCCGTACGACGTGCTCCTCGGGGCGGCCCGGGGCGCGGCCTACCGCGAGCGGACCCTGCGGCTGGAGGCGGACGACACGCTGCTGCTGTACACCGACGGCCTCGTGGAACGCCGCCACGACGGCCTCGACCGGGGCCTTCAGGCCCTGTGCCGGACCGCCGAGACCCTGCGCGCGACGGGCGTCGACGACCAGGTGGAGAGCCTGCTGGCCCGCGCGACCGGTGACACGGACGACGACACGAGCGTGGTCGCCGTCCGCGTCGGCTGACCCGCGCCCCGCGCCGGAGTGCGCGAGCCGCGGGGCCGGGCGGTCCGCCGCGGCTCCGGCGGCGGAACGGTGGGGCCCGCATCCGCCCGGAGACCGGGCATCACCGGGGCGGCGGACGCCGGCGCACCGGGGTCACTTCGGCGGCCGGTGCTCCCGCCGGCGGCTCTCGGCCTCGGTCCTGGCCGCGGCCTCCTCGTCGCGGCCCTGCTGCGCGCGACGGCGGCCCTTCTCGCGCATCCGCTCGTTCTCCAGCACGATGCCGTCGGACTCCTCCATCCGGCCCCGGAGCTGCTTCAGCCTGGCCTTGGCCCTGCCCATGATCATGTTCTCTCCTCACGTTCGGTGTCCGCCCGGGTCGTCGCGCCGCCCCGGCGGGGCGCGCGGTGCGGCGGGGGCCGGTGCGGAGCTCATCCGGGCCCGCTGCCCAGGCGTTCGCTGATCATCGCCAGCAGCCGCGCGGTGTCGACGGGCTTGGCGACCCAGTCGTCGGCGCCCGCGGCCAGCGCCTCCTCGCGGTCGCCCGCCATCGCCTTGGCCGTCACCACGATGACGGGCACCCGCGCGTTGCGGGGCAGTTCGCGGATGGCCGCGATGGCCGCGTAGCCGTCCATCCCGGCCATCATCACGTCCATGACGACCAGTCCGACGTCCTCGCTCCCGCGCAGCAGCGCGATCCCGTCGGCTCCGTTGTCGGCCGTGAGGACCCGGATGCCGGCGCCCGTCAGGACCTCGGTCAGCGCGAACACGTTGCGGCTGTCGTCGTCGACGAGGAGCACCGCCCGGCCGCCCGGCACGGGCACGGCGCCGGCCGGCGGCGCCGCGGGTGCTCCGCGCTCCTCGACGGCGAGGACGGAGGCGTCGGAGGACCCGCCCCTGCCGCCGGCGGGCAGGTAGAGGGTGAAACGGCTGCCGCGTCCTGGGGTGCTGCGGACGTCGATCGCGCCGCCGAGCAGCTTGGCGACCTCGCGGCTGATCGACAGCCCGAGGCCGGTGCCCCCGTAGTGGCGGGAGGTGGTCCCGTCGCCCTGCTGGAAGGCGCCGAACATGCTCTCCAGCCGGTCGGCGGGGATGCCGATGCCGGTGTCGCACACGTGGAAGGCCACCACCGGACCGGCGTCGCGCAGCACGGCGGGCACCTCGGAGTCCGCGGCGGCGGCGACGCGCAGCTCGACCGTGCCCCGGTCGGTGAACTTCAGGGCGTTGGAGAGCAGGTTGCGCAGGATCTGCCGGAGCCTGGCCTCGTCGGTGACGAGCGTCGCCGGGGTGCCGGGTTCGGCGGCCACCTCGAAGGTGAGGTCGCGTTCGCCTGCGACCGGGCGGAACGTCGCCTCCACGTACTCCACGAGCTCCTGGAGGGCGAACTCAGCGAAGTGCACGGGCATCTTGCCCGCCTCGACCTTGGACAGGTCGAGGATGTCGTTGATGAGCTGGAGCAGGTCCGCTCCCGCGGAGTGGATGACCTCGGCGTAGTCGACCTGTTTGGCGGTCAGGTTGCCGTCGAGGTTCTGGGCGAGCAGCTGGGCCAGGATGAGCAGGCTGTTGAGCGGTGTGCGCAGCTCGTGGCTCATGTTGGCCAGGAACTCGGACTTGTACATGGACGTCCGGGACAACTGCTGTGCACGGGCCTCCAGTTCCTGGCGGGCCTGTTCGATCTCGAGGTTCTTGCGCTCGATGTCCCGGTTGCGGTCGGCCAGCAGGGCCGCCTTCTCCTTCAGTTCGGCGTTGGAGCGCTGGAGCTCCTCCTGGCGGGCGGTGAGCTGCTGGGAGCGGGTGCTGAGTTCGGCGGTCAGCCGCTGGGACTTGCCGAGGAGTTCGTCGGTGCGACTGTTGGCGGCGAGGGTGCCGACGTTGACGCCGACGCTCTCCGTGAGACGGTGCAGGAAGTCGCGGTGGACACCGGTGAACGGGCGCAACGCCGCGAGTTCGACGACGGCCAGGACCTGGCCCTCCAGAACGACCGGCAGGACCAGGAGATGGGTCGCGTCGGCGCTGCCCGTGCCGCTGGTGACCGTGGCGTACCCGGCGGGGAGGTCGTCGACCTCGACGGGGCGGCAGCTCCGGGCGGCCTGGCCGACGAGCCCCTGTCCGACGCCGAAGACGCGGCGCGGCGCGCCGGGCGGGTCCGGCGACCCGTAGGAGGCGGTCAGCACGAGTTCCCGGCCGCCGGCGCCGTCACGGGCCAGGAAGAAGCCGCCGTACTCGGCCCTGACCAGCGGCGGGACCTCCTCCATGATGCGGGTCGCGAGCGCGTCCACGCTGCGGGCGCCCTGCATCCGGTCGGACATGGCGGCG
Organism: Streptomyces genisteinicus; assembly: GCF_014489615.1. Classification (GTDB taxonomy): domain Bacteria; phylum Actinomycetota; class Actinomycetes; order Streptomycetales; family Streptomycetaceae; genus Streptomyces; species Streptomyces genisteinicus. Next base: position 569,829 of record NZ_CP060825.1, read on the forward strand.
AGGTGGGTCTTCAGCCAGTCCTGTTCCTCGTTGGCGCGGGTCGTGGCGCGCAGCGACTCGACCATCGCGTTGATGTTGTCCTTCAGTTCGCCGACCTCGCCGGGCGCCTCGACGGTGATGGAGCGGGTGAGGTCGCCCTCGGCGACCGCGCCGGTCACCTCGGCGATCGCCCGCACCTGGCGGGTGAGGTTGCCGGCGAGTTCGTTGACGTTCGCGGTGAGCCGCTTCCAGGTGCCGGAGACGCCCTCGACCTCGGCCTGCCCGCCGAGGCGTCCCTCGCTGCCGACCTCCCGGGCGACGCGGGTGACCTCGGCGGCGAACGAGGAGAGCTGGTCGACCATCGTGTTGACGGTGGTCTTGAGTTCCAGGATCTCGCCGCGGGCGTCCACGTCGATCTTCCGGGTGAGGTCGCCGCGGGCGACGGCGGTGGTGACCTGGGCGATGTTGCGGACCTGGTTGGTCAGGTTGGTGGCCATGGAGTTGACGTTGTCGGTGAGGTCCTTCCACGTGCCGGAGACGCCGAGGACCGTGGCCTGGCCGCCGAGGCTGCCCTCGGTGCCCACCTCGCGGGCCACCCTGCTGACCTCCTCCGCGAAGGAGGAGAGGCGGTCGACCATGGTGTTGATGGTCTCCTTGAGCTCCAGGATCTCCCCGCGTGCGTCGACCCGGATCTTCTGCGTGAGGTCGCCGCGGGCCACCGCGGTCGCGACCTGGGCGATGGCGCGCACCTGCGAGGTCAGGTTGTCGGCCATGGTGTTCACACCCGAGGTGAGTTCGCTCCAGGCCCCGCTGACGCGGGGCGCCCTGGCCTGCCCGCCGAGCAGCCCCTGTCCGCCGACCTCGCGGGCGACGCGGGTGACCTCCGAGGTGACCAGGGAAAGCTGGTCGACCATGCCGTTGTAGACGGCGGCGACCTCGGAGAGCAGGGGCGAGGTGTCGCCGGGGAGTCTGACCGACAGGTCTCCGTCGCGGACCGCGACGAGACCGTCCAGCAGTCTCCGCAGGGCTTCCTCGCTCGCTGCCGCGGACTCCCGGCCCGCTTCCGGGCCCGGTCCGGGGGCTGATGCGTCCATCGGCGACCTCACCGGGTGGCGGTTGCCCGCGCCCGTCGTGTCGGTGACGGGACGCGGCCCTTGTGCACTCCACTGTGGCACGCGGCCCGGAGCACGCCACCGGGCGCACACCGGCGGCCCTCAGCCGCGCACGTCCACGGCGAACCACACGGACTTGCCGGAGCCGTGGCGTGCCCAGCCCCAGTCGGCGGAGAGCCGTTGAAGCAGGTACAGGCCGTGGCCGGAGGCCCGGGCGGCGCGGTGCCGGCCGGGGCGGGGGCACGCGGAGCCGGCGTCGGTGACCTGGACCCAGATCCGGCCCCGGCCCTCGACCAGCTCCAGCTCGTACGGAGCGCCGCCGTGCCGGTACGCGTTGGTGACCACTTCGGAGACCAGGAGCAGGATGTCGCCCACGAGGACGGGGTGGTCCGGCCCGGTCAGCCCGAACCAGTCGCGCAGCGCGTCCCGTGTGAGGTCCCGGCACCGCGCGGGGGCGCCGGGCCCCTGTTCCAGCGGGTACCTCCTGCTCCGCCTGCCGGTTCGCACCTCGGATGGATGTCCCATACGCATCCGGTTCCCCCGATCGCCGCATCAAAGCATCCGAAGAGGGCAGTACGCTTGAACAGGGATAAAAGCCACGTTTCACCGGACGCGAGCGGCCTCCGCCCCGGAGTCCGCCCCCGGAAAGGGCACCAGATGACGAAGACCGTGCAGACCCGCGCAGGAGCCGCCCCGGCCTCCGGGGCGCACGTGTACGTCCGGCCTTCCGCGGCACCGGCTGCCGCCGCCGACCCGGGGACGGTCGGTCCGGCCGACGCCCGTCCGCTGTCGGCCGCCCTGCTGGAGCGCCTCTCGGAGCTGGAGGAGGGGACCCCGGAGTACGCGTACGTGCGCAACACCCTGGTCGAGCTGAACCTCAGCCTGGTCCGGTTCGCCGCGCTGCGCTTCGCCAACCGCTCCGAGCCGATGGAGGACATCGTCCAGGTCGGCACCGTCGGACTGATCAAGGCCATCAACCGGTTCGACGTCTCCCGGGGCGTCGAGTTCGCCTCCTTCGCCCTGCCGACCGTGATCGGCGAGATCAAGCGGTACTTCCGCGACTCCAGCTGGTCGGTCCGGGTGCCCCGCCGCCTCCAGGAGCTGCGGATAGACCTCGCCAAGGCGATGGACGTGCTGGAGCAGGAGCTCGGGCACCGGCCCACCACGCCCGAGCTCTCGGACTACCTGCACGTCAGCGAGGCCGAGGTGATCGAGGGCGAGCTGGCGTCGAACGGCTACAGCGCGCAGTCGCTGGACACCGCCGCCGGTGACGACGAGGACTCCGGTACCGGCGTGGCACGCCGCCTGGGGGCGGAGGACCCGGCCTACGACCTGGTCGAGAACGTGAGCGCGCTGCGCCCGCTCATCGCCGGACTCGACGAGCGGGACCGGCTGATCCTCTCCCTGCGCTTCTGCGACGAGCTGACCCAGTCGGAGATCGGTGAGCGGCTGGGCGTCTCGCAGATGCACGTCTCGCGACTGCTGCACCGCATCCTCGGCACGCTGCGCGAGGCACTCGTGGACGAACCCGCCTGACCGCAGGGACCGCCCGTCCCGGCCGCTCCCGCATCGGCGCCCGTTCGGGCCGCCGCCGCGCCCGCGGCGGCGGCCCGAACGGGCGTTCTTCGCGTCCCGCGGCCCTCGGCTCACCGTCCGGTCTGTCCCGCGGCCCTCGGCACCCCGTCCGGTCTCCGGTCCGGCACCGCGGCCCTCGGCACCCCGTCCGGTCTCCGGTCCGGCACCGCGCCCCGTCCGGAGCTTCCGCCCCGCGGCCGCCTTCCCGTCGGGTCCGCCGCACGTGAAGGGCATGTTCTCCACGTCCGGAAGCGGCCGTCCCCGGTCCCGTCCGGGCCTCCCGGGGCTCGCGGCCGGGGGCGGGCAGGAGACGCACCGGCCCCATCCGGCGGCCCGCCCGTCCGGCCCTCCGGAAGGCTCACGCCCCCCCGAAGGCACCGGCCACGGCACCCGGCGACCGGTACCCGGGCCCCACGTCATCGCGGCGGGACGGGAACCTCCGCCCAGACCACCTTGCCGGTGCCGCGCGGCTCGGAACCCCAGCGGCGCGCGAGGCGCTCCAGGATGATCAGACCGTGGCCGCCCGGCTGCGCGAGGTCACCCGTGGCCCGACGGTGCGGCGCCGACGGATCGGCGTCCGCGACCTCGATGCGCAGCCGCTCCGCGTCCTGGTGGAGCGCCAGCTCCTGCGGCCCGCCCGCGTGCAGGCAGGCGTTGGTGACGATCTCCGAGACGAGCAGCAGGACGTCCTCGACGAGTTCGCCGGGCGGCTCGCCCCAGGGCTCCTGTCCGTCGGCCCGCGGCCACCCCCAGTCGCGGAGCGCCTCGTGGGTGAAGTCGCGGCAGCGCCCGACCACGCCGCGGGTGCCGAACAGCGCCAGTCTTCTGGTCTGTCCCCGGGAGCCGTCCGGCCGGGTGCTCATCGGCGCGCCCGTCACGCGGGCCGCTCGCGCGCCAGCGCCTCGTCGAGGCCGGCGTGGACGCGGAAGACGGTGTGCGCTCCGGTGATCTCGAACATCCGGGCCACCGGGGGTCGGAGCCCCGCCAGCTCGACGCCGCCGCCCGCGTCGTGGGCGGCCAGCCGGGCGTGGAGCAGCACGTTCAGCCCGGTGGAGTCGCAGAAGGTGAGGCCGCTCAGGTCGACGACGACGCGTTCCGCCTCCGGGCCGGTGTGCCGTGCCAGCGCCTCGCGCAGGGGTTCGGCCGTGTCGTGGTCGAGCTCGCCGCTCAGCGTCAGGACGGCCACGTCCCCGACCCGGCTCTCCCGCACGTCGAAACGTCCGTCGCCGGGTTCTCTCCCCGGGCTCATGCCGGTGTCCGGCACACCCATGGACCCCGCCTCCTCGACCCTCGTGCCCCGCGCCGGCGGACCGGCCAGGCGTCCCCTGCCGGCCGGTGCTCCGCGCGCCGCCCGGGACGCGGACTCTCCCGCCCGCGTCGCGACGGGTACCCAGGCAACGGCCTCCGTACACCCCCGGCACGCACCGCGCCCCGCGCGCACTCCCGCGGACGATCACGTTCCGCGACGTTTCCGCACGAAAGACCCGGGCAGCCGCGTCATGTGCTCCGCGCGAGCACACCCCGCGGAGCGGGGGCCGCTGCCGGGCGACCGGCGCGGACCGCGTCCGCGGCGCGTTCCTTCGAGGCCTCACCCCCTGCGAGGAAGTCCGCACACCATGCGCAAACACCCACACCGCAAGCACAGCCATTCCGACGCCCCCGACACCGCGGCTGACTTCCGGAGAATGGCGGAACTCGGCGACGGGCCGGAGCGTCAGGAGCTGCGCCAGGCCGTCGTCGCCGCCTGGCTGCCGATGGCCGACCGCATCGCCGGCCGGTTCCGCAACCGCGGCGAGTCGCTGGAGGACCTGCGCCAGGTCGCGGCCCTCGGCCTCGTGAAGGCCGTCGACCGGTACGACCCGGAGCGCGGAGCCTTCGAGAGCTTCGCCGTGCCGACCGTCGTCGGCGAGGTCAAGCGGCACTTCCGCGACCACATGTGGGCGCTGCACGTCCCGCGCCGTGTGCAGGATCTGCGCAACCGGGTCCGCACCGCCCGCCGCGATCTGGTGTCCACCACGTCCGGCCGCTCCCCCACGGTCGCGGAGGTCGCCGCGCATGCGGGTCTCAGCGAGGAGGACACCCTCGTGGGCCTGGACGCTCTGGAGAGCTTCACGGCCCTGTCGCTGGACGCCGAACTCCCCGGCTCGGACGACGGCTACAGCCTCGGCGACACCCTCGGCTCGTCCGATCCGGCGATCGACGTGCTCGTCGACCGGGAAGCGGTCAAACCGGGCCTGCGGCGTCTGCCGGAGCGCGAGCAGAACATCCTCTACATGCGCTTCTTCCGGGACATGACGCAGAGCAGCATCGCGCAGACCCTCGGGATCTCGCAGATGCACGTGTCCCGGCTCATCAGCCGCTGCTGCGACCAGCTGCGGGACGAGGTGATGCGGGACGCCGCGTGAGGGCCGCCCCGGCCGCCGTCAGGCGTCCGGTTCCCCGCCCCGCCCGGTCTTCGTGCCCTGCCCGCCCCCGGTGGCGGACAGCGGCGTCGCGATGTCCTCCAGGGACTTCCGCTCCGCCGCCACCGCGAAGAAGACGGCGACGACCCCGGCGAGCACCATCAGGGCGGCGCCGATGCGGAACGCGAGTGCGGCGTCGCCCACCACCCCGCTCTCGGTGAGTTCGGCGAAGAGCAGCGGACCCGAGATGCCGCCGGCCGCGGTGCCGATCGCGTAGAAGAAGGCGATGGCCATGGCCCTGGTCTCCATCGGGAAGATCTCGCTGACCGTCAGGTACGCGGAGCTGGCCCCCGCCGAGGCGAAGAAGAGCACCACGCACCAGCAGACGGTCATCGTGGTGGCGTTCAGCAGGCCCTCGTCGAAGAGCCAGGCGGTGACGAAGAGCAGCAGCCCGGACAGGATGTAGGTGCCGGCGATCATGGGCCGGCGGCCCCAGGTGTCGAAGAGCCTGCCGAGCAGCAGAGGTCCGAGGAAGTTGCCGAAGGCGATGACGGCGAAGAAGTAGCCGGTGTTGCCGCTGGGCACGTCGAAGAACTTCACCAGGATCGACCCGAAGCCGAAGGTGATGGCGTTGTAGAGGAACGCCTGCCCGATGAAGAGGGAGAAGCCCAGCACGGCCCGCCGGGGGTAGCGGTGGAAGAGGGTGCGGGCGATCTCGATGAAGCCGATGCTGCGGCGCTGCTCGATGGTGATCGCGCGCTCCGGTTCGGGCAGGCGTACGCCCTTCTCCTTCTCGATCTCCTTCTCCACGCCCGCCACCAGCTCCTCCGCGCCCTCGGAGCGGCCGTGGATGAACATCCACCGCGGGCTCTCCGGTACGTGCCGGCGCACCAGCAGGATGACGAGTCCGAGGACGACGCCGAGGGCGAAGGTGAGCCGCCAGCCGATGTCCGCGGGGAAGATGTCGGTGTTCAGCGCGACCACGGAGAGCAGCGCGCCGCCGACCGCGCCGAGCCAGTAGCTCCCGTTGATGATGAGGTCGACCCGGCCGCGGTACTTGCTGGGGATCAGTTCGTCGATCGCCGAGTTGATGGCCGCGTACTCGCCGCCGATGCCGAAGCCGGTGAGGAAGCGGAAGAGGAAGAACCACCACACCGAGAAGGAGATCGCCGTCAGCGCGGTCGCCGCGAGGTAGACGGCGAGGGTGATGAGGAAGAGCTTCTTGCGCCCGTAGCGGTCGGTGAGCCACCCGAAGAACAGCGCCCCGGAGCAGGCGCCCGCCACGTACAGCGCGGCGGCCGTGCCGGTGACCTGCGCGTCGGAGATGGGCAGTCCGCTGTCCGGCTCGGAGAGCCGGCTGGCGATGTTGCCGACGATGGTCACTTCGAGGCCGTCGAGGATCCACACGGTGCCGAGGCCCACCACGATCATCCAGTGCCAGCGCGACCACGGCAGCCGGTCGAGGCGCGCGGGCACCTTGGTGGTGACGGTGCCGAGCGATACGCCGGGGTCGGGGCTCATCGGCCACTCCTGTCGGTCTGCCGGCCGGGGCGGTCCGGCCGGTCGTGTCGGTCCGGGCGGTCGTGCCGGTCGTGCCGGTCGGGTCGTTCCTGCCGGTCGGGTCCGGCGGAGGAGCGGCGGACCCGGCCCGCGGAGTTCCGGCGCACCCGGGCGGCACGCCTCTTCACGGCGTCCACCCGGGGCCGCCGTTCGCGTTCCTCCCTGGTGTGCCGGTCCAGTTCCTCCATCAGCCGGCGGGAGCGGTGGTCGAGGTCCAGCTCGTCGAGGATGCGGTCGATCTCGGTGAGCAGCGCCCCGTGCAGCTGCCACTGGCGCGGCAGCCGCTGCACCCCCTCCAGCAGCAGGTCGGCCGCGGTGTCGCGGGCGGCGCGGGCGGCGGCGAGTTCGCCGGTGAGCCGTTCCTCGGCGGCGTCGGCGCTCTCGCTGGTCCGCGTCGTGACCAGCACGGCGAAGCTGACCAGGGTGTCGGCGACGTGGGCGAGGAGTTCCTGGAGCGCCACCCCGACCTCGGGCGGGAACATCTCCTCGTCCCTGCGCTCCTTGGCGAGGTCGGTGATGGTGCGGGCGATGACCCGCAGGACGACCGCGCAGATCTCCAGGGTGTCGAGGCCGGTGCGCAGCACGATGCGGTGCAGCAGCCCTTCCTTGACCCTCGGGTTGAAGCGCAGGCTGTCCTCGGCCTGCCGCAGGGCGGCGTCCACGTCCGCCACGTCGTTGTCCAGCCTGCGGGCCTCGTGGAGGCGTTCCGCGGCGCGTTCGACGGGGGTCCGGCTGGTCAGTTCGTCGCCGATGACCAGCAGCAGCCGCCGCATCCGGCGGGCCAGGTCCTCGATGGAGTCGCCCGCCGTCTCCACCCAGACGGGCGGTACGAACAGAACGTTGAAGAGCAGGCCGACGACCGCGCCGATCAGCGTCTCCAGGACGCGGTCCCAGGCCGTGTCGGCGACCTGGGTGACGCCGAGGACCAGCATGGCGCTGATCGCGACCTCGGGCACGAACTCGTCGACGCGGGCGAACCGTCCGACCACCAGCGAGGCCAGGATGATCAGGCCGAGGCTCCACCAGCTCAGCCCGACGAGCACGCTGAAGCCGATGGCGATGAGCACGCCCACGACGACCGAGTTCACGCGGCGGATGCCGGTGGTGAGCGTCGAGTAGAGCGTGACCTGCACGACGAGCAGCGCGGTCAGCGGGGCGGTGAGGGGCACGGGTTCACTGCTCAGCTGGAGCGCGACGACGTACGCGAGCGTCGCCGCGGCGGTGGAGCGCAGCGTCTGGTTGACGACCGGGTCGTGGCGCCGGGCCGCCAGTGCGGAGATCCGCGTGCGGAGGGCAGTGGGTGCGGCGGGCACCTTCCTCCCTTCTCATGACGGACCGTGACGGACGTCCGGGCTGCTTCGCGGCGGCGGTCGCGGCCCCGGGCGGCGTGGACCGCCCGGGGCCGCGGGTCAGCAGCCGCCCGCCGCGCGTCGGGCCGCCACGGGCTGCGCGGCGGCCCGGATGCGGCGGTGCACGTAGTGTTCGGCGGCGAGCACGGCGTCCCGGGCCGTGCGCTCGCACATCAGCACGCAGAGCGTGTAGGCGGTGTCCTCGAACCGCCGCCGTGCGCGTTCGTCGTGCGGAGCGTCGAGCAGGCGGTGCTCCTGGGCCCGGTAGCGGGCGATCAGCCTGGCGACGACGCTCGTGTCGGGCATCAGCATCGTGTGTCTCCCGATTTCTGCGAACCCCCGGCACACGGCGGAACGATGTCCGTCCGGTGCCTCATTGTGATCCGTGGCGGCGTCGTCCGCCACGCAGGCTGTCACCGTCCGTCACCACGCCGGGGCGCGTCCCCGGGAGCGGTGTCCGACGGGCGAACTCCGGTCAGGCACGGGCGGAGTGGAGGACCGTGCCCGGCAGGGTGTCGTTGCCGGAACCGACCGTGAAGATGGCGCCGTCGGGGTCGCGCAGGCTCGCCTCCCGGCCGCGCGGCGTGGAGCGCTCGCCGAGCAGCGTGGCGCCGAGCCGGCGTGCCGTGCGGGTGGTCTCCTCGACGTCCTCGACGCCGAAGTGGACGTGCCAGCGCGGGTGGAGGAGGGGGTCGTCCGAGGTGGGGTCGGCGCCGGAGGTCAGGCGGGCGAGCACCCGGCCCTCGCGGTGCAGCTGCACCGCGTCCTCGACGTAGCTCACGTCGCAGCAGCCTGCCCGGTCCACGGCCCAGTCGAGGATCTCGCCGTAGAAGATCGCGGACTCGAAGGCGTCCCTGGCGAGCAGCCGGATCCAGGCGGGCGCGCTGTCGCGCCAGGCGGGCCAGTCCCGGACCAGTTCGCCCTCCCAGACCCCGAAGACGGCGCCGTCCCGGTCGGCGGCGAGCAGGCCGCGGCCGGTGGAGAGCGAGAGGGGGCCGACGGCGACGGTGCCGCTGCGCTCGCGGATCCGCGCCGCGGTCCGGTCGGCGTCCTCGACCGCGAAGTAGGGCGTCCAGGCGACGGCGACGGTGAGCCGCGGGGCGAGGGCGCCGATGCCGGCGACGGGCACCCCGTCGGCCAGGGCGACGCTGAACTCGTCGCCGAGGCGGCCCTTGCGGAACTCCCACCCGAGCACGGCTCCGTAGAAGTCCTGCGCGGCCGCGAGGTCGCGGGCCATCAGGCTCACCCAGCACGGCGCGCCGTACATGGAGGCACTCGGGGCGGCCGTCATGGACCGGGAAGTGTTGTCGTTCATCACCAGCGTCCGGCTTTCGGGGACTCGGGGGATCGGTGCGCGGCGCCGCTCGCCGGGCTGTGCGACGCCGTGGACCGGCATGCGGGCTCCTTCGTACGGCCGCGAGCCAGGCTAGCGGCTTGTCACGGTATGTGACCCAGCGGCTCGCTCAGGTCACCGTTTCGGCGGCCCGGGCGCCCGGTTCCGCCGGCCGCCCGCCCGCTGCCCCGGGTACCCGCGTGAGGGCGCGCAAACCGGCACCGGGGCGGCGGGCCGTATGGGCGGAGGCGGCGGGGGTAGGCGGGACCCATGACGACTCCCAAGGTCCCCGTCCTCGTCCTCGACGCCGCCGAGCCGCTCGAACTGGCCGAGTTCTACGCCGCCTTGCTCGGCGGCGAGGCCCGCCCCGGGGCCGACCCCGATCTGGTGGAGGTGCACTCCCCCCACGGCGTACGGGTCGCGATACGCCGCGACCACGGCTACGCGCCGCCGAGCTGGCCGCGGCCGGAGGACTCGCTCCAGGCGCATCTGTGCATCTTCGTGGCCGGGACCGACCTCGACGCGGCGGAACGCGAGGCGGTCGGCCTCGGGGCGATGCCGGTGGACAGCGGCGGCCCCGGACCGCGCGGCGCCCGCCTGTTCGCCGACCCGGCGGGCCACACGTTCTCCCTGGAGCCGTCCCCCGCGCTCAGGGCGGCCGGCGCGGCGGACGCGGCCGTCCAGGCGCCGTAGGGGCGGGACGGCCCGGAACCGTACGCGCGCACGGCGGCGGCCCGCACGGCCCCCGGTCGCCGCGCCCGCCGTGCCGCCGTGCGGGTGGCTCAGCGGCCGGCGAGGGCGCCCACCACGCGGCGGGCCGTGTCGGCGCTGGACTGCGGGTTCTGGCCGGTGACGAGGTTGCCGTCCTCGACGACGGTGCTCGACCAGGCGGGCCCGGTCACCACCTCGGCGCCGAGCTCGCGCAGCCGTGACTCGACGAGCCAGGGCGAGCGGTCGCCGAGGCCGCCCTGTGCCTCCTCCTCGTCGCTGAACGCGGTGAGCTCGCGTCCGGCGAACGCGAACGTGCCGTCGTCGCCGACCGCGCTCGCCAGCGCCGCCACTCCGTGGCAGAGCGCGGCCACCACCGCGCCCCGGCGGTCGGCGCGGGTCAGCAGTGCGCCGAGTACGGGGCTGACCGCGAGATCGGTCATCGGGGCGTGCCCGCCGGGGACGTAGACGGCGTCCCAGTCGTCGGCGGAGACGTCCGCCAGATCGAGCGGGGCGGCGAGTTCGGCGTCCATCCCGTCCAGGTAGGCGCGGAACCGGCGGGCGTCGTCGGGGTCGACACCGCCCCGGGCGTCCAGGCTGACGGGGTCGGGGACCGGGCGCGTGCCGCCCGGGGTGGCGACGACGACCTCGTGGCCGGCGGCCCGCAGCACCTCGTGGGAGGCGGCGACCTCCTCGGCCCAGAAGCCTGTGGGGTGCGCGGAGCCGTCGGCCAGTTCCAGGCTGTCGGCGCCGGAGACGACCATGAGGATCTTCGACATGGGGGTCCTTCGTGTGTGGGGGACGGGCCCGCTTCCCCGGCGGCGGCTGCCCCGGGGCGGGCAGCACCCAGCTTTCACCCGGCAGGATGCACGGGCATCATGGAGGCCATAAGACTTCTTATGGATGGGGTGTCGCGTGCCGGGCCTCGACCTGCTGGCCACGTTCGTGGAGATCTACCGCTGCGGCTCGCTGTCGGCGGCGGCGGAGCGTCTCGGCCTCACGCAGCCCGCGGTCAGCGGGCAGCTCGCCCGGCTGGAGGAGGAGCTCGGCGAGACCCTTTTCGTCCGCTCGCGCCACGGCGCGGCCCCCACGGCACGGGCGGCCGACCTGGCGGCGCGCGTCGGAACCCGCATCGACGAGCTGCGCGCCGCGATGCGCCCGTCGAGCGGCCTCGCCGCCCACGTCGGCACGGTGCGGGTGGCGGGCCCCGGAGAGCTGATGGCCCTGCGGGTGCTGCCCACCCTGGCACCGCTCACCACCCGCGGCCTGCGGTTGCAGATCACCCTCGGGGTCGCCGCCGAGCTGCTGGAGCAGCTCGCGGCCGGCCAGACGGACCTGGTCGTGTCCGCGGTGCGGCCGGGGCGGCAGGACCTCGCCGCGACACCGCTGATCGACGGGGAGTTCGTCCTGGTGGGGCCGCCGGCGCTGGCCCGCAGCGTCGATCCGGTGCGGCTGGCCGACGACCCGGTCCAGGCGCTGGCGCATCTGCCGCTCGTCGCCTACGCGGACGACCTGCCCGTCGTGCGGCGGTACTGGCTGAGCGAGTTCGGCGGCCGGCCGCCGAACGTCGTCGCCGTGACCGTCCCCGACCTGCGCGGCGTCCTCGCCGCGGTCGTGGCGGGGGCGGGGGTGAGCGCACTCCCCCGGTACCTGGTCGAGCAGGCGCTGGCGGCCGGATCGGTGGAGCTGCTGCACGAGCCGGCCGCGGCGCCGCTGAACACGCTGTACCTCGCGGTACGGGCGGGTGCGCTGGTGCACCCGCCGCTGGCGCTCGTGCACGACCGGCTGCGCACCCGCGCCCGGCTGTGGGGCCCGCTGTGACACCCGCCGGCCACGGGCGGGAAATGGGTGCCGTCCCCGATACCGCAGAGGCGCCGGAAGAGCGACAGTGGACTAAGGGCCGTCCCGCAAGGACCGGTGGATCAGCGCGCGGCGTCAGATGCGGTGCATCGCAAGGCGGAGAGTCGTCCTCGTACTGGGCGTACTCGGGCGATTCGACAACGCGGCGAGGTGCCGTAGCTGTCGTCGCGCGCCCGCCGGGGATTGCGGGACAGCCCTTGGGAACCAGATCGTCCGTTCCGTCGGAAGGAGGAGCCGTGCGCAGCAGCGGTGTCGGTCACATCACCGTGCGCAGCAGCGGTCTGCGCCGTCGTGACGTACTCGCCTGGGCCGTCCTGACCTGCGGCATCGTCGCGGCCGTGGCCGGTATGGCGCTGCCGAACGGGCTGCTCCTCGCGGCGGGGCTGGTGCTGGCCGGAAGCGTGAGCCTCTCCATGCCGCCGACCACCCGCCGCCGGTTCCGCCGGTGAGCGCGGGTCCGGCCGGCCGGGCCCGGCGGTGCCTCCCGCCCTCGCACTCGGGGCGGGGCGGGAGACGCCGCGAGGGTCAGTCGCGGGCGTCGACCTTCGCCTCGATGCGCTCCGGCGTCCCGGCGGGGGCCGGGGTGCGCGCGGCGCGGAGCGCCATGACGCGCAGTGCGACGGGCTCCGTGAACCGGGCCGTGAGCGGGCCGACGACGACCAGGATGAGGACGTACGCCGTGGCCAGCGGGCCCATCATCGGCTCGATGCCCGCGGAGACCGCGAGCCCCGCGATGACGATGGAGAACTCGCCCCGGGCGACCAGCGTGCCGCCCGCGCGCCAGCGGCCCTTCGGGCCCACCCCCGCGCGTTTCGCCGCCCAGTACCCGGTCGCGATCTTCGTGAGGGCCGTGACGACCGCGAGCGCCAGGGCGGGCAGCAGCACCGGAGGAATGCTGGACGGGTCCGTGTGCAGGCCGAAGAAGACGAAGAACACGGCGGCGAACAGGTCCCGCAGCGGGCTCAGCAGCGTGTGCGCGCCCTCGGCCACCTCGCCGGACAGCGCGATGCCGACGAGGAACGCGCCGACGGCGGCCGAGACCTGGAGCTGCTGGGCGATGCCGGCCACCAGCAGCGTGAGGCCGAGGACGACGAGGAGCAGCTTCTCGGGGTCGTCACTGCTCACGAACCGCGAGATGAGGCGTCCGTACCGCACGGCGACGAAGAGCACCAGGCCCGCGACGCCCAGGGCGATCGCGAGCGTGACGCTGCCGGCCGCCAGCCCGACACCGGCCAGCAGGGCCGTGATGATGGGCAGGTAGACGGCCATGGCGAGGTCCTCGAGGACCAGCACGCTCAGGATCACCGGTGTCTCGCGGTTGCCGAGGCGTCCGAGGTCGCCCATCACCTTGGCGATCACCCCGGACGAGGAGATCCAGGTGACGCCCGCGAGGACGACGGCGGCCACCGGCCCCCAGCCCATCAGGAACGCGGCGATCGCGCCCGGCACGGCGTTCAGGGTGAAGTCGACGAGTCCGGCCGGGTACTGGGTCTTCAGGTTGGAGACCAGGTCGCTGGCGGTGTACTCGAGGCCGAGCATCAGCAGCAGGAGGATGACGCCGATCTCCGCGCCGATCGCGACGAACTCCTCGCTGGCGCCGAGGGGCAGCAGGCCTCCTTCACCGAAGGCGAGGCCGGCGAGCAGGTACAGCGGGATGGGCGAGAAACGCAGCCGTCCGGCGAACCGTCCCAGCAGCCCGAGGCCGAGGATGATCGCGCCGAACTCGATCAGGAAGACAGCAGAGTGCACCGCTCACTCCCGTCCGAGTATCGCCGCGGCGCCGTCGACGCCCTCGCGGGTGCCGACGACGATGAGGGTGTCGCCGCCGGCGAGGCGGAAGTCCGGGCCCGGGGAGGGGACGGCGTCGGCCCTGCGCAGCACGGCGACGACGGACGCGCCGGTCTCGGTGCGCAACCGCAGGTCGCCCATGACGCGCCCGTTCCACATCGAGGCGGCGGACAGCTCGATCCGCTCGGCGACGAGGCCGAGGTCGGTCGTGTGCAGGACGCTCGGGCTGTGGTGAGCGGGCATCAGGGCGTCGATGAGCGAGGACGCCTCGGCGCTCGTCAGGTGCAGCGAGTGCGCACAGGCGTCGGGATCGTCCGGCCGGTAGACGTTGACCGACCTCGTCCCGTCGCGGTGGGCGATCACCGACAGGTGGCGGTGTTCGCGGGTGGTGAGGTCGTACTGGACACCGATACCCGGCAGGGGCGTGGTGCTCATCCGTGGAGCGGGCACGGCCCGTCCTCCTTGTCCGTTCGCTTGGTGCAATGACTGCTCGTGCGCCGGCCCTCCGAGTCGAATCGGCCACCGCACACGACGCGCCATCGTTTCATCCCCGTACCGTGGCGCGATATGGGTGTCAGCACGTATGGACAGGGCCCGCGTGCGGCCGAAAGGCTGGACGTGGACACGAGTGAGCCGCGGGCCGACCGCCCGGGGCTGTGGCGCGGGCGTACGACGGCGACGATGGAACCGACGCGCCACGAGAGAGGCGGGACCATGTCGCTGTTCTGGCGGATCTTCCTGCTCAACGCCGCCGTGCTGGTCGCCGCCGTGCTCCTGCTGCTCGGACCGGTGACGGTGTCCACGCCCGTGCTGCTGGTCGAGGCCCTGGTCATCGGGGTCGGCCTGGTGGTGATGCTGGTCGCCAACGCGGTCCTGCTGCGGATCGGTCTCGCCCCGCTGGCCCGGCTGACCCGCGCCATGACCTCGGCCGACCTGCTGCGCCCGGGCAGCCGGGCAGCGGTGGCCGGGCCGGGCGAGATGGCCGAGCTGATCACCACGTACAACACGATGCTGGAACGGCTGGAGGCCGAGCGCGCCAGGAGCAGCGCCCTGGCGCTGTCCGCGCAGGAGGCGGAGCGGCAGCGGATCGCGCAGGAGCTGCACGACGAGGTGGGCCAGACGCTCACCGCGGTGCTGCTGCACCTGAAGCGGACGGCCGACCAGGTGCCCGAGCCGCTGCGGGAGGAGCTGCACCAGGTGCAGGAGACGACCCGCGGCGGGCTGGACGAGATCCGGCGGATCGCCCGCCGGCTGCGCCCGGGTGTGCTGGAGGAGCTCGGGCTGCACAGCGCGCTGCGCGCCCTGGCGGCCGAGTTCACCGCCCCGGGGCTGACGGTGCGCCACCACATCGCTCCCGGGCTCCCCGAGCTGGACGACAAGCGGGAGCTGGTGGTGTACCGGGTGGCGCAGGAGAGCCTGACGAACACGGCGCGGCACGCCGGCGCACGTGTGGTGGACCTGCGTCTGGAGCCCGGCCCCGGCGGCGCGGTGGACCTGGTGGTCGGCGACGACGGCAGGGGGATCGGCGGCGCGCCGGAGGGCTCCGGCATCCAGGGCATGCGCGAGCGCGCCCTGCTCATCGACGCCGGGCTGACGCTCGGACCGTCGGCGGACGGCGGAACGGAGGTGCGCCTGCGCGTGCCGGCAACGGAAGGAAAGACCGTATGACGACCCAGGCGCCCCGACCGGCGCGCATCCTGCTCGCCGACGACCACGCGCTGGTGCGGCGCGGGGTGCGGCTCATCCTCGACGGCGAGCCGGACCTCACCGTGGTCGCCGAGGCCGGCGACGGGGCCGAGGCGGTCGCCCTCGCGAAGCGCGAGGACGTCGACCTGGCCGTGCTCGACATCGCCATGCCCCGGCTGACGGGCCTCCAGGCGGCCCGCGAGCTGTCACGGCTCCGCCCCGACCTGCGGATCCTCATCCTCACCATGTACGACAACGAGCAGTACTTCTTCGAGGCGCTGAAGGCCGGGGCGAGCGGCTACGTCCTCAAGTCGGTCGCCGACCGCGACCTCGTCGAGGCGTGCCGGGCGGCGATGCGCGACGAGTCGTTCATCTATCCGGGCGCCATCACCACGCTGATCCGCCGCTACCTGGACCGGGCGCGGGAGGGCGAGTCGCTGCCGGAGCGGGCGATCACCGAGCGCGAGGAGGAGATCCTCAAGCTGGTGGCGGAGGGGCACACCTCGAAGGAGATCGGCGACATGCTGGTGATCAGCGCGAAGACCGTGGAGCGGCACCGGGCCAACCTGCTGCAGAAGCTGGGGCTCAGGGACCGGCTGGAGCTGACGCGCTATGCGATCCGGGTCGGCCTCATCGAACCGTGACCTCTCCCCCGCATTGGTCCGGACCTGTGTATTGCCGGGCCGGGTGACCGCCGTCAAGCTGCCGGTATGGAACTGGAGTTGCGGCATCTGAAGACGATCCGGGCCATCGCCGACGCCGGCAGCCTCACCAAGGCCGCGACGGCGCTCGGGCTCGCGCAGCCGGCGCTCAGCGCCCAGCTGCGGCGGATCGAACGGTCCCTCGGCGGGGCGCTCTTCGAGCGCGGCCGCTGCGGGGTGCGGACCACGGCGCTCGGCGAACTCGTCCTCGACCGGGCCCGCGTGGTGCTGCCCGCGGTGCACGACCTCCAGCAGGAGGCGGTCCGGTTCGCCCGGGCGTGGGACGGCGGCCCCCGCGGCTTCCGGCTCGGCGGCACCCACGGACCGCTGCTCGGCGGGCTCGTCGACCGGCTCGCCGAGGCGGAACCCGACGCGAGCGTGGCCACCCACACCTCGTGGTCCGAGCGGGAGATCGCCGCACAGGCCGTCGACGGGCGGCTGGACTACGCGCTGATCGGCACCTGCGGCGAGAGCGCGCCGCCGGAGGCGGGCAGGCTGGCGTGGACCGAGGTGGCCCGCGACCCGGTGTTCGTGATGCTCCCGACCGGGCACCCGCTCGCCGCGCGCGAGGAGATCGCCCTCGCGGAACTCGCGGGCCAGGACTGGGCCGACGTCCCCGGCGACGGCTGCTTCGGCGACTGCTTCGCGGCGGCCTGCGTCCGCGCCGGATTCACCCCCGCCCGCGTCTACGAGACCGACACCGCGTCCTGTGTGCACCTGGTGCAGGTGGGCCGGGCGGTCGGCCTGTGCCGGGCGACGTTCCCCACCACACCCGGTGTGGTGACCCGCGCGCTGGCGGGCACCCCGCTCGTCTGGCGCCACCTGCTCGGCTGGCATCCGGCGTCGCCCGCCGCGGCCGGGGCCCCCGCGGTCATCGCCCATGTGCGGGCGGCCCACGGGGAGGCGGCCCGGCGCAGCACGAGCTACTCCCGCTGGCTGGCGGCGGGCGGGGCCGCGGACCGCCATAACGCGATGCAGGGGGCCGGCTGACATCTGCTCGGCGGGGCCCCGCCGTCCCTACGGTTTCGGCACACCTCACCCGAGACCGAGGGGACTCCCCATGTTCCACAGACATGCCGCGGCGCTGTGCGCGGGCGCGCTGACCGCCGGCGCTCTCGTCCTGGCCACGCTGCAGGGCACCGCGGCCGCCGTGCCGTCCGCCGCGGACCCGGCCGTCGGCACCGCGGCCCGCACCCTGGCGACCGGCGCGGCCCCGCCGCAGCTGCTGCACGCGATGCAGCGCGACCTCGGGCTGACCCGGTCGCAGGCCGAACGGCGCCTGGTCAACGAGGCCGAGGCGGGGGCCGCCGCCGCGCTCCTGCGCCAGCGGCTGGGCTCCTCCTTCGCCGGCGCGTGGGTGTCGGGCGCCGAGGCGGAGACGCTGACGGTGGCCGCCACGTCCGCGGCGGACGCGGCCGCCGTGCGGGCGGCGGGCGCCGAGGCCGCGCACGCCGAGCACTCCCTCGCCGAGCTGGACCGCGCCAAGGCCGCCCTGGACCGGGCGGCGGCGCGCGGCGGTTCGGCCGGCGTGCCCGTCTGGTACGTCGACGTGCGGAGCAACACCGTGGTCGTGGCGGCCTCCGACACCGCCGCCGCCGCGTCCCTGATCGCCGGGAGCGGCGCGGACCGGTCCCTGATCCGGGTCACCCGCACCACGGAGGCGCCCCGCCCGCTGTACGACATCCGGGGCGGCGACGCGTACTACATGGGCGGCGGCGGCCGGTGCTCGGTGGGCTTCGCTGTCACCCGCGGCACCCAGCACGGTTTCGCCACGGCCGGCCACTGCGGCCGCGCGGGAACGGCGACCAGCGGCTTCAACCAGGTCGCCCAGGGCACGTTCCAGGCGTCCACCTTCCCGGGCCGGGACACCGCCTGGGTGCTGGCGAACGCCAACTGGACGTCGACGCCGTACGTCAAGGGCGCCGGCGGGCAGAACGTGCAGGTCACCGGGTCCGTGCAGCAGCCGGTCGGGGCGTCGGTGTGCCGCTCCGGCTCGACCACCGGCTGGCACTGCGGCACCATCCAGCAGCACAACACCAGCGTCACCTACCCGGAGGGCACCATCACCGGGGTGACCCGCACCTCCGTGTGCGCCGAGCCCGGCGACTCCGGCGGCTCCTACATATCGGGCAGCCAGGCGCAGGGCGTCACCTCGGGCGGTTCCGGCGACTGCCGCACCGGCGGGACGACGTACCACCAGCCGCTCAACCCGCTGCTCCAGGCGTACGGCCTGACGCTGCGGACGACCACGGGCGGCGAGGAGCCGCCGCCCGGCGGCGAGCCCGGCGGCACCTGGGCCGCGGGGAAGGTCTACACCGCGGGTGACCGGGTCACCCACGGCGGCGCCGAGTACGTCTGCCTCCAGGGCCACCAGGCCCAGGCCGGCTGGGAGCCGTCGAACGTCCCCGCGCTGTGGCGGCGCGTGTGACGGCGTGACCGGGGGCGCGTGCGGCGGGGGGCCGCGGCACGCGCGGTCAGGGGCCGGCCCCCGGGATCGTGGGCCCGGGGGCCGGCCGCCCGTCCGTCCGCCCGCCGGTCAGGAAGTGGAACCGGGGGCGCGGGTGCATCAGGAAGTCGTGGTGCGAGATGTTCCAGGCGTACGCGCCGGCCATCCCGAAGAGCACGCGGTCCCCGGCCCGCAGCCCGGGAGCCGGCGCCCGGCGCGCCAGGACGTCCTTGGGCGTGCACAGCTGGCCGGTGAGCGTGACCCGCCCGGTCCGCGCCGCCGGACGGGGCCAGGGCTCGGTCCAGGTGTCGACGGGCAGCACCGTGCACGGCTGGTCGTGTCCCTTGGTGGCGGGGGTGCGCAGATGGTGGGTGCCGCCGCGGACCACGGCGAAGTCCTCGCCGCCGCTGCGCTTCACGTCCAGCACCTCGGTGGCGTACCAGCCGCAGTACGCGGTCAGGGCCCGGCCCGGTTCGACGCGCAGCCGCAGCCCGGGGCGGCCGGCGAGGAGCCTGGCGAGTCCGTGGCCGTAGCCGGTCCAGTCGAAGCGGCCGGCGGGACGGGCGTAGTCCACGGTCATGCCGCCGCCGGCGTTCACCTCGTGCAGCGGGACCCGGTGACGGGCGGTCAGCGTCTCGGCCCAGGTCACGACGGACTCCGCGACGGACAGCAGCGCGGGGGCGTCCAGCCCGCTGGCCAGGTGGGCGTGGACGCCCTTCAGCGCGAGACCGGGTGCCCGGGTCACCAGGCGGACCGCCTCGTCGGCGTCGGCGGGGTCGATGCCGAACGGGCTCGGCGCGCCACCCATGGCGAGGGCGCTGCCGCGCGACGCCTCCGCGTCCAGGGGCAGGTTGAACCGCAGCAGCACGCCGACGGGCCGGCCGGGGCCGGCCCCCTCGGTCAGTGCGGCGAGGACGCGCAGTTCGTGGAGGCTCTCGGCGTGGACGCGGTGGACCGGGGCGCGGAGGGCGGCGCGCAGCTCGTCAGGCGTCTTGCCGGGGCCGCCGAAGGCCAGGGGGCGGCCGGGCACGGCACCGGCGACGTGCGCGAGTTCTCCGCCGGACGCGACCTCGAAGCCGTCGCAGTACGGGGACAGGGCGGTCAGCAGCCGGGGCTCCGGGTTGGCCTTGGCCGCGTAGTACAGCTCGACGCCGTCCGGCAGGGCGGCGCGGACGCCCGCCGCGTGCGCGCGCAGGGCGTCCAGGTCGTAGAGGTAGGCGGGCAGGCCGGCCGGGCCGAGCGCGAGGGCGAGGTCCCGGACGGCGGGCGTGGGGGCTGTCATCGGGTCTCCGCGGGTGGGGTGGACGCCCCGGCCGGCGCGGACCGGGGGGCGGGGGCGTGTCCCAGGGGCGAGTCGATCAAGACGTATCCGGCGTCACGGTCCGCGTCGCGCCGCCAGCGGGTCAGCAGGTTGGCCTTGGCGGGCAGCGGGGCCCCGGCGATCAGCTCCGCGAGCTCGGGCCCGACCGGGCCGTGCTCGTCCGCGTACCGGACCAGCACCCAGCGGACCTCCTGCCACAGCATGTGTTCGAGGTGCGGGTGGCGGTCGGCGAGCGCGGCGAGGAGTTCGGCCGCGTGGTTGACCAGCAGGCAGTAGACGACCCGGTGCCAGCCGCGGGCCCGGTCGTAGGTGAGCGGCCCCGCGACGTCCGGCGGCAGCGCGGCGAGCGCCCGCGCGTGCGGGCCCGGCAGCAGCTTGGCGCCTTCGAGGTCCCGCAGCAGGATCTGGACCGGCAGCCCGTCGCCGTCGACGCAGACCACCACGTTCTGCAGATGGGGTTCGAGGACCAGCCCGTGGTCGAGGAAGGCCGCGAGCACGGGCGGCACCAGCAGCTCCAGGTACCGGCGCCACCAGTCGAGGGCGGCCGCGGGACCCCGGCCGGCGAGCAGCCGGGAGACGTGGCCCGGCCCGTTGGGGTACTCGTCGGCGACGGATGCCGCGAGGAGTGCCGTGGTGCCCGCGTGCTGACGGCGCTCCAGGCCGTCGCGGACGATGACGCCGAGCCCTTCGAACAGGTCGCGGTGGGGGGCGGTGTCCGGGCCCGGCAGCGCGAGGCTGCGGTAGGCCGGTTCGCGCAGGACGGCGGCCCCGGGGAAGCGCGCGGCGAGGTCGTCGAGCGCGTCCCGCAGCAGCCGGGTGAGCGCGACCGCGCCGCGCAGCTCGTAGTGGGCGTTCTTGCGGACGCAGTTGGTGATGCGCACGTCGAGGCTGAACTTGAGGAACGTCCCGCCGCCGTACAGCGTCCGCACGGAGGCCGTCGGCACGAACGGCGCGCGGCCCGTCCCCAGGTCGAGCACGTCGCCCCGCGCGAGCGCCGCGCGCAGGGCGGGCCTGTCGCGCAGCAGCTCGTACTGCCACGGGTGGGCGGGCAGCAGCCGGTAGCCGGGCGGGGCCTCGCCGAGCCGGTCGAGCACGGCGAGGGCCCCGGGCTCCGCGGACTCCTCGGCGGTCAGCTCCTCCCGCACCGCGAGCAGTCTCAGCCCGAAGGCGGCACCCGCCTCGGGGGCGTAGGCCGCCCAGCGGTCCGGGTCGCCGCCGTGGGCCTTCGGCGTGGGGTGGAAGCGGTGGCCGAGGAGCAGCGACTGCTCCGAGGCGAGGTAGACGGAGAGCGGCCCGCTGCCGTGGGTGCGCCCGGGTGCGGCGAGCGCGGTGCGCACCGCGCGGTGGCCGGCCGCCAGCTGCGCGAGGAACTCGTCGTTGACGACACCGCTGCGCAGGGTGAGTTCGGCGTGGACGTGCTCGGCGAGCCGCTGCCAGGACACGGGCGTCCAGCCGCCCTCGCCCTGTTCGGACACCGGGCCGGTGAAGCGGTGGGCGCCGGTCGCGGAGGCACGGCGCAGGGCGACGCGCAGGGTGACGCCGCGGTGCGGGAGGCGCAGCGTCAGCCTGCCGCCGGCGACGGCGGCCTGCCCCTCGGGGCCGCTGACCTCGCGCACCAGGCAGTTGAGCAGGGTGTGGGCGACGGCGTCGTCGGCGGACGGGAGCGCGGGCGGCGGTGTGGCGGTGTCCGGGCCGGAGCCGGAGCCGGTATCGGTGGCGGTGTCGGCGCCTGAGCCGGAGCCGGTGCCGCCGGCGCTGTCGGCGAGGACGGTGCGCGCGGGTTCGGCCGTCCGCGCGGGTCGGGACAGTGGGCGGGGGGTGGTGCTGGGCATCGTCGGTCAGGCCTCCCGCGGCAGGTAGTTGGGGCCGGTGGTGTAGTGCTTGTTGATGTCGCTCGCGCCGGAGCGGGCCTTGGTGAGCAGGGTCCCGGCGGTGACCATGGCCTTCACCGGGAGCCGGGGCGCCTCCAGCACGCGGGTGCGCAGCACGTCCCCGCCGTCCGCCGGGCCGAGCCGCGCGACGGCCTGGCGGAGGCGGTCGCGCACCAGGCGCAGCAGCTCCCCCAGTCGGGCCCGGTCGCCCGCGGCGAGGCCGAAGGCGAAGGCGCCGGCGCACAGGTGCACGGTGACGGTGGTGAACAGGTCGGCCACCGGACCGTCGTCCGTGCACAGGACCCGGGGGTCGTCGAAGGCGGGGCCGGGTGCGCCGGGGCCCAGGCGGGCGCGCAGCCGGACGGTGTTGACCCGCGGGCCGTCGTTGTCCTTGAGGAGCAGCCGTACGGGGTGCGCGGCGGCCGGGTCGAGCACGAGGGAGACGTTCTGCTGGTGGGACTCCAGGGCGATCCCGTACCCGAAGAGGGTGGTCTGCCAGTCGAACAGCAGCGTGAGCAGGGCGTCGAGGAGGGCGAGCGGGTCCCCGCCGGAGTGCCGGCGGGCGAGGCGGTCGAGCACCGTGCCGCCGCCGGGCGCCGGGGCGAGGAGCGCGGCGAGCGGGACCACCGTGGCGCCGGCGGCCGCCGCGGGCAGTGTGCGGGTCATCGCGGCGAGGAGTTCGTGCCCGGCGTGGGCGTGGACCGTCTCGTCGGCGAGGAGCACCGTCTCCCGGAAGCGGGGCTCCCGCGCGACGACGGCCTCCAGCAGCCGCTGGCCCGCGGCGCCGTCGCGCAGGGTGCCGGGTCTGACGGTGCGCCGGTTCAGCAGGCCCAGGGTGGCGGTGGCGAGCGGGAGTTTGATGTGCACACGGGGGTCGGCGGCGAGGGCGACCGTCCGCATCGACAGGGTGGGCACCACCAGCGGCCCGCGGTCCCGGGGCGCCGGAACGGCGCGGTCGTGCAGGCCGCGGGCGCGCAGGGCGTCCGCCAGCGGGCCGTCGGCGGTGAGGGGGTGCACGGGCAGCAGGACGTGTCCGGCGTCGAGCCGCTCCGGCAGGCCGGCCGCGGACGGCGCCACGGGCGGCGCGCCCGCAGGGGCGCGGCCCGTCGAGGTGACGGCCCCGGCCGGGAGCGCGAGCAGCCGCAGCCGGAAGGAGGGGTGGAACTCGGGCGCGTAGGCGCGCAGGTCGGCCTCCCCGAGACCTGCGCGGCCCCGGGACGCCGGGTACACGGGGTGGTCGGTGCGCGCAGCGAGGGTGTCGAAGGCGAGCGACGCGGCGGGGCCGGTCCAGCCGGCCGGGTCGGTGCCGTACCGGTCGCCGAGCGCGGCGGACGTCGCGGCGTCGGTGGCGTCGTGGAGGCGGGCCGCGTCGAGGGCGTGGCGGCATTCGCGGGCGAAGGCGGCGAATCCGGGGCGGTCGGCCGGGTCCGCGTGCGCGGCGAGGGCGGCGAGGACGTCGTCGCAGGAGGTCAGGTCGGTGCCGGAGGTCTCCCTGCGGAGCAGCGGGAGCCGGGCCGTCCACTCGGCCTGGAAGCCGTCCTCGCGGACCGGCAGCAGCAGGGTCTCCGCGTCCCCGCGGCCCGCCAGGCGCAGCCAGCGTCCGTCGGGCGCGTGGTGCGGCACGGAGCGGCTGCGCAGCCCGGCGACGTCCTCGCGCAGCAGTGTGCCGAGGACCCGCAGCAGCAGTGCGGCGGCCGGGCCGTCGTCGCCGCGGGGCCCGCCCGGCGCGCGCCGCGGGGTCACGGGGTGATCTCCCAGCGGCATCCGGCGAGGAAGCCGTCGACGGCCCGGTCGACGCTCTCCTGGCTGTCGCCGATCGCGCGCACGATGCCGAGGAAGTCCCGGTTGCTGTGGTGGACGTCGCGCCACTCGCCGATGTCGCGTGCCGGACGGTACGTCAGGCGGACGTCCCCGAGGCCGAGGTCGGCGGGGCCGGGTGCGGCGGTCAGGGTGCCGGGGCGGTCGGCGCACGGGTAGTCCAGGCGGGCCGCGCGGCCGGTGCGGGCGCCGAGGTCGTCCGGGAGGGGGCGGCCGAGGTGGGTGGCGAGGACGAGTTCGAAGTAGGGGATGCCGAGCAGCTCGGCGAGGAGCAGATCGCACTGGTCGCCGATCGCCCGGTAGTTGACCTCGATGAGCCGGGCGCGTCCCTCGTGGACGACGAACTCGGTGTGGCAGGCGCCGAACCCGACGCCCAGCGCCGCCAGCTGGGCGAGGACCTGCTCCACCACCGGCGCGGGATGGTCGGGCACGAAGGTGAGGCGTTCCTCGATGAAGTGCGGCGGCGGCGACAGCTGGGTGCGGAAGCCGCCGAGCACGTGCAGGACGGTCCCGTCGCCGAGGGTCTCCAGTGTGCACAGGTCGCCGGGCAGGAACTCCTCCACCACCAGCGCGGCGCCCGGCCGGCGGGCCCTGATCCGCTCGCAGTGCCGCAGGAGGGCGTCCGCGTCGTCGGCGAGCACCACGTCCTCGCCGGCCACCCCCTCGCGCGGCTTCACCACGCACGGGTAGGGGACGCCGATCCCGTCGAGGACGTCGGACGGCTCGCGGTCGGCGGGCAGTTCGGCGGCCCACACGGTGTCGGCGCCCGCGTCGGCGAGCCGGCGCCGCATCCGGGCCTTGTCCTTCGCGCCCAGCGCGGCCCGCCAGTCCTTGCCGGGCAGGCCGAACCAGTCGCAGGCCAGAGCCGCCTGCGCCTGGAGGTGGTCGCTGTTGGTGAAGACGGCGTCGGGAGCGGGGCCCCGGGAGGCGGCGGCGATGACGGCGCGGAAGTCGCGGACGTCGCAGCCGACCACCTCGGTGTCCGGGTACACGGCGCGGTGGGCGGCGGGCTGGTCGGTGAGCACGGTGACGTCGAGCCCCATGGCCCGCGCGGCGGGGAGGAAGCCCTGCGTGACGGAGTCGGTGGGGTTGAGGGCGAGCAGATGGAGCTGCATCAGAGGGTCACTTCCGGGGTTCACATCCGGGGGGACGTTGCGAGGTCGTGCCGGGGGGACGGTGCGGGGTGTTTCCGGGAGGGCGGTGCGGGGGTGGCTTTCCGCGCGCACGGGGGAAGAAGCGGACCGCGCCCGCCCGTGTCCCGCTCCTGGTCATGACCGGTGAGCTTAGGTTAGGCAAGCCTTAATCCGCCAACTCGGCGTGTCCGCGCCGGGGTTCGTGATTCCGGCGCCGGATTGCGAGTAAGGTGACCCTTACTCGGGCCTCGCGGCGCTCCGTCGCGGGGCGCGGCCCCGCACTGCCCCCACGAGCCCCACGAGGAGTCCCCCCGTGATCCCGGCCCCGGTGTCGGCCCCCGCCCGCCCCTCGACGAGCGCGGCCGCCCTGCTCGCCTCGGTCCACCGGCGTCTGCGCGCGCTCTGTCCGGCGCTCGACCTCACCGTCGCCGAACCGCCCTCCCCCGTCCGGCAGGGCTGGGCGGACGGGGCCGAACTCGTCCTGCGCCCCGACCTGCTCGACGCCCTCCTCGACGACGAGTCCCGGCGCATCCTCGAACGCCACGGCCGGACCCCCCGCCCCGACGTCGCCGCCTCGCGCGCCCTCCACGCGAAGCTCTGGGCGGTCTCGCTCGTCGTCAGCGGACCCTGGTACCTGGAGCGCCGGGTGCCCCTGCTGCGCGCGGGCGACGTGCGGACGCGCCTCACCGGAGACGCCTACGAAGTGGTGCCGGGCACCTTCGCCTGCCTGCCCGGCGACCCGGCCGCGACCCTTCCGGGCGTACGCGTGGTCCCCGACGAGGAGGCCCTGCGCGCCGCACTGCGCGCGGCCGTGGCCGGCCAGGTGCGTCCGCTGCTGGCGGCGCTCGGACCCCGGGTGCGGCGCGGGCCGCGCGCCCTGTGGGGGATGGCGGGCGACGACCTGGTGTCGGCCGTCTGGTACCTCGGCCGGATGCTCGGCGAGGAGGAGCACGCCGTACGGGCGGCCGGCGAACTGCTGCCGGGGCCGGTCGGACCGTTCCCCGGCGGCGCGGACTTCCGGAACCTGACGGGCCGCGACGGCACGCGGTACCCGACCCGGACCAGGCTGGGCTGCTGCCTCCACTACACGGTCGTGCCGGCCGAGGCGTGCGCCACCTGCCCGCGCGTCCGCGACGCCGAACGCCTGCGCCGCCTGGAGGGCGATCCGCCGCCCGCCTGAGGACCCGCGCACCCGTCGCAGCCGCCCGGGCTCCGCCTCCGGCTCCGGCGAGAACGCCCGCGGACACCGGGCTCCGTACGCCCGCACGCCCACGGGCCACCCGCTCCGCCGGCAGCCGGACTCCGTGCACACCGGGCTCCGTGCCACGCCCCGGGGGCTCAGCCGGTCACCCTCGCCATCAGCAGCGCCACGTCGTCGGGCGTGTCCGGCCGCCGCAGCGCGCCGAGCAGCCGGTCGCACGTGTCACCGAGCGTCGCGTCCTGGGTCTGGAGCAGCCCCGTCAGGGCCGCCAGCCGGGTGTCGATGTCCTGGTCACGGGTCTCCACCAGCCCGTCCGTGTACAGCACGAGCACATCGCCCGGGTCGAGGCCGACGGTGATGCTGCGCAGCGCGACACCTCCCACCTGGCCGACGCCGAGGGGGGTGCCCGACGGCAGGTCCAGCAGCCTCGGCGCGCCGCCCCGCCGTACCAGGACCGGCGGCAGATGCCCCGCGTTGGCGATGCAGCACTGCGCGCGGTGCGGGTCGTAGACGGCGTAGATGCAGGTGGCGATGTACGGGTCGAGCCCGGCGGTGATCTCGTCGAGGTGGCGCAGCACCACGGCCGGGTCCAGCGCGAGGCGCGCCAGCGTCTGCGTGGCGGTGCGCAGCCGCCCCATCGCGGTGGCCGCCGTGATCCCGCTGCCCATCACGTCGCCGACGACGAGCGCGGTGCGCTCCCGCTCCATCGGGATGACGTCGAACCAGTCGCCGCCGACCTCGCTGCCGGCCCGCGCGGGCTGGTAGCGGGAGGCGGCCTCCAGTCCGACGAGCCGGCGGGGGATCTCGGGCAGCATGCTGCGCTGGAGGGTGAGCGCGGTCTGCCGCTGCTCGCGGTACCAGCGGGCGTTGTCGATGCAGACGGCCGCCCGGGAGGCGAACTCGGTGGCCAGCAGCACGTCGTCCTCGGTGAACGGCTCCGGGTTGCGGCACCGCTTGAGGTCGATGGCGCCGAGCACCTCGCCGCGGGCGATCAGCGGCACCGCCATGTACGAGTGCACCCCGGCCCGCGCCAGCAGCCGGGCGGCCCGTTCGTCCCGCGCGATGTCGCGCAGGTCGGCGCCGGACACCTCGGGAATCACCACCGGGCGCGCGGTGGCGACGCAGCGGGTGACCAGGCGGCCCTCGTCGTAGCGGGCCAGTTCGCCCGGGCGGTCGGCCGCGTCGACGGCGACGCTGGGGAAGGCCGCGGCCACGGCGAGCGCGCGGATCAGCACATGGCCCTCGCCGGTGTCCGGGCCCGGCCGGCCGCCGGGTCCCGAGAGCACCCGGTCCAGCACGTCGACGGCCGCCACGTCGGCGAGGTGGGGCACCGCCACGTCGGCGAGCTCACGCGCCGTCTGCTCCAGGTCGAGCGTGGTCCCGATGCGCACCGAGGCGTCGGCGATGAGCGCGAGCCGGTTGCGGGCGCGCTCCGCCTCGGTGTCCGCGAGGTGCCGGTCGGTGACGTCCACCACGGACATGGCGACGCCGATCACCCGGCCCCCCGGGTCCTCCAGCCGGTACAGCGACACCGACCAGGCGCGTTCGGCAGCCGGTTCGGAGGGGACCCGGCCCACCACGTGGCGGTCGAGCAGCGGCGTCCCCGTGGCCAGCACGGCCCGCATGGCGTCCTCCAGCCGGTCCGGGTCGCCGAACGGCACCGACTCGCGGAAGCCGCGTCCGAGCAGTTCCTCGGCGGGCAGCCCGCCGATGCGCTCCAGGGCGGGGTTGACCGCGACGTACCGCAGGTCGGGGCGGAGGACGGCGAGCCCGATCGGGGACTGGTCGACGAGGCGGGCGGAGAGGGCGAGGTCGCGTTCGACGCGGCGCAGGGTGGCCTGGTCCTGGGCGAGGCCGAGGGCGTAGAGGCCGCCGGTGTCGTCCTGGAGGCGCATGTTGCGCCACTCCAGCAGCCGGGTCGAGCCGTCCTTGTGGTGGACCCGGAAGACGCCCTCCCAGCCCTCGCCGCTCTCCATGACCTGCCGGAAGAGGTCCAGCACGAGGTCGAGGTGCTCGTCGGCGACGAGCAGCCGGGCGGCGGGGCGGCCGAGGGCCTCCTGCGGCGTGTAGCCGAGCAGCTGCTCCGCCTGCGGGCTCCAGAGCACGATCCGGCCGTCCGAGTCGAGGACCACGGCCGCGACCCCGAGCAGGTCCATCAGCCCGCCCGGAGGCGACAGCGCCGCTTCCGCGCGGCCCTCACCCGCGATGCCAGCACGGAACACATCGCTGCCCACGATCACTCCTTGCCGCAGTCGCGGTGCGCGGGCAGGCCACAGGGCTCACGTCCTCGCACCGGGATGACGGGATACCCCCATACTCCCTCCCCGCCCGCCCGGACCGCAGCCCTTCGGACCGATCCGGGCCGTCAGCCGGCCTGCCCGGCGGGCCTGTGGGCGGCGAGGGCCCAGATCACGAACACGTCGAGGCCGATCACGATCACCGACCACACCGGCGAGTACGGCAGGAACAGGAACTGCGCCACCATCGACAGCGAGGCCAGCAGGATGCCGACGGCCCGGGCCCAGCCGGCGCCCTTGAGCACCCCCGCCCCGGTCGCCGCCACCAGGACGCCGATCACCAGGTGGATCCAGCCCCAGCCGGTGAGGTTGACGCGGTAGACGTAGTCGCCGACCCGCGCGTACCAGTCGTCCTCGGCGATCCCGGCGATGCCCTGGAACACGGCCAGGACGCCGCTGCAGAGCATGAGGACCCCCGCGAAGACGACTCCACCGGTCACCCAGCCGCTGTGCGGGTCCGGCACCGGGGGCATCGCGCCGACGGGCGGCGACTGCTGGCTCATGGTGCGCTCCTTCCCTGCCGCGCGCGGGCGCGCACGGCGCGTTACGAGCGTGGGGCCGGTCCGTCGGCCCCGCCAGGCGGCCGGTCCGGACAGGGGACGGCGGACCGGCGTCACCCGGTCTCCGCAGCACACCGGGCGCCCCGGGCCGTGGTCGGCGTTGACTGGGGGCCGGGGCGACGGCAGGAGGACGGCATGGCGGCCGCGCGGACCGGACGGGGAAGGACCGGGCTCCCGGTCCGCGGATGGGTGGTGGGGATCGCTGCCGCGACCGCGATGATGCTGGTGTACTGCTTCGTGCCGCTGGACCACTTCGGCGACCGCAGGCCGGTCCTGAGCTGGGCGGTCTTCATCGCGCTGCTGGCCGCGGTGGCCCTGCTGCTGCTGGTGCAGATCCGGGACGTCATCACCGACGACCCGCGCGCCCGTCCGGGCATCGTGATCCCGCTGCTGGTCTTCCTGACGGTGGTCGTCTTCGCGGGGGCGTACCACGTGCTGGCCCGGCATCCCGGCCAGTTCAGCGGCCTGAGCACACGCACGGACGCCCTGTACTTCACCGTCGTCACCCTGGCGACCGTCGGCTACGGGGACATCGTCCCCACCGGGCAGAGCGCACGGGTGGTGACCATGGTGCAGATCCTCTACACGTTCGTCTTCCTCACCGCCGCGACCACGACGCTCTCCCGGCGGCTGCGCAGCCAGGTGGGGAAGCACCTCGGCGTCCGCATCGACGGGCCCGACGGCCCCGACGGCCCGGACGAGACCGGCCGCTGACGCGGAGGCCGGTCACCGGCCCGCCGGGAGGGTGAGACCCGCCGGGAGGGTGAGAACGGACCAGTGGCGGTGATCCGTTCCCACGCGCCGCCGGCCCCGCCCCGCATAGCGTCGGTGCCACCCGTTCCGTCACCCACCCGCTCCGAGGTGTTGCCCGATGCCCATGCAGCCCTGGTTCCCCGACGCCAAGCTCGGGATCTTCGTCCACTGGGGCGTCTACGCCGTCGACGGGGTGCCGGAGTCGTGGGCGTTCTACACCGGGCGGACCACCCACGAGCAGTACATGCGGCAGCTGGACGGCTTCACCGCCGCACGCTGGGACCCCCGCGAGTGGGCGGCGCTCTTCGCCCGCGCGGGAGCGCGGTACGCCGTGCTGACCGCGCGCCACCACGACGGCGTCGCCCTGTGGGACACCTCCTTCGGCGACCTGGACGTGGTGCGCCGCACACCCGCCGGGCGCGACCTCGTCGGCCCGTACGCACAGGCGCTGCGCGAACGGGGGCTGCGGGTGGGCCTGTACTACTCGCACTCCGACTGGAACCACCCGGACTACGCGAGCGTGCTGCACCCCTCCCCCGGCCGGGACCACGGGGACGTGCTGACCAGCCCGTGGGTCGCCCCGCCCGGCGGGGCCGAGGACCCTGCCGCCTGGGCGCGCTACCTCGCCTACCGCGACGGGCAGGTCGGCGAGCTGGCCGACCGCTACCGTCCGGACCTGCTGTGGTTCGACGGCGAGTGGGAGCGCTCGGCGGAGCAGTGGGGCGCCGACGCGCTCGCCGAACGCGTCCTCGCCACCGCACCGCACACCGTGTTCAACGCGCGCCTGCCCGGCCACGGCGACTACGCCACGCCCGAGCAGGGGACGCCGGTCACCGCGCCCGGCGGACCGTGGGAGCTGTGCATGACGGTCAACGACTCCTGGGGGTTCCAGCCGGACGACACCCGGCACAAGCCGGTCGGCCGGCTGGTGCGCCACTTCACCGAGACGATCGGCGCGGGCGGCAACCTGCTGCTCGGCGTCGGCCCCCGCGAGGACGGCACCTTCACGGCCGCCCAGACGGAGCGCCTCGAAGGGCTCGGCGCCTGGATCGGCGCCCACGCCGGCGCCGTCCACGGGACCGTCGCGGGCCTGCCCCCGGGGCACCACTACGGGCCGAGCACGCTGTCGGCCGACCGCCGGACGCTCCACCTGGTCTGCTTCGACCCGCCCCGCGGCCACGTGGCCGTGCGCGGGCTGCGCAACCGGGTGCGGCGGGTCTCCGTGCTGGGCACGGGGGCGGCGCTCCGCCACGAGGTCTCCGGCGGGCTCCACGACGTGCCCGGCACGACCTGGATCGAGGCGCCGCGCGAGGAGGACGTGGACGCGCACGCGACCGTGCTGGCGCTGGAGCTCGACGGTGAGCTCGACCTCTACCGCGGCAGCGGCCGCACCTGACTCCCCGCCGCCCGGGGCAGGCGGCCGCCGGCTGACCTCCGCCGCCTGCGGCAGGCAGCCGCCGCCTGACTCCCCGCCGGCCGCGTCACGGCCGGTCCCGGCCGGCTCTGACCGCACGCGGGGAGGCGCCCAGCTCCCTGCGGCACGCCTTGTTGAACGCCTGGAGGTCGGCGACCCCGACCGCGGCCGCGACGGCCGACACCGGCAGCGTCGACTCGCGGAGCAGATGGCGCGCCCGCTCCATGCGGCGGCGCCGGATGTGGGCGACCACGGTGCCGCCCGTCTCGGCCCGGAACAGCCGGATGAGGTGGTTGTGGGAGACTCCCGCGGCGGCCGCCACCGCGGGCACCGTCAGCGGCTCCGCGATACGCGACTCGATGTACGCGACGGCCGCCGCGAACGCGGGGTGCGGGCCGCCCGGCGCGCCCCGGGACTCGGCGAGCAGCGCCACCCGCCACAGCGCGGCCCACACGTCGGAGGCCGCCCGCCCCGGCCGGCCGGACCCGGCGGCGGCGTGCCGCAGCAGGTCGCCCAGCACGGGCAGCAGCGCGCCGCAGTCCTGCACGACGGGCACGCGCACCGGCTGCCCGGTGCCCGGCAGCGCGAAGTGGGCGTACAGGTGCTCCGACCGCCCCCGGTAGCGGTAGCGCACCAGTGCCCCGGGCGGCACCAGGCTCACCCGGCCGGGACGGATGCCGAACCGCTCGCCGTCGACGTCGAGTTCGCCGTGGTACGCGTACAGGTGCAGCTGCCACAGTTCAGGCAGCCGGAACACGTCGTGCAGCGCGGTGGTGCCGTGCACCCCGGTGCCGATGCTCGCGACCCTCGGCGGCAGGTCCAGCCGGAGCTCGGCCGTGCGGGGGTCCGGCGGGGAGGCGGGGACGGTCGGCACGGTGAGAACGTACCAGCGGGCCCTGACACCGGACGGGTGCCCGTCCCTCCTCCGCGGCGCCCGGGGAGGAGGCGGTCCCCGCGGCACGCGCGGGACACGTCGTTCCGCGATCGGACCGCGGCGCCGATACTGAGGGGTGTCGCCCGCCGCACCGAGGAGGACCGTTGAAGATGCTCATCAATGTGCCGGAGACCGTCGTGGCGGACGCGCTGCGCGGAATGGCCGCGGCACACCCCGAACTGACCGTCGACGTCGAGCGCCGGGTCGTCGTCCGGGGCGACGCGCCCGTCGCCGGGAAGGTCGCGCTGGTCTCCGGCGGCGGTTCGGGGCACGAACCGCTGCACTGCGGGTTCGTGGGCCCCGGAATGCTGGACGCGGCCTGTCCCGGCGAGGTGTTCACCAGCCCGGTGCCGGACCAGATGGTGCGCGCGGCGGCCGCCGTCGACAGCGGTGAGGGGGTGCTGTTCGTCGTCAAGAACTACACCGGCGACGTGCTCAACTTCCGCATGGCGCAGGAGCTCGCCGAGGACGAGGGCGTACGGCTCGCCACCGTCCTCGTCGACGACGACGTCGCGGTGTCCGACAGCCTCCACACCGCAGGACGGCGGGGCACCGGGGCGACCCTGTTCGTGGAGAAGATCGCGGGCGCCGCGGCGGAGGAGGGCGCCCCGCTGGAGCGGGTGGAGTCGCTGGCCCGTCAGGTCGTCGGGAGCTGCCGCAGCTTCGGGGTCGCCCTCGGCGCCTGCAGCACCCCGGCCAAGGGCGGACCGACCTTCGACCTGCCCCCGGGCGAACTGGAACTCGGCATCGGCATCCACGGCGAACCCGGACGCGAGCGCCGCCCCATGATGACGTCCGGCGAGATCGCGGACTTCGCCGTCGGGGCCGTCCTGGAGGATCTGCGGCCGTCGGGGCCCGTCATCGCCCTCGTCAACGGGATGGGCGGCACTCCCCTGCTCGAACTGTACGGCTTCGGCGCGGAGGTCCACCGGGTGCTGTCCGAGCGCGGGGTGCCGGTGGTCCGCACGCTGGTGGGCAACTACGTCACCTCCCTCGACATGGCCGGGTGCTCGGTGACCCTGTGCCGGGCGGACGAGGAGCTGCTCCGGCTGTGGGACGCCCCGGTACGGACGCCGGGCCTGCGCTGGGGCCGCTGAGACCGCCACGGCCACGCGGCCGGGCACGGCCCGCCCGCCACTGACGACGCGACGCGACAAGGGAGTTCCTGTGCTCGACACCGCCTTCTTCCTCAGCTGGCTGACGCTCGCCGCCGAGGCCGTGGACCGGGAGGCCGGCCGGCTCACCGAGCTGGACTCGGCCATCGGCGACGCGGACCACGGCAGCAACCTGCGGCGGGGCTTCGCCGCCGTCCGCGCGGCACTGGACGCGGAACCGCCCGCTACGCCCGGCGCCGTGCTCGTCCTCGCCGGACGGCAGCTGATCTCCTCCGTCGGCGGCGCGTCGGGGCCGCTGTACGGGACGCTGCTGCGCCGCACCGGCAAAGCGCTCGGGGACGCGCCCGAGGTCTCCCCCGGGGAGTTCGCCGAGGCGCTGCGGGCCGGCGTCGCGGCCGTCGCCGAGCTGGGCGGGGCGACGGCGGGCGACAAGACCATGCTGGACGCCCTGGAGCCCGCGGCGGCCGCGCTCGCCGGCACCACGGACTCCTTCGCCGCCGCACGGACGGCGGCCGAGGAGGGCGCACGGGCGACCGTCCCGCTCCAGGCGCGCAAGGGCCGCGCCAGCTACCTCGGCGAACGCAGCATCGGGCACCGGGATCCGGGGGCGGCGTCGTCGGCCCTGCTGCTCGCGGCCCTCGCGCAGGCCGCGGAGGACCGGGCGTGAGCGCCGGGGACGCCCCGGTCGGCATCGTGCTCGTCTCGCACAGCGCCGGCGTCGCCGAGTCGGTGGCCGGACTCGCCCGCGGACTGGCCGGCAGCGGCGCGCTCGCCCCGGTCGCGGCCGCCGGCGGCGCCCCGGGCGGCGGCCTCGGCACGGACGCCGAACTGATCGCCGCGGCCGCCTCCCACGTGGACCGGGGCGCCGGCGTGGCGGTCCTCGCCGACCTCGGCAGCGCCGTGCTCACCGTGAAGGCCCTGCTCGCCGAGGACGGCGAACTGCCCGCCGGGACCCGGCTGCTGGACGCCCCGTTCGTCGAGGGCGCGGTCGCCGCGGTGGTCACGGCCTCCGCCGGCGGGGACCTCGACGCCGTGGCGGCGGCGGCACAGGAGGCGTACGGCTACCGGAAGGTGTGAGGCGCCGCACGCCACCGGGAGCGGCTTGTGAGCGCCCTGGTCGGAGGACTACTGTCACGGGGCCTTGGTGTTCGGGAAACCGGTGCGGAACCGGTGCGGCCCTCGCCACTGTGATCGGAATGTCCGGCTCCACCTCCCCTCCGGGGGAAGCCACTGGGACCCGCGGGAGACCGCGGCGCCTGGGAAGGCGGAGCCGGGTGCGACGTGTGCACGGAAGACCTCCGGACAGCGACGCCCGTCAGCCAGGAGACCGGCCAGGGTGCGTTGTCCATCCACGAGGTGCTGGAGAGGGTTTCCCGACCATGCATATAGCCGAGGGGTATCTGCCCCCGCTGCACGCCGTCGCCTGGGGCGCGGCCTCTGCCCCGTTCGTCGTCCACGGCGTACGCGCCCTGACCCGCGAGGTCAAGGCCCATCCCGAATCCACCCTGCTGCTCGGCGCCTCCGGCGCCTTCACGTTCGTCCTGTCGGCACTGAAGATCCCTTCCGTGACGGGCAGCTGCTCCCACCCCACCGGCACCGGACTGGGGGCGATCCTCTTCCGACCCCCGGTGATGGCGGTGCTCGGCACCATCACCCTCCTGTTCCAGGCCCTGCTCCTGGCGCACGGCGGCCTCACCACCCTCGGGGCGAACGTCTTCTCCATGGCGGTCGTCGGCCCCTGGGCCGGCTACGCCGTCTACCGGCTGGTGCGCCTCAGCGGCGCCCCCCTGATGGTCTCCGTGTTCTTCGCCGCGTTCACGGCCGACCTCGTCACCTACTGCGTGACCAGCGTCCAGCTCGCGCTCGCCTTCCCCGACCCCGGCAGCGGATTCCTCGGCGCGCTCGCCAAGTTCGGCGGCATCTTCGCCGTGACGCAGATCCCGCTGGCGGTCAGCGAAGGACTGCTGACGGTGCTCGTGATGCGTCTGCTCGTCCGGTCCAGCAAGGGTGAACTGACCCGCCTGGGCGTCCTGGTGACCGGTGGCGCCCGTGGCGCCCAGAAGGAGGCCGAGGTCCGATGAGCCGCAACGCGAAGATCAACACACTGCTGGTCCTGATCGTGGTCGCCCTGGCCGTCCTCCCGCTGGCTCTCGGGCTCGGCGACCACAAGGAGGAGCCCTTCGCGGGCGCCGACGCACAGGCCGAGACGGCGATCACCGAACTGGAGCCCGACTACGAGCCCTGGTTCTCGCCCCTGTACGAACCGCCCTCCGGCGAAGTGGAGTCCGCGCTGTTCGCCCTCCAGGCCGCACTCGGCGCGGGCGTCCTCGCGTACTACTTCGGCCTGCACAGGGGACGCCGCCAGGCAGAGGCCCGCGCGGCGGACGCCGCCGACGGGTCCGCGGGAACCGGCACCACCTCCGGCGGTGCCACGACGGCCGCTCCCTGACCGGGGGTGCTGCCGATCGACGCGGCGGCGCACAGCAGTCGCTGGCGCCGCCGCCACCCCGTGGAGAAGGCCGTGCTCGGACTCGGCCTGACGATCACGGCCGTGTGCCTCCCGCCGTGGCCGGGCGCCGTGCTGGTCGCCTCGGCGACCCTCGCCGTACTGCTCGGCCCGGCCGGAGTCGCCCCCCGCCGGCTGTGGCGGGCGTTCCGCATCCCGCTCGGCTTCTGCGTGACCGGCGCGGTGCCCCTGCTGTTCGCCGTGGGCGGGCCGGGCGGCGCCGTGTCCCTCGCACCCGGCGGCCCCGTCCACGCCGGGCAGTTGCTGCTCCGCACGTCGGCGGCCTCCCTCGGGGTGCTGCTGTTCGCGTTCACCACCCCCGTGTCGGACGTCCTGCCGCGGCTGGTGCGCGCCGGCGTGCCCGCCCCCGTCGTCGACGTCGCCCTGGTGATGTACCGGATCAGCTTCCTCCTGCTGGACTCCGTCGCCCGCGTCCGCCAGGCACAGGCCGCCCGGCTCGGCGCGACCAGCCGCGCCGCGGCCTGGCGATCGCTGGCCGGGCTCGGGGCGACCGCGTTCGTCCGGGCCTTCGACCGGGCGGCACGCCTCCACACGGGCCTCGCCGGACGCGGCTACGACGGCACGCTGCGGGTGCTCGTGCCCCGGTCGAAGATCTCCCGGCCGTTCCTCTGCGGCGTCGCGGGCCTGCTCACCGCGCTGGTGCTGCTCACCCTCGTCCTCGAAAGGCACGTCCTGTGATCGTCCGGCTCGTCGACGCCCGTTACGCCTACGAAGAGGGCCCGGTGGTCCTCGACAGGGTCGGGCTCGCCCTCGCCGAGGGCCGCGCCACGGCGCTCCTCGGACGCAACGGAAGCGGCAAGACCACCCTGCTGCGACTGCTCAGCGGCGGCCTCCGCCCCGCCTCGGGGCAACTCCTCCTGGAGGGCGAGCCGGTGACGTACGACCGGGCCGGGCTCACCCGCCTCCGTACGACGGTGCAGCTCGTGGTGCAGGACCCGGACGACCAGCTCTTCGCGGCGTCCGTCGCGCAGGACGTGTCCTTCGGGCCGATGAACCTCGGACTGCCGGAGGAGGAGGTCCGCGCGCGGGTCGGCGAGGCGCTGGCCGCCATGGACATCGAGAACCTGCGCGACCGGCCCACGCACCTGCTCTCCTACGGGCAGCGCAAACGCGCGGCGATCGCAGGGGCGGTGGCGATGCGTCCGCGCGTGCTCGTCCTGGACGAGCCCACCGCGGGGCTCGACCCGCACGGCCAGGAGCGGCTGCTGGAGGTCCTCGGCGAGCTGCGGCGGTCGGGGACGACGGTGGTCATGGCCACCCACGACGTGGACCTCGCCCTGCGCTGGGCGGACGACGCGGTCGTCCTCGCGCCGGGGGGGCTCCGGACGGGGCCCGTCGCGGAACTCCTCACCGACCAGCCGCTCCTGGACGCGGCCCGCCTCCGCCGGCCCTGGGGAACCGCGGTCGCCCAGCTCCTGTCCGCCCACGGCCTCCTCCCTCCGGGCACGGCGGCCCCGCGCACAGCAGAGGATCTCCTCCGGTTCCTGCGGTGAGCCCCCCGGTGGGGGGGCGGTTTCCGCGGGGGTGTGGGTTCCGCTCGTGTGCGGGTGCGGGTGTGTGGGTGGCGCACCCACGCTGCGCGCGGGGTGTCCTTGCCGGACGGGGTGGTTCGGTGCGGGTGTGTGGGTGGCGCACCCCCGCTGCGCGCGGGTTGTCCTCAGACGCCGGACAGGCTTTGTTGCCCGGTCGGGCATGTTTGTTCTGTGCAGGCGGGGGTGGTGCACCCCCGCTCCGCGCGGGTGTCCTCAAACGCCGGACAGGCTTGAGTTGCCCGAACTGGGTCCGCACCGCAGGACAAAAGTTGCGGGTCCCTCCGGAGGCTAGAGCGCCCGCTCGCCCCAATATGACTCTCCCTAGCTCGACGACCGTCGGGCGCTTACGCCTCCTGCGCGCCCCGTGTCCGCGGCGAACGCACCGGCCGGACGGGGGGAGGGAGCATTTCCGACTGCCGGTGAGGGGTGGTACAGGGTGGCCGTCCGCCGCCGGGGACGCGGGATCAGGGCCTCGGAGACGATACTGGCGAGAACCGAGCAAAGGGTGTGTGCATCCCCAGCCCGCCCGGGAAGGACACCTCGCCCGCAGCGGAGGTGGGAAAGCCAGCCGTCCGACGATTGAGGGTCACGGCCCCAGGCCATGCCGCGACCACCCACGCAAACAGCACACACAGCAAGAGATGCTCACGACCACCGGGCCCGCGGACGAAGAAACAGCCCCCACACCGGCGGGCCGGTACGTTCAGCGCGGACACGGGGCGCGCAGGAGGCGTAAGCGGCCGACGGTCGTCCAGTTGGGGCGGGTCAAGTCTGGGGCGAGCGGGCGCTCTAGCCTCCGGAGGGACCCGCAACTCCCACTCCACGCACCGGACCAGCGCCGTGCAACCCAAGCCCGTCCGGCGCTTGAGGACACCCGCGCGCAGCGGGGGTGCACCACCCCCACCCGCACAAAAGGCGCAAGCCCAACCCCGCACCCAAGCCCGTCCGGCGCCTGAGGACAACCCGCGCGCAGCGTGGGTGCGCCACCCACACACCCGCACCCAAACGTGCACCCGCACCCGCGGAAACCGCCCCCGAACCGCACCGCCCCCCAGGGGCGGCCCCCACCGGCCCCCTTGGAGTGGCAGGCCCCACGGGCCGCACCTAGCGTCGTTGCCGTCGGGGTGCGCTGTCGCCTCCGTGGAACCGCTCCGCGGCTGCGCGCCTCGGGAACCGGAGACGCCCCATGCACCCACGGCTCGCCCTCCTGTGGCTTCTCGGCCCGGCGCTGATCGCCGGTGCGGCTCCGGCGTACGCGGAACCGTCCGGCGACGTCACCTCGTTCGCGTACAGCGTCTCCCCCGCCGCCGTCGCCCCGGGCGGCACGGTCTCCCTCACCGCCACCGAGTGCGCGTCCGCGACCGTCACCGTCACCGCGCCGGTGTTCGACACGGTGACGCTGAGCGGTGGGAAGCCGGGGCGCGCCGAGCTGTACCAGGACGCCGAGCCGGGGGCCGAGTACGAGGTCGTCTTCGAGTGCGAGGGCGAGACGGGGCGGGCGAAGCTGACGGTCTCCGCGTCGGGCGGGCACCCTCACTCCCCCACGCCGAGGCCCGACCGGAGCGCGCACTCGCCGGTTCCGCACGAGTGGCCGTCGGCGGGCGTGAAGCCGGGCGGCGGGGTCAAGGCGGGTACCGGCGGCAGCTTCTTCGACGCCGGGCCGGCCCAGCTCGTCGCGGGCGGTGCGGTGATCGCCGCCGGTCTGGCGGGAGCGGTCCTGCTCGTGGTGCGCCGGCGTTCCGGCGGCCGGGCCTGAGGCGGGGAGGGCCGCCGTGTCGGGCACGGGACGCGGTGCGTGGTTCACCGTCCTGTGCGTGCTGCTGTTCGGCGTGTTCCTCGTGCGCAACGGCGCCGCCTCCCTGCCGGCCGGCGGTCCGCCCCAGCCCGTCGCGGCCGCCGCGCAGGCGGACCGCCCGGCCGGGCGGACGCCCGCCGCGCTGCCGCACGCGGCGCCCAGCCGGATCGTGATCGCCTCGGCCGGCGTCGACGCGCCGGTCGTCTCCGTCGGTCTCGACGCCGACGGGTGGGTCGCTGCTCCCCCGCCGGACCGGCCCCGGCTGACCGGCTGGTACCGGGGTGCCGTCTCCCCCGGCGAGCGGGGGACCGCCGTCGTCGTCGGCCATGTCGACACCGACGCAGGTCCCGCGGTGTTCTACCCGCTGGGCGCGCTGGGGCCCGGCACCCGGGTGGAGGTGGAGCGGACGGACGGCAGGACCGCCGTGTTCGCGCTGTACGCCGTGGAGGTGTTCCCGCAGCGGGGTTTTCCGGCCGAGGCCGTCTACGCGGACGGTCCCGCGCCGGAGATCCGGCTGATCACCTGTGGTGGCGCGTACTCCGCGCGGGACGGCTACCAGGGCAACGTGGTCGCCTCGGGGCGGCTGGTCGCGGTGCGCTGAGCGCCGGGGGTGTCAGACGGCGGGGTCGGGTGTGCGCATCAGGCGCAGGAAGGCGCGCAGGCCGGTGATGATGTCCTCGTTGTCCGACAGGCGGTTCACGGTCGTCTCGAACTCCCGTCCCAGCGCGGTGATCCTGCGGTCGGTGTCGTCGGCGCGCGCGACCGTGGACATCCCCAGCGCGTCGGCGGTGCGCCGCAGTTCGGCGAGTGCCCGGTACTGCTCCTCGGCCTTCTCCTCCAGGAGACTCAGGCCGGTGGTGAGCCGGTCCACCCGCGAGCGGAGTTCGACGACGTCGTCGCGCGGGTGGGTGACGTCCTTCAGCAGTACGCCGAGCCGCCGGCGCAGGGAGGCGAACCAGGCGCCCGCGGGACGGAAGGCCGTGCTCACCAGGAAGATCCCGCCGAACCAGTAGCCGCTCGCCCCGCCGGTCGCCGCCGTGACCGCGACGACGAGGGCGGCCGTCAGCAGGTGTCCCGCGATCGCCGCACGGAGCATCACCCGGGCGATGCGGGCCGCTTCGGCGTCGCGTTCCCCGGGTACGGTCAGCCCTTTGCGGCGGCTGACGCCGATCTCGGCGAGCACGGCGTGCGCCCGGAAGTACAGGTTCCAGGGCACGGTCAGCAGCAGGAGCAGCCAGACGAGCCCGACGACGCCCGCGGCCGCGCCGAGCACCGTGCCCGGCGGGGCGCCCGCCGCGTAGGCCGCGGCCAGCGCCCCGGCCACCAGCGCGGCCGCGAGCGCGACCCCCAGCACCTTTCCCATACGGTCCTCCCCCGGCCCGGTCGTGCTCTCATCGTCGCGGCCGGGGCGGCCGGAGGCATGAGTACGGCTACTCACCCGGGCCGGGGGCGCGACGGCGGGTCAGGCGGGGCGTTCGGCCATGACGACGACGCCCGGTCCGGTGTGCTCGTCCGCGGGGAGGCGGAGTTCGGCGACCGGGCGCAGGCCGGCCTGTTCGATCAGGCCGGTGAGCTGTTCCGGCCGCCACTTGTGCGTGGTCCAGCGGACGGGCACGCCGCCGTACGCCTCGGTGCGCCGGAAGTCCTCGTCGCCGACGTGTGTGGCGGTGATGAGGTGCCCGCCCGGCACGAGGGCGCGTGCGAACAGGGCGAGTACCTGGGGCAGCACGGCGCGGGGAAGGTTGAACAGCGACCACCATCCGAGGACGCCGCCCAGGGATGCCTCCTCGAGGTCGAGTTCGGTGGCGGACGCGACGCTGAAGCGGCAGTGCGGGTAGAGGCGGCGGGCGTGCTCGATCATGCGGGGGGAGAGGTCGACGCCGGACACGTCGAGGCCGCGTTCGGCGAGGTAGCCGGTCACCGTGCCCGGTCCGCAGCCGACGTCGAGGACGGGCCCGCGTCCGCTCACGGAGTCGGCGAAGGCGTCGACCGACGCCTTGAGCCAGGGGTGGGTGCGGATGTCGCCCATGCCCGTCGTCCGCACCATGTGGACGTAGTTGTCGGCCACCCTGTCGTAGGACTCGCGGACGTCGTCGAGATCCGCCGGGCGGTCGATGTGGTGTGCGCGCATCGGGCCACGATAGGCCGGGGGCCGTGCCCGCGCCGAGGCCTGTCGCGGCTTCGGGGCGGGGGCGTCCGGCGGGCCTTGTCACAGGCGGCTGGCAGACTGGGCGCATGTCTGCTCCGCGCCGCCTGTGCCCCGTGTGCCACCGCCGGATCGCCGTGGTCGCGGGACGGTGGGCACGGCACGATCCGGCCGATGCCCGTTCCGGGTCCGAGCTGGTGTCGTGTCCGGGCTCCCGTCTCCTCGCGCCGCTCGATCCCGCGCTCCAGCCGTCGCTCGACGGCAGTGTGCTGCCGGTGCTTCCGGGCCAGTTGGCGTTGTTCTGAGGGCGCGGGGGCGTCAGGTGGCGCTGCGTTCGCTCGCGTCCTTCAGCCCGCCTCCGGTGTCGTTGCCGGATCTGCGGAGCAGTTCGCGCCAGCGCTCGCCGTCCCACTCTGCGGCGGGCGTGCCGGAGACGAAGTCCTCGATCAGGGCGAGGAAGCGGGCCGGGTCGGTGTGGAAGGGGAAGTGCCCGGCGTCCTCGAAGATCTCCAGGCGGCTGCCGGGCATGGCGAGGTGTGCGGTGTGGGCCTGGTCGGCGGGGACCACGCCGTCGTGTGCGCCCCAGACGAGCATCACGGGCATGCCCTCGGTCAGGTAGCAGCGGTCGAGCATGGTCACCACCTGTCCGCGCCAGTCGACGACGGCCCGCAGGGTCCGGATGAAGGCGCTGCGGGCGGTGGCGTCGGGCAGGGCGTCGACGAGGCCGAGGAGTTCGGGCGCGTCGCGGCCGAGTCCGGTGTCCAGGGCGCGCAGCAGGGCGGTGCACAGGCGCGCGGACAGCCGCATGCCGGGCAGTCGGAGGGCGGACAGCAGGAGGTCGGCGCCGGGGAGCGACACGGCGCGCAGCACGGGGTTGACCGCGCGGCCCACTCCCCCGGTGCCGACGAGCACCAGGCGGTCGGTGCGTTCGGGGAACTGGTAGGCGAACTGCATGGCGACGCCGCCGCCGAGGGAGTGGCCGACGAGGGTCACCCGGTCGATGCCGAGGACGCCCAGCAGGTCGCGCATGCCGTTGGCGTAGGCGGCGACGGAGTAGTCGGCGCGGGGCCGGTCGGAGGCGCCGTGGCCGAGCAGGTCGGGGGCGATCACGGTGTGCCGGCGGGCGAGCGAGGGGATGAGGTCGGCCCAGGTGGCGGAGGAGTCGCCGATGCCGTGGATGAGGAGGATCGCCGGTCCCTCGCCGGCGATCCGGTAGGCCCTGCGGTAGCCGTGGACGGTGCGGTGGTGGAGTCGCACGTCGGCCGCGGTGACCGGCCGCAGCCGGGGCTGCCGGGTCTGCGTGGTCCGGGGCGGGAGCATCGGCGGCCTCCTGCCGGTGTGGGCGCGACGGCTTCCGGCCGCCGCATGGTCCGAGCGTAGAACCTCCGTCGCACGGCGGGTTTCCGGCAGGTTTCACCCCGGGTACATGTGCCCGGCGCGGGCGCGAAGAACGTATTTCCTGTGTTCGGGGGCGGTCTCGGGCGGGACAGATGGCCTCACCGTTGATAGATTGGTCTACACCACTGAGCGCATCAGAGACAGGGATCTTCGTGGAAGTTGTCATCGTTCCGGACTCCGCCGCGGGTGGCGAGCTGATCGCCGAAGCCATGGCCGGCCTGCTGCGACAGAAGCCCGACGCCCTGCTCGGCGTCGCGACGGGGTCGACGCCGCTGCCCGTGTACGAGGCCCTCGCG
Source organism: Streptomyces genisteinicus (assembly GCF_014489615.1). Lineage (GTDB taxonomy): Bacteria > Actinomycetota > Actinomycetes > Streptomycetales > Streptomycetaceae > Streptomyces > Streptomyces genisteinicus. The sequence goes on from NZ_CP060825.1 coordinate 612,439, forward strand.
GCGAAGGTCCGGGCCGGGGAGGCGGACACGTCGCGGGCGCGCGTCTGCCAGCTCGACGAGTACGTCGGCCTCCCGGCGGGCCACCCGGAGTCCTACCGCTCCGTGGTGCTGCGCGAGGTCGTCGAACCGCTCGGGCTGAGCGAGTCGGCGTTCCTGGGCCCCGACGGCACGGCCGAGGACGTGGCGGCGGCCTGCCTCGCCTACGACCGGGCGCTGGCCGAGGCCGGCGGTGTCGATCTCCAGCTGCTCGGCATCGGCACGGACGGGCACATCGGCTTCAACGAGCCCTGCTCCTCGCTCGCCTCCCGCACCCGCATCAAGACGCTCACCGAGCAGACCCGCGTCGACAACGCCCGGTTCTTCGACGGCGACATCGGCCAGGTCCCCCATCACGTGATCACCCAGGGCATCGGCACCATCCTGGAAGCCCGCCACCTGGTGCTGCTGGCGACCGGCGAGGCGAAGGCGGACGCGGTCGCCCTCGCGGTGGAGGGCCCGCTCTCCGCCCTGGTGCCCGCGTCGGCGCTCCAGCTGCACCCCCATGCCACGGTGGTCGTCGACGAGGCCGCCGCCTCCAGCCTGAAGCTGGCCGACTACTTCCGCGCGACGTACGCGGCGAAGCCCTCCTGGCAGGGCATCTGAGCAGCGCGCCCGCCACGCGGGGAGCGGGCGGTGGCCGGTGACGGCCGCCGCCCGCTTCCGCGTTCCCCGGCGGACCGCGCGGTTCCCGCCGCCGCGGCGTCCGGCCCGACCGCGCGACCGGCTCCGGAACAGGGCGCACCGCGTGCCAGGGCACCCCGCGAAGGGATCGGTGACGTTCCCGGTGGACGCCCTGGACGGCACCTGGGCGGAGGTGGCCGTGCCCGGCGGGCCGCGAAGCTCGACGGCGACCGGGTCGAGTGCACCGGCACCGCGTACACGAGCCGCCGTGAACCGCTGCCACTGCTGCGCGTCGAGGAGCTCGACCTGCCGGGCGGGTGGGACTCCTGGTACGGCTGTCCCGGGAGTCCCACCCGTCGGTGGGGCGGTGCCCGGAGCCCCATCCGTGATGACCGGGCTGGGACCACCGGCCCGCGGCGGCGCGCGGACGGGGCGCGGCGCCGGCGCGCGGTGGCGCGCCGCGGATCGAGGAGGGTGCCTGGATCCCGCTGGAGGACGGGGTGTTCGTGTACGTCGAGAGCGGCGGGACGCACCGGCCGGGCGACTTCCGGACGGTCGCCGTGCGTACCGCGACGGGTGACGTGGAGTGCCCCGCCGACCCGGCACGGCGGCCGCTGCTGGTGCCGCCGCACGGCGTCGAGGTGCGTCACGCCCGCCGGCACGGGCGCTCGGCGGCCGGTCTGCGCCCGGCGTTCGCGCCGTCGGCCGCCCCGCTGCCGGCGGCGGACGACGAGGCCCTGGCGGCCGAGGCGGGAGCGGAGGAGGAGGCCGTCGCCGCCGAACGGGCCGCGAAGGCCGGTTCACCGGGCCCGGATAACGGGCAAAACGATCAGGGACGGTCCGAGAGCTGACGGTTCGGCCCGGGAAGGAGCACCACCATGGCAACGCCGCTGTCCGCGGACAGATTACTGAAAGCACTGCGCGACGAAGGCCTGCGCGTCGTCGAGCACCGGAGCTGGCGCACCCACAACCGCAACCACAAGGGACCCTGGGGCCCGGTGAACGGCGTGATGATCCATCACACCGTCACCTCGGGCACATCGGGCTCCGTCGAACTCTGCTACAACGGGCACTCCAGCCTGCCCGGACCGCTGTGCCACGGCGTGATCGCCAAGGACGGCACCGTCTACCTCGTCGGCAACGGCCGGGCCAACCACGCCGGTCTCGGAGACGACGACGTGCTCCGCGCCGTCGTCAACGAGACCGCGCTGCCGGCGGACAACGAGGCCAACACGGACGGGAACCGGTACTTCTACGGTTTCGAGTGCGTCAACCTCGGCGACGGCAACGACCCTTGGCCGGCCGCCCAGCTGGAGGCGATCGAGAAGGCGTCCGCCGCGATCTGCCGGGCGCACGGCTGGTCGCAGCGCTCGGTGATCGGGCACAAGGAGTGGCAGCCGGGCAAGGTCGACCCGCGCGGCTTCACGATGGACGCGATGCGCGAACGGATCCGGCAGCGCCTGGGCGGCAGCCCCGACGGCCCGCCGGCGCCGCCGCCCGCGCCGCGGTACGAGCCGTTCCCGGGCGCCGCGTTCTTCCAGGTGGGCCGGAGCAGCGCGATCGTCACGGCGATGGGCAGGCGGCTGGTGGCCGAGGGCTGCGGCCGGTACCAGGTGGGGCCGGGCCCCTCCTGGTCGGAGGCCGACCGCGCGTCGTACGCGGCGTGGCAGCGCAAGCTGGGGTACTCGGGCTCGGACGCGGACGGCATCCCGGGCAAGACCAGCTGGGACAGGCTGAAGGTGCCGAACGTCTGACCGCGGCGCACCGGTCCGGGCCGCCCCCCTGCGGGGGAACGGCCCGGACCGGTGCGCGCGGGTCGCGTTCAGCGCCGGTGCGAGGCCGCCAGCCACTCCAGCGCCCAGGGTTCCAGGTCGAGCACCGCGCGCTCCACGAGTGCGCCCAGCTCGCGGTGCGTCCAGGCGTCGCCGTGCTCGGCGCGCAGCCCCTCGCACAGCCGCAGCAGCCGCCTGACGGTGGCCACGGACAGGCCGTACTCGTCGGCGGTCTGCTCGATGGCCCGCTCCACGGTGCTCATGTCCGGTCAACGACCGGGTGCGGAAGGGGACACCGGCGTGCCGGGGTCACGGGTGCGGCCCGCCCGTGCGCGCCGCGCACCCTACGTCCGGCTCGCGGTGCAGTCGGCGGGCGTGGGCCTGCCCGTGGGCCAGGCGAGACCGACGAAGCGGATGCGGCCGGGTGCGTCCGGCGACAGTTCGACGACCGAGACGGCCTTGTTGTAGGGGTTGCCGTAGTTGTCGAGGCAGATCCAGCCGCTGGCGCCCTCGACCTTGCCCATGCCGTGGAGCCGGAGCCAGGCGTCGCGGATGCGGTCCAGGGTGGGGACGACGGGGTCGCTGTCGTCGCGCATGCGGATGGCGGTGAACGCGGTGAGGCCCGCGTCGTAGAAGGTGATGGTCCGGGAGTCGGTGAGCTCGACCTCGCCGATGTCGCCGGCCTCCTTGCCCGTGGCCAGTCCGGCGAGGGTCCGGTAGGCGGCGGCGGAGCCGCCGGTGGCGGGGGCGTCCGGCGCGGTCCACGCGTCGGGGTGGGCGACGGCCGCGTACTGGAGGGTGACGCCCTTGCGGAAGGCGTCCCAGTCGAGGAGGTCGTCGGAGGAGAGGGTGGACGCTCCGGAGCCGGTGATGACGGTGTACTTCTTCTCCGTGCAGCCCCGGTTGCCGAGTTCGTTCACGAACTGCCGGAGCTGGACGGGGCGTCCGGCGAAGTAGACGACCCGGGCCGGCGAGGTGCAGATGGTGTCGACCATCTGGTCGAAGGCGTTCGCGGTGGTGCCCTCCTCGTGGAACTCGTCGGGGGCGCGGAACTGCTCGGGGGCCCTGGGCGATCCGGCGGTCCGTTCGGCGAAGGCCCGCTTGAGGGCGTCGACGACGGGGATGCCGCGCTCCCGGGTGAGGTAGCCGATCGCGGCCTGGGTGGTCGCGGTGGAGACGTCGAAGCCGATGACGGCCCGCAGGTTGTCCCTGTCCGACTCGGACATGTCGCCGAGCTGCTCGGCGACGGCGCGCCAGTGGTCGTGGTTGCGGCCGGGGTTGGCGAGCAGCAGGCGTATCGCGGGCTTCTTGCTGTTGGAGTCGTGGTTGGCGCGGTACTGGGCGAGATAGGCGCCCTGGACCTCGTGCAGGGTCTTCTCCTGCTCGAAGGGCTGGGTCGCGGTCATGGGCAGCATCACGGCGACGGAGACATGGGGTTCGTCGCGGATGCGGTCGTTCTCGGCCTTGATGCGGGCGCTGACGGCGGCCAGGTTGTCGGCGAACACGAATCCGCCGTCGGTGACCCCGGTGCACTCCTCGCGGCCCTCGGGGCCGCGTTCCTCGATGCCCTCGCCGCAGGAGGGGTCCGGGCCGAACACGGCGAACGCGATCCAGGCGGCGCCGCCCAGCACGACGAGCGCGCCGAGGAGCGCGACCGCCTTGGTGAGCGGGCCGCCGGGGAGTCTGCGGAGGAACGACGTCATGACGGGACTCCTTCCGGGACGGGCAGGTCGGGTGCCTGGACGCCGGCGCGCAGCCGGGCCGGCCAGGCGGTGGACGCCTCCAGGTACGCGGCGTGCGCGGCCCGGTTGCCGTACAGCGTCTCCAGCGCGATGCGGACGGTGGTGAGTTCGTCCTCGCGGGGGGCGAGGGTGAGCGGGTCGGACAGGCGCCACAGCAGGGGGACGAGGCTGGCGACGGCCTCGTGCCGCACACCGTGCCGGTCGCTGCCGCAGGCGGTGCAGGACAGGGCCGGTGCGCAGGGCGGCGGTTCGTAGCCCTGGCGGGGGCGGGGTGCCGAGCAGACGGTGTTGAGGGTGGCGAGCCACCTGGCGGGGGCGGCCGCGGTGAAGCGGTGGTGCAGCGCGCAGACGACCTCCTCGGTGCGTCCGAGCGCCAGGGTGTGGTGCAGGTAGCTGTCGCCCCGCGGATCGCACAGGGAGCGCAGCCGCAGGTGTGTGTCGCGCCAGCGTTCGTGGGGTGTGGTGGCGGCGAAGCGGTGGCGCAGGACCATGTCGAGGGCGCGGTCGCCGTCGAGGCAGGAGGCGCGGCGGTAGTCGTCGGCCTCGCGGACCCGTGCGGCGACGAGGTCCTGCGAGTGGTCCTCGGGGTGCGCGAAGGTCCACAGGCCGCGGCGGGTGGCGGGGTCCGCGGCGGCGGACAGCAGCACCAGCCGGTCCCGGACCACCGGGTCGGGCAGCAGCTTGGCGAGCAGGTCCGGGGCGGCCTCGTCGAGGAGGCCGGCGGTGTCCGGGCCGCCGCCGGTCTCCCTGACCCTCCGGACGGCGGTGTCGGCGAGCGTGCGGGCGCCGGCGGCGCGGCCGCCGCTGTAGCGGGCGAGGAGCCGGGGCAGGTGGTCGGGGTAGTCGACGGGGCTGAGCATCTCCGCGATGTGGGAGCCCTCCACCGCCGGGATGCCCAGCACGAGCGGCCCGTCCCCGGGGGCGCCCGCGGCGGACGCCTCCGTGAGCGGCGGGTGGTTGTCGCCGCGCCCGAGCAGGGTGGCGAGGACCACGGGCCGGGTGACGGGACCGGTGCGGGGGGCCCGGCCGCGTTCCAGCAGGCCGAGGAAGGCGCGGCCGGTGGCGGTGTGGGCGTTGTCGATCAGGAGCAGCGGCCTCGGTTTCCTGTTGAGGCGGCGCAGGCGGCCGTAGTTGGCGTCGATGTCGTCGAGGAGGGCGGCGACCAGGTGCTCCTCGGCGGTCCTGCGCCGTTCGTCGAGCCGCCGGAAGACGCGGACGAACTGGAACAGGCGCTGGAGCGAGTCCCCCTGGTAGCCCTGGGAGCCGTGGAGCCGCTCGCCCCACCAGGCGAGGGCGCCCCGGTCGGGTTCGCCGCGCAGCAGCTGCTGGCGGGCGGCGTCGAGGACGATGCCGGCGAGGGCGTCGAGGCCGGGTACGGCGGAGAGCACCTGCGGCAGGTTGGCGGTCACCAGGTCGAACCAGCGGCCGAGGCTTTCGCGGCGGCGGCGCAGGTCGGGGTCCTCGGCGGTGACGAGGGTGCGCAGGTCCGCCTCGGCCCGGCGCAGGTCCGCGGGCCGTACGTCGCGCTCGCCGGCGTTCGCCGGGCGCCAGGCGGTGACCACCAGCAGTCCCAGGGAGAGCCGGGGGAAGGCGAGCGCCTTGCCGAAGTGCTTCACGTCCAGGCCGAGCCGGTAGGCCAGCACGTAGAGCAGCTGGGTGATGCGGGAGGCGTTGGGGGCCGTCTCGTCGGCGAGGTCGGCGACCGACGGTTCGCCGAACCCGGGGGCGTCGAGGTCGACGCGGGCGAGCGGGACGCGCCCGATGTACGCGTCGTGGACCGCGTCGATCAGGGCGGTGCGGCCGCTGCCGCGCCCGCCGACGATCTCGACGACCGGTGCGCCCGCCGGGAAGGCGAGGGGAACCTGGTAGTTGCCGGTGTGATGGAGCCCCACGAGCCGGGGCACGAACTCCTCGTGCAGTGTGTGCTGGCCGTGCAGTCTCCCGCCCATTCCGCTCCCCCGTCTCCGGCAGGGCGAGTTCAACTCGCCCTGCACGGAGGGAACTTACCCGAGCCGGAGGCGGCTCAACGGGGGTTGTGCGGGCCTGTTCCCGACGGTGCCGAACTGTGACCCTGCGGGATGCGGGCGGGCCCGGCGGTCCTCAGGCGTCGCCGTGCCAGAGGGTGGTGACGTTGCAGAACTCGCGGATGCCGTGGCCCGAGAGTTCCCGGCCGTAGCCGGACCGCTTGACGCCGCCGAAGGGGAGGGCGGGATGGGAGGCGGTCATGCCGTTGAAGAACACCCCGCCGGCCTCGATGTCCCGCGCGAACAGCTCCTGTTCGGCCCGGTCGCGGGTCCAGGCGTTGGAACTCAGTCCGAAGGGCGTGTCGTTGGCGGCGGCGACGGCCTCCTGCGCGTCGGCGACCCGGTAGAGGGTGGCGACCGGGCCGAAGGCCTCCTCGTGGTGGATGCGCATGTCCCGGGTGATCCCGGTGAGCACCGTGGGCTCGTAGTACCAGCCCCGGTCGAGCCCCGGGGGCCGCCGTCCGCCGCAGACGGCGTCGGCTCCGCGGCCGACGGCGTCGTCGACGAGCTCCTCCAGGTCGGCCCGGCCCTGCTCGGTGGCGAGCGGCCCTACGTCGGTCGCCTCGTCCTTGGGGTCGCCGACGGTGAGCTCCCGCATGGCCGCGGCGAACCGGTCGCGGAAGGCGTCGTGGACGTCCTCGTGGACGATGAAGCGCTTGGCCGCGATGCAGGACTGCCCGTTGTTCTGGACGCGGGCGGTGACCGCGGTGGCGACCGCCCGGTCGAGGTCGGCGGAGGGCATCACCACGAAGGGGTCGCTGCCGCCGAGTTCCAGGACCGTCTTCTTGATCACGTCGCCGGCGACCGCCGCCACGGCGCGGCCCGCCGGTTCGCTGCCCGTGAGCGTGGCGGCGGCGACCCGCGGGTCGCGCAGTACGCCCTCGACGGCGCCGGAGCCGATCAGCAGGGTCTGGAAGCAGCCCTGCGGGTATCCGGCGCGGCGGAACAGGTCCTCCAGGTAGAGGGCGGTCTGCGGCACGTTGGACGCGTGCTTGAGGAGACCGGTGTTGCCGGCCATCAGCGCGGGGGCCGCGAAGCGGACGACCTGCCACAGCGGGAAGTTCCACGGCATGACGGCGAGGACGACGCCGAGCGGGCGGTACCGGACGACGGCCCGGGTCGCGCCGGAGTCGTGCACGTCGGCCCCGTCGGGGTGCTCGTCGGCGAGGAGGCCGGCGGCGTGCTGGGCGTACCAGCGCATGGCCTTGGCGCATTTGGCCGCCTCCGCGCGGGCGGCCGTGACCGGCTTGCCCATCTCGGTGGTCATGGTGCGCGCGATCGTGTCGCGGTCCTCGTCCAACAGGTCGGCCGCGCGTTCGAGCAGCGCGGCCCGCTCCTCGAACGGGGTGAGGCGGTGGTGGGTGAAGGCGGCGGCCGCGGCGGCGATCCGCCGCTCCACGTCGCCGTCGTCGAGGGCGTCGAAGGTCCTGAGCGTCTCGCCCGTGGCGGGGTCGACGGTGGCGATGGGCATGGCGGCTCTCCTGTGGTGGCTCGGTCCGGGCCTGTGGTGGGCCCGGTCCGGCGGCCCGCGCGGCGGCCGGCGCCGGATGCGGGGCGCGGGTGCGGGTGCGGGACGGGGACGTGCGGCGCGGGCGCCGGCCGCGCCGGGCGGGGTGCCGCCGGGGCCCCGGGGCCCCGCGGCTGCGCGGGCCCGGGGGCGGTCTCAGAAGCGCTCGGTGGGGATGCCGCTGGTCAGCCGCAGCTGCACGTCCTTCTCCTGGTCGCCCGCCGCCGTGCCCTCCCGCAGGACGGCGAAGCTCGCGTCGAGGGTCTCGGTCATCCGGTCGACCGCCCAGTAGCCGCCCTGGAGCTCGGCCGTCACGGGCGCCGCGAGGGTGACCGGCTCCGGGCCGGCCAGTGGATGGGACACGTCGAACGTCGTGGTCCAGACGGTGTCATGACCCTCGGTGGTGTCCTGCGGCGTCTCGTGCGCGGCCCGGTCGGAGGTGTACGAGCGGGCGAGTGCGCGGAAGACGGTGTCCGCGTCCTCCCGGGAGCAGCCGGTGAGTGTCACGACCACCGACTCCTCGTGCTCCTGTGCTGTGTTCACCGTGGTTCGCCTTCCGTTTCCGTGCGTCCTCGCCGTCGCCCGTTCCGGCGGTCCGTTGCCGGCGTCCGCGTGGCACGGGCTTGTCCCTCCCAGCCTCACCCGGCGGGCCTGCCGGTGCGACCGGGCCGGGCGGCGACGCTCTGCGGGTACCACCGATGGGCGCGCTCATGCCCGCCGCGGCTGTCCGGAGCCCGCGCTCAGGTGTTCGCGCCGGGACCGGCGGGCGCGGGAGGCCGGCCGGCCGGGAGGACCGGCCGCCGGCTCCAGGCCAGCAGGGTGAGGGAGGCGACGGCCGCGACCGCGCACCAGGTGGAGACGAAGGCGGTCCGCCAGAGCAGGGCGCTCACCAGGGCCCCGGCGCCCGCGAGCAGACCGAGCAGCCGCAGCCGGCCGTCGCCGGCCAGGAGCAGCGAGCCGACGGTGGCGAGCAGGTAGCCGCCCAGCAGCACGGCCGGGAAGGGGACGCCGATCCCGTAGCCCACGGTGTGCTCGCGGATGTCGGCGGTGACGGTGCCGGTCGCGAGCGCGTGCGCGAGGACCGCGGCGGTGACCGTTCCGGCCGCGGCGGGGACCGCGAGGCGGGCCCGCTCGCGGGGCTGTGCGGCGAGCAGGACGCCGAACGGGATCCAGAGGGCGAGCAGCGGCAGCGCGATCACCGCCCAGGCCGTGGTCCAGGGCCCGCTGCCGCCGCCGCGGTGCCAGATCACCGCCTCCACGATCTGATGGGCGCCGAGCAGCAGGGGGAGGGCGGCGAGCGGCAGTTCCCGCGGACGGCCCCTGAGCAGGGTGCAGGCGGTGGAGGCGAGACCGGCTGCGGCGATCACCGTGCCGGCCGCGAGGTCGGCCGTAGCACTCCAGCACATGTGGTCACGGTACGACGGTCGGGATCCGGACACCGGGGAGCGCCGGGCGAACGGGCGCGATCGCGGCATTTGGCTCCCAGGCGGGCCCGGGTGACGGCGCGCCGGGCGCCGCGGCGCGGTCGTCCGCAGGGCGGCGGGGGCCGTGGGAGCGCGCTCACGGGAGCGGGCACGGTGTGTGCGGACGCCACGGCCGGGTCCGGCGGGTGCGCCGGTCCGCGGGGGCGGGCGGGACGCACCGGGGATCCGCCGCCGGGAAGATCCCCGACGGGCCGTTGCGGAACCTCTCGTTCCTGATCAACCCGCCGACCGCCCGTCCCTCCTCGATCCGGGCCGAGGCCCGGGCGGGACCGGAATGACCCGTTCCCCAGCCGCCGAACTGACGGTCAATCAGCAAACGACCCGTTGCTTTTGCTCTCTCTTTGCTTTGCGCCGCCCCGCCCCCGACGCCCCCGCAAGTCGCCCCGCGCAGCGCTCCGCGGTGACACGTGACCCGGCGGAGATCGGGTGGACGCGCGTAGCGCGGCCGAAAGGCGATCTTGTGGCTCTCCGGCCCGGCCCCCAGGATTCCTGGTGTCGCGATTGACAGGCACATGACCGGCTCCGACCCCTTGCGCCGGCCGCCCGTCTCTTGCGATCCCACGGGCCCGCCCACCCAACGGGCCCCGATCCCCCACGGAGGATGCAGTGAAGATCAAGCGCTTGTCCCCCCTCGGTGGCACGACCAGAGGCGCCCGGCTGATCGCCGTCGCCTCCGCTCTCGTGGCCGCCTCCGCGCTTGCAGCCCCCTCGGCCATGGCCGAGGCCGCCCCCGCGAAGGCCACCGTCGCCCAGCTCGCCCAGGCGGGTGAGGCGGTGCTCGACGCCGACGTGGCGGGCACCGCCTGGTACACCGACCAGGCCACCGGCAAGGTCGTCGTCACGGTGGACTCGACCGTCTCCGCCGCCGAGATCGCGACGATCAAGAAGGAGGCCGGCGACCGCGCGGGCGACCTCACGATCAAGCGGACCGAAGGCACCTTCGACAAGCTCATCGCCGGCGGCCAGGCGATCTACGCGGGCGGCGGACGCTGCTCGCTCGGCTTCAACGTCCGCAGCGGCAGCACGTACTACGCCCTGACCGCCGGTCACTGCACCGAGATCGGCAGCACCTGGTACACCAACTCCGCGAACACCACGGTTCTCGGCAGCCGCGCCGGGACGAGCTTCCCCACCAACGACTACGGCCTGATCCGCCACTCCAACGCCTCGGCCGCCGACGGCCGGGTGTACCTCTACAACGGCAGCTACCGCGACATCACCACGGCCGGCAACGCCCGCGTCGGCCAGTCGGTGCAGCGCAGCGGCTCCACGACCGGCCTGCACGGCGGCACCGTGACCGGCCTCAACGCGACCGTCAACTACGGCGGCGGCGACATCGTCTACGGCATGATCCAGACCAACGTCTGCGCCGAGCCCGGCGACAGCGGCGGCCCACTGTTCTCCGGCACCACCGCGCTGGGCCTGACCTCGGGCGGCAGCGGCAACTGCTCCTCCGGCGGCACCACGTTCTTCCAGCCCGTCACCGAGGCGCTCAGCGCCTACGGCGTCAGCGTCTTCTAGCAGGCCGCGCCCCCGGGCGCGCCCACAAGCCGCGCGGTACGGCGGCCCGCCCCTCGGGGCGGGCCGCCGTTCCCGTTCCCGTTCCCTTCCCCCTCCCGGCTCCCGGCTCCCGGCTCCCGGCTCCCGCGCACTGTCAGTGGCGCGCGAGATGCTTGACGGTCCGACACCTTCACGAGGGGAAGAGCGAGATGAACGCATCGGAACGCGCCGCCGTGCAGGCGTACCTGCGCCTGCTCCAGACCGCCAGGGCCGTGCTCGCCGACCCGCCGTCCGCGCCCCGGGCACTGCCGCTGCTCTCGGTGCCGATGGCCGAGGCGGACGCCGCTCTCGGCGCCGCCGGACTCACGGGCAACGAGGCGGACTTCTTCCGCCTGGTGGCCGGTCTGCACCCTGCCGAGCGCCCCGACAGGAGCGCGGCATGAGCAGGGCCGGACCCGGCGGGAGCGCGGCGTGAGCAGGCCCGGACCCGGGAGAGGTGCGGCATGAGCAGGGCCGGGCCCGGCGGGAGCACGGCGTGAGCAGGCCCGGACCCGGCAGAGGTGCGACGTGACCGGCGCCGGGCAGGCGGGGGCGGGTCCCGAGGAGACCGGCGGGCCTTCCGCGTCGCACTCCGTGCACCGCTCAGCGCCCCGTGCACCGCTCCCCGCTCAGCGCTCCGTGCACAGCGGCGAAGGCGCCGCCGGCGTCCCGGGCGGGACGCCGACGGCGCCGGGCGGAGCGGAGGGACGACCGAGGGCCCGGGGCTCCAGGGGCCGGTGCGGGCCCGGGGTCAGTGCACGGGCACCAGCCTGCGGGCGGCGTCGACGGCCGGGTCCACGGCCGCCGGCAGCGGCCGGAACTCGACGGCGGGCCGCCTCGGGGCCCGCAGGCCGCGTCCGATGGACTCGGACTCCTTCACCCGCCTGCTGAACCACACCACCTTGCCGTCGTCGGTGCCGCAGGTGCCCCAACTGTCGCTCAGCCTCGCGACCTTGGCGAGACCGCCGCGGCGGGGCGCGGAGGTGTGCACCGGAGGCAGCCTGCGGTCGCGGTCCGCGACGGACGCGGTGAGCCGGCTGCCGTTCCAGCGCAGCTCGACGACGCAGGTCGTGTCACCGTCGACGTGGCGGACGACGTTGCCGACGAGTTCGTCCAGGGCGCCGCAGACCGGGGCGACCTGGGAGGCGAGATTCCAGTGGCGCAGGTGCGCGGCGACGATGCGCCGGATCTGCGGCACGCGTTCAGGGGTGGCGGGCACTTCGATGCTGTAGTGACACGCGGAAACCGGGACGTTCATGACCGTGGCTCCTCACCGCGACGGCCCTTCATTCGTGGATGGTCCCCGAGTACGAAGAGTGAGCACTTGTCGCTTCTGGGTCACCACGAGGATGACCCGCCTCCGCGCGCCCCGCAACCCGCACGGCCCGCGCCCGGTCGGCCCAATCCGGCCGCGCACCACCTGACCTGCACACCCCCGGCAGCGTAGGCCCGCCGCCGGGCGACGGCCTGCGCAGATCGTTAGAATTCGGACATGGCAGAGCGGCCTCCCATGCCGACGGCGCCCGAACTCCTCGTGGAGACCGATCAAGGCTCCACGCTCGTGAGTCCGAGCCGGGACTACCACGTCGGCCGCGATCCCCTCAGCGACATCGTGATCGACGACTCGCGCGTCTCCTGGCACCACGCGGTGCTGCATCCCGTGGACGGCCACTGGACCGTCCAGGACGAGGACAGCACCAACGGCACCTACGCCGAAGGGCACCGCGTGCGGACCTGGGACGTCGGTCCGGGCAGCGTGATCCGGTTCGGCAACCCCGCCGACGGACCGCGCGCCACCCTCGTCGGCCGGACGCCCCCGGCACCCGCACGCCCGGCCCGGCCGTCGGCGGTGTCGATGCCCTCGGCCACGGGCACCTTCCGGCAGCCCACCAGTGTCCGGCCGCTGCCGGCGCGGACCGTGCGGATCGGCCGCGCGCCCGACAACGACCTGGTCGTCGACGACCTGATCGTCTCGCGGCGCCACGCGGAACTCCGCTCCCTGGACGGCGGCGGCTACGAGATCGCCGACCTCGGCAGCCACAACGGCACCTACCTCAACGGCCGCCCGGTGGACCGCGTCCCGCTGGCTCCCGGCGACATCGTGGGCATCGGGCACTCGGCGTTCTGTCTCGTCGGGGACGAGCTGCAGGAGTTCGTGGACACCGGCGAGGTCTCCCTGGACGTCCAGGGGCTCGCCGTCTCCGTGGACAAGGGCCGGCGCACCCTGCTCGACCACGTGTCCTTCCCCGTGGGCGAGAAGTGCCTGCTGGCCGTCGTCGGCCCGAGCGGTGCGGGCAAGTCCACGCTGCTCAACGCGCTGACGGGGCTGCGCCCCGCGGACGAGGGCACCGTCCTGTACGACGGCCGGGACCTCTACCGCGACTACGCGGAACTGCGCCAGCGCATCGGACTCGTGCCGCAGGACGACATCCTGCACGCCCAGCTCACCGTGCGCCGGGCCCTCGGCTACGCCGCCGAACTGCGCTTCCCGCAGGACACCGCCCGCGAGGAGCGCCGGGAGCGGGTGGCGGAGGTGATCCGCGAACTCGGCCTGGAGCAGCGGGCCGACCAGCCGATCCACAGTCTCTCCGGCGGCCAGCGCAAGCGGGTCAGCGTCGCGCTGGAGCTGCTGACGAAGCCCTCGCTGCTCTTCCTCGACGAACCGACCTCGGGGCTGGACCCGGGCATGGACCGCTCCGTGATGCACATGCTGCGCGGTCTCGCGGACGACGGACGCACGGTCGTGGTCGTCACCCACAGCGTGCTCAGCCTCGACGTCTGCGACCGGCTGCTGATGCTGGCGCCCGGAGGCCGGATCGCCTACTACGGCCCTCCCGACGACGCGCTCGCCTTCTTCGGGTTCGAGCAGTGGCCCGAGGCCTTCGAGGCGTTCGAGAACGACAGGGACCGCGACTGGGCCGGCACGTACCGCCGGTCGCCGTTCCACGAGCGGTACATCGCGGGTGCCACCCGGCAGCCTCCGCACACGGACGCGGACCGCGGCGGGCCCGTCGCGCCGCCGCCGACCGCGCAGAGCTGGGGCGCTCAACTGCGCACCCTGGTGCGCCGGTACGCGGCCGCGCTCAGCGCCGACCGGACGTTCCTCGCCATCATGGTGGCGCTGCCGTTCGTGATGGGCGCGATGGCCCGGGCCCTCGCCGGCAGCACCCTCGACCGGGAGACGGCGATGAACGCGCTGCTCATCCTGTGCGTCGGCGGTGTCCTCACCGGGGCGGCGAACGCGGTGCGCGAACTGGTCAAGGAACACGTCATCTACCAGCGCGAGAGAGCCGTCGGCCTCTCCAGATCCGCCTATCTCATGTCGAAGGTCGTGGTGCTGGGCACGGTCACGGTGCTCCAGGCCGTGGTGCTGACGCTCGTGGCGCTCGCCGGCGTGGACCTGAACGCCCCCGGTGGCGAGGGGGTGCTGATGCCTCCGCTGGTGGAGATCACGCTCGCCGTCGCGCTGCTGGCGTTCACCGCGATGATGCTCGGTCTCCTGGTGTCGGCCCTGGTGCGCAAGGAGGAGGTCACCATGCCGCTCCTGGTGCTCCTCGCGATCGTCCAGGTGGTGTTCTGCGGCGCGCTGCTGAAGCTGGACGGGGTGGCGGTGATCGAGCAGCTCGCGTGGCTCGTCCCCTCCCGGTGGGCGCTGGGCGCGATGGCGGGCACGATCGACCTGGGCCGGATCGTCCCGGGCGACCTGACGAAGGACGCGCTGTTCGAACACTCGGCCGCGATCTGGCTCCTGGACATGGGGATGCTCGTGGTCCTGTCGCTCCTCTTCGGCTTCCTGGTGGCCCGGCTGCTGCGACGGCACGAGCCGGCGATCATGCGAAAGTAGGCGCCTGTGACGAGCTGGGACTTCGCCCCCACCCATGTCGTCCCCCGGGCCGGTCTGCCCGCCTGGGAGGCCCCGGACGTCTCCCGCCCCACGATGCCGCTGGACCCGCTGCTGCCCGTGCAGCTGCTGGACCGCCAGGGCGACTGGGCGCAGGTGCTGTGCGTCAACGGCTGGTCGGCGTGGGTGGACGGGCGGCTGCTCGTCGCGGTCCCGGCGGACCCGCCGGCCGCGGGACAGCCGCCCGCGCGCACCGCGGACCCCCGGCCGCTGCTGGCCCGTGCCGACGAGGCGCTCGGACGGTACCGGCGTGCCGCCCAGGAGCTGGCCGACGGGCGCGTCGACGGTGAGACGTTCCGGGCGCGGACCCGCGGTCTGCGGGTGGGGATGGTCGTCGACGGGGAGTCGGTGTGGCTGTACGACGCGGAGCACGAGCGGTGGGTGCACTGCGACGGCCGGCGCCTGACGACGCTCGCCGCGTCGGCTGACCCGGCCGTCCGGCCCGTGCGGGACGACGGCGGCCCCGTGGCGGCGGATGCGGCGGGACCGGCCGATCCGACGCGGGTGGCCGGTGCGGACGGGCCGGGTGAACCCGCCCGGCAGCCGCCCGCCTCCGCCGGCGGCACGGCCCGCGCGGCCGGGGCGGACGCACCACCCCCCACCCGCGTCGTCACCGGCAACCCACCGGCCGACCCCGGCCCAGACCCCGACCCCAGCCCCGCCTCACCGCCGCCCACCCGCGTCGTCGGTGGAGACAGGCGGGCCGGGCAGGGCGGGCGGGGTGAGGGCTGATGGCGCCCGATTCCCCGCTGCCGGGTGGCCGCCCCTCGGAGCTGGTCGGGAGGCAGGTCGCCGACTACCTCGTCGAGCGCGAGATCGGGCGCGGCGGCATGGCGGTGGTCTACCGCGCGCGCGATCTGCGGCTGGACCGCACCGTCGCCCTCAAGCTGCTCGCCCCGGAACTGGCGCGCAACGACACCTTCCGCAAGCGCTTCACGCACGAGTCACGGGTGGCGGCGTCCATCGACCATCCGCACATCGTGCCGGTCTTCGAGGCCGGCGAGACGGAGGGGCTGCTGTACATCGCCATGCGCTACGTGGCGGGCCAGGACCTGCGGGTCCTGCTGGACCGCCGCGGGCCGCTGCCGTTCGCCACGGCCTGCCGCATCGCCGCGCAGGTGGCGTCCGCGCTGGACGCCGCCCACGCGCACGACCTGGTGCACCGGGACGTGAAACCGGGCAACATCCTCGTCGCCGAGGGCACCGACAGCGACCATCCCGAGCACGTGTACCTGACGGACTTCGGTCTGACCAAGAAGTCCCTGTCGCTCACCGGGTTCACGACGGTGGGCCAGTTCGTCGGGACGCTGGACTACGTCGCCCCGGAGCAGATCTCGGGCCGGCCCGTCGACGGCCGGTGCGACGTCTACAGCATGGGGTGCGTGGTCTTCGAGACCCTCACCGGCGGACCGCCGTTCCGCCGCGACGACGACATGGCCCTGCTCTGGGCCCACCAGTACGATCCCGCCCCCGCCCTGACCGGTCAGCGGTCCGGTCTCCCCGCGGCCGTCGACGCGGTGATGGCCCGGGCGCTGGCGAAGACGCCCGGTGAGCGCTTCGACTCCTGCGGTCGCTTCGTCGCGGCTCTGCGCGAGGCGGGGTCCGGACGCCCGGTGGTGCGGACGGCCACCCGCGTGGACGGCGCTCCCCCGCCCCCGGGGGCGCCGGGGCCGCCGCCGGATCCGCCGCGCTGGGCGCAGCCGGTCTTCCGGGGCCCGTAGTCCGCCGCGGTGCGGCGGGGCCGGGCCGGCGGAGGTCAGGGCCGGGCGGGCGGCGCCTCGCCGCGGCGGCGGAAGCGGGTCGCCAACAGACCGCAGACGAACCCGGCGAGCAGCCCCCATCCGGCGCCCAGCAGGAACGCCTGCCAGAGCATCGGCCGCAGTGACACCTCGCCCCCCAGGTCGCCGCCGAGGTCGCCGATCCCGAGCAGGGAGAGGCCGTAGTGGGCGGAGACCCGGGAGAGCAGGCACACCGCGGTCAGCGTCAGGGCGAGGGCGACGGCCATGTGCAGCGCGTGCTGCCAGGGCCGCACCCGCGCCGGCGAGCGGAGGGCCATGAGGAACGCCGCGCCGGACACCAGGAGCGCGGCGGCGACGAGCAGCCACCAGGCGCGGGCGTCGCGCTCGGCCAGCGTGCCGAGGTCCAGCTCGGCGAGGTCCCCGGTGCGCAGCACCTCGTCCAGGATCTGCGGCATCGGCAGGCCGAACGGTCCCTTGACGGTGCCCTCCCAGCCGGTGCCGAGTCCCACGGTCAGGGCGAGCCACATCAGGTTCGGCAGCCCGAGGAGGATCACGGCGAGGGTCTCGGCGGCGTGCCCGCGGGTGGCGGCGACGACGACGCCGATCACCACCCCGACGGCCAGGGTCGCCAGCAGCAGCGCGACCATCGCGTACGCGGCGGGGCGGACCGCCTCCTGGAAGCGCAGGAGTCCGCGCGGCAGCGGCGCGGCCGGGGACACCAGCAGGGCGAGCGCGAGGACGCCGGCCAGCCACAGCAGGCCGATGACGAGCGTCTGCGGGACCTCGGTGCGGAACCCGACGCGCGGTGTCGCGCCGAACGCGTCGATCAGGCCGCCGGTGGGGTCGTCGAACGCGATCGTGAAGGTGTGCCGCGCGACGACGGCGAGAGCGGTGAGGCCGAGGAGCCACAGGACGGCGACCCGCAGGGCCCAGCCGGCGAGTTCGGGGGCCGAGGCCACCGCGCGGTGGCGCAGCGGGCGCAGGAAGAGCAGGCCGGCGACGAGGGCGCCGACCACGGTCACGGAGAGGGGCAGCGCGTCGAGGGCGGCGTCGGACCGGGCGATGTCACCGGCGTCTCCGGCGATCTCGACCGAGCCGCCGACGGCGAGGACGACGACCGCGGCCACGACCCGGGGGAAGGCGCCGTCGGGCAGATCGGCGGCGCCCGCGGCCCACAGGCCGAGTGCCGCGGTGACGATCATGGCGAGGTAGGCGGCGACGACGGCGAGCAGGGCCTGCGGCCAGCCGTGGGCCGCGCGGGTGCGGGCGGGCTTCGTCGTTGCGTGCTGACTCACACGGCCACGCTAAGCAGGGCGGGCGGGGCCCGCTCCCCGTGGTGGGCCGACCGCGTCCGCTTGCGGGCCCCGCGGAGTGCGCGCACACAATGAACAAGGGTGCGCGGCCCGGCGGGGCGTTCCGTATCCCCGCTCCCCGCCCCCGGGAGGTAGTGCCCGTGAGCATCGAACCGCCGTCATCCGGACGCCCGGCAGGCCCGCCGTCGGGCCCGCTCTCCGGTCCGTCCCAACCGGGCGCCTCAGGCCCGCCGTCCGGCCCGTCCCAGGGATCCGCGCCCGGTTCCGCGGGCCCTCCGTCCGCGACCGGCGGGGGCGCGGGGCCCGGCGGGCCCCCCAGCGAGCCAGGCGGGCCGGCCGGGGGTGCGCAGCCCGAGGAGCCCGGCGGGCCGCAGCCGCCCCGGCGGCCGTGGTGGCGGTCGGCTCCGCGGATCGCGGTCGTCTCCTGCCTGGTCGTCGCGGCCGTGGTGCTGTCCGTCGTGCTCACCCGGCCGGACGGCGGCGGATCCGGCAGCGGTCAGGGAGAGGTCTTCCTCCAGGCGGCGGGCACCAGCGGACCCGATCCGTTCACCGAGTCGACCGCGCGGGACTCCTCGGCGGATCCGTCGCCCGGCGCCACCGAGCCCGTCCCGAGCCGGTCCGGCACCAACGTCACGCGTGCGGTGCGCGGTTCGTCCCCCGGGCTGTACGGCGGCACCAGGGACAGGGCGAGTTGCGACGTGGAGCGGCAGATCCGGGCGCTCGGGGCGGACCGCGCGAAGAACGAGGCGTTCGCGGGCGCCCAGGACATCTCCGCCGACCGGGTGCCCGCGTACCTGCGGTCGCTGACCCCGGTCCAGCTCCGCCTGGACACGAGGGTGACCAATCACGGCTTCCGCGACGGGAAGGCCACCCCCTACCAGGCCGTCCTCCAGGCGGGCACCGCGGTGCTCGTCGACGACCGCGGCGTGCCGCGGGTGCGCTGCGCCTGCGGCAACCCGCTGCTGCCGCCCGTGGCCCAGGACAGTACGCCGAAGCAGACCGGCACGCCGTGGCCCGGCTACCGGCCCTCGCAGGTCGTGGTGGTGACGCCCGCGCCGCGCGACGTGGAGACGTTCGTGCTGTACGACCCCCGGAGCGGCGAGTGGATCGCCCGGCCGGCCGGGGACACCGGCGAGCACGACAGGAAGACGAAGCCCCCGAAGGACACGTCCTCGCCCTCGCCTTCCGAGAGTTCGCCCTCGCAGGGGACCAGCGAGCCCGGCACGTCGTGCGCTCCGAACGGCGGCGGACCCGGCTGCCCGCCCGGTGACGAGTCCGGTCCGGCCTCCGACCCCGCGTCGGAGCCGCCGCCCGGCGAGTCCCCCGCGAGCCCCGCGCCCGAGCCGCCGCCGGCGTCGCAGCCGCCCCCCGGGGAGCAGTCGGCTCCGGCACCTGGCTCCGAGGCGCCGGCGCCGGGCTCCGACGCTCCGGCGCCCGGGTCCGAGGCCCCGGCGTCACCGGGCTGACGGAGCCGCCTCGGCCGCGTGGCCGTCCCGGTGCCGACACGCGCCGGGGCGGCCCCGGCGCGTGTCGCGGGAGTCCCTCGTCGACCGGTCTGCCTCCGGGCGGACGGAACCGCCTCCGCGACGCCGCGCCGTAGCAGCCCGGGACCCGCTCGCGCAACGGTGTGCGACACGCCGTCGGCGGCCCGCGCTATGGGCCGCCGTCCCCTGTCAGGCCGCGGACGTCCCTTCCTACTGTGACCGGCATCTCAGCGACCCGTGGAGGTTCCGATGCCCGTTCACCCGTACCGGAGGGAAGGCGGCCCGTCCCAGCGCGTGGCCGGCCGCCTGCTCGCCGTCCTCGCCGTCCTGCTCGGCAGTCTGTGGCTCACCCCCGCGCCACAGGCGCGGGCCGCCGTGACCCTCGAACGCGTGACCGCCTTCGGTGCCAACCCGGGCGCCCTGGAGATGTACGTGTACCGGCCGGCGTCCCTCGCCCCCTCCCCCGCCGTCGTGGTGGCGCTGCACGGCTGCACGCAGAGCGCGCAGGTCTACGCCGACAACTCGGGGCTCACGACGGTCGCCGACCGCCACGGCTTCCTGGTGGTGTTCGCCGGCACCACGTCGGCGAACAACATCAACAAGTGCTTCAACTGGTTCCAGACCACCGACAACCGGCGCGGCCAGGGCGAGGCCGCCTCCGTCCGGCAGATGGTCGCCCACGCCGAGAGCGCCTACGGCGCCGACCCGTCTCGCACCTTCGTGACCGGGCTGTCGGCGGGGGGCGCCATGACCTCGGTCGTGCTCGCCGCGTATCCCGACGTGTTCGAGGCCGGTGCGGTGGTCGCCGGGATCCCGTACGACTGCACGAAGGACAGCGGACCGTTCGTCTGCATGAGCCCGGGGACGGACCGCACGCCCGCCGTGTGGGCACAGCGGGTGCGCGACGCGTATCCGTCGTACGGCGGGCCGTGGCCGAGGGTCGCGGTCTGGCACGGCGACGGCGACGCCACGGTCGCCCCGGTGAACGCGACCGAGCTGCGGGACCAGTGGACCGCCGTGCACGGGACGGACCAGACCCCGGACCGGTCGGACACCATCGGGCCCAACGGCACCCGGCGGGAGCAGTACACGGACTCCGGCGGCCGGGTGGTCGTGGAGGTCGACCGGGTGCCCTCCATCGGGCACGGCACCCCCGTCGACCCGGGGACCGGGCCCGACCAGTGCGGACGGACCGGCACGGCCCACTTCATCGCCTCGATCTGCTCCAGCCGCTGGATCGGCGAGTTCTTCGGGCTCACCGGCGACGGCGGCCAGGAGCCGGGCGCGCTGCCCGCGCCGACCGGGCTGACCGCACAGGCGGTCTCCGACACGTCGATCGCGCTGCGGTGGGAGGCGGTCGGGGGCGCGGCGGACTACGCCGTGCACCGGGCCGGCGGCAGGGTCGCCGTCGTCTCCGGCACCACCTGGACCGACACCTCGCCGGCGCCCGGTTCCACCCACACCTACACCGTGGCGGCACGGGACGCGGCGGGGACCGAGGGCACCCGGTCCTCGCCGGTCACCGCGACGACCACGGGAGCGGTCGCGGTGTGCCGGACCGCCAGCAACTACGCCCATGTGCAGGCGGGCAGGGCGACGACCACCGGCGGTCTGGTGTACGCCAAGGGGTCGGGACAGGCCATGGGCCTCTACAACACGTTCGTGACCCACACCCTCAAGGAGTACCCGGCGGGCCACCACACCGTGGCCGACGGGGGCTGCCCCTGAGCCCGGCCGGCCCGGGCCCGGCCGCGTGCGCTCGTGCGCGCGGCCGGGCGGCGGGCGCACGGGACCGCCCCGGCACCGGCCACGGGGGCGGCCGGTGCCGGGGCGGCCGGTCGGCCCGTCCGCTCAGGCCAGGGGGTCCAGCCTGCCCGTGCGCGCGAGCTCCGCGTACCAGCGGGCGCTGGACTTGGGGATGCGGGTGCCGGTCGGGTAGTCGACGTACACGGCGCCGAAGCGCTTGCTGTACCCGTACCCCCACTCGAAGTTGTCGAGGAGCGACCACAGGAAGTAGCCGCGCACGTCGACGCCGGACTCGATGGCGCGGTGGACCGCCTCGAGGTGGCCGTGGAGGTAGGCGACCCGGTCGGGGTCGCGGACCTCGCCGCCGGGATTCACGTAGTCGTCGAAGGCGGCGCCGTTCTCGGTGATCATCATCGGGGTCCCGGGCAGGTCGGCCGAGAGGCGGCGCAGCAGGTCGTACATGCCGCTCGGGTCGACCGCCCAGCCCATGGCCGTGGTGTCGCCGGGCGGCAGGTGGAAGGCGACGCCGGAGGCTCCGGGCCAGGGGCTGTGGGCGCTCCGGCCGTGGCCGTCCGAGGTGTGGGTGGCGCCGTCCGGGGAGGCGGCCGACACGACGGTGGGGGTGTAGTAGTTGACGCCGAGGAAGTCCAGCGGGCGGCGCGCGGTCGCGGTGTCGCCGTCGTGGACGAACGACCAGTCGGTGAGTCCGGCGGTGTCCTCCAGCAGGTCGTCCGGGTAGGCCCCGTGGAACATCGGCCCGGTGAAGATCCGGTTGGCGAGCGCGTCGATGCGCCGGACGGCGTCCGCGTCGGCGTCGCTCGCGGTCAGCGGCCGGACGTGGTGGACGTTGAGCGTGACGGAGACCTGGGACGCGGACGGCAGGGCGGCCCGCAGAGCCTGGACCGCCCTGCCGTGGCCCAGGTTGAGGTGGTGGGCGGCGCGCAGTGCGGCGACGGGGTCGGTGCGCCCGGGGGCGTGGACGCCGGAGCCGTAGCCGAGGAAGGCGCTGCACCAGGGTTCGTTGAGCGTCGTCCACGTGGTGACGCGGTCGCCGAGCGCCTCGGCCGCCAGCTCCGCGTAGGCCGCGAAGCGTTCGGCCGTGACGCGCTCCGGCCAGCCGCCGGCGTCCTCCAGTTCCTGGGGCAGGTCCCAGTGGTACAGGGTGGCGACCGGCTTGATCCCCTTGTCGAGGAGTTCGTCGGCGAGCCGGCGGTAGAAGTCGAGGCCGCGCTGGACGGCGGGGCCCCGGCCGGTGGGCTGGACCCGGGGCCAGGAGATCGAGAAGCGGTACGCGCCCACCCCGAGATCGGCCATGATCGCGACGTCCTCGCGCCAGCGGTGGTAGTGGTCGGTGGCGATGTCGCCGGTGTCCCCGTTGCGGACCCGGCCCGGGGTGCGGGCGTAGGTGTCCCAGATGGACGGGGTGCGGCCGTCCAGCGCCGCGGCGCCCTCGATCTGGTAGGCGGCGGTGGCCGTGCCCCACAGGAAGTCCTGCGGGAAGGTGCGGGAGGCGGCGTGCTGGTCGTCGGGCGCAGGGCGGCGGATCGCGGTGGCCACGGGGTTCCTTTCCCGGAGGGCGTGGAGGTGGGTACGTTCCCATCGCTGGGTGGGAACGTACCCAATCCGGGGTGGGAACGTACCCACCCGATGTCCGGAAGACTGACGGGCGGGCGCCGCCGGTGTCAAGAAGCCGGTGGCCGCGGGGCCGGGAACACCTCCGGCTCTGGCACAATGCGCCAGGTGGACGGCCCGGCCGAAGCACGAGGAGGGTCCATGGGGGGCGGTCAGCGACCGACCATCAAGACCGTCGCCGCACGCGCCGGCGTGGGCCGCACGACGGTGTCGCGGGTGATCAACGGCTCGACGCTCGTCAGCGACGAGGCGCGCACCGCCGTGATGACCGCGATCGCGGAACTCGGCTACGTACCGAATTCGGTCGCCCGCGGCCTGGTGACCAGCAGGACCGACTCCGTCGCGCTCGTCGTCCCGGAGTCGGAGAGCAGGCTCGGATCGGAGCCGTACTTCTCCGCCGTCATCCGCGGGGTGAGCACCGGGCTGGCCGACACCCGCACCCAGCTCCAGCTGGTCCTGGTGCGCGACGCCGGCGAGCGGGACCAGCTCACGCGGTCCGTGACCGAGCGCCGGGTCGACGGCGTGCTGCTGGTGTCCGTCCACGCCGACGACCCGCTGCCCGGCCTGCTGGAGGAGATGGGGCTGCCGACGGTGCTCGCGGGCCGCCGCTCCCCCCACGAGTCGCTGAGCCATGTGTACGCCGACAACTCGGGCGGCGCGGCGTCGGCCGTGCGGCACCTGCTCGCGGGCGGCCGCACCACCGTCGCCACGGTCGCCGGGCCGATGGACATGGACGTGGGCCTGAGCAGGCTGCACGGCTGGCGCCAGGCGCTGGACGCGGCGGGCCACCCCTCGGGCGACGGGCTGGTCGCCGTGGCCGACTTCACCGAGGAGGGCGGCCGGCGGGCGATGGGCGAGCTCCTCGACCGGATCCCCTCGCTGGACGCCGTCTTCGTGGCCTCCGACGTGATGGCGGCCGGCGCCCTGCGCGAGCTGCGCGACCGCGGCAGGAGGGTGCCGGACGACGTGGCGGTGGTGGGCTTCGACGACTCGTTCCTGGCCCGCCACACCGACCCGCCGCTGACGACCGTGCGCCAGCCGGTGGAGGAACTCGGCGTGACCATCACCCGGCTGCTCCTGGCGGAGATCGCCGACCCGGCGGCGCCCCGGCAGCACGTCGTGCTGCCGACCGAGCTGGTCGTCCGCGGCTCCGCCTGAGGAGTGCCCCGCAGCGGTCGGGGCGACTGCGGCCCGGCGGGCCGCCGCGGCCGTGCGCGGCGGGCGGCCTCCCGGCCTTCCCGCGATGTAGGACGTACGGGTCGAAAGCTGTCACATCCGGAGCAAACTGGGTAGTCGCTATCCATGACCACTCACAGTCCTTCGGCGCAGGGCGCCCTCACCGATCTCGCCGCGGGCGAGGGAGCACCGGCAGTGATCGTGTTCCTCCTCGTGGTGGTCGGCCTGCTGGTCCTGCTGGTGTGGATCGTCTGGCAGCAGGGGGCCCGCAAGCGCCGGGACGCGGCACCGAGCCGTGACGAGATCCCCGCGCCGCCCGACCACCGCACCCACCTCGAGAGCCGTCTCGAACCCGACGAGGTGGACCCCAGCCAGGGCCACCAGACACCGGGGCGCCTGACACCGCACGAGATGCACGGCTACGGGAACATGGGCGCCCGCCCGTCCGCGCCCGAGCCGCCCCGGCCGGAGCCGGGCGACGGGGACGCCGCCCCCGGCCAGGGACGTCCGGACCAGGGCGCCTGACCCGTCGCCACACGGGCACCGCGCCGGGCCGCAGGCGCCCGGCGCGGTCTCCGCCTGCCCGCGGGAGCCGTGCGGCGTACGCCCGCGAATGCCGCACGGCCGGACCGGCACCGCCGGGCGGCCCCTGACAGTGCTGTGTCAGGGGCCGCCCGGCGGTGCCGTGACATCCCGGTGCCGGCACCCCCGGTGCCGTCGACATCCGGTGCCGTCGACATCCGGTGCCGTGACACCCCGGTGCCCGCACCCCCCGGCGGGGGGTGCGGGCACCGGGTGGACGTCTCGGTTCCTCAGTCGTCGCCGCGGACGATGTGCGCCTCGGGCCCCGCCTCACGGGGTTCGCGCTGCGTTCCGGCGTCGCGCCGGAGCACGGCGGGCCGGCAGATGCGCACCCGTTCGTCCTCGGGTACGCGGCTGGTGGTCGGTCGGGGGTGGGCCCGGGTGTCCACGGCCTCCATCTCCTTCGGTGTCCGGTGTCTGCGCGCCGGTCCCCCTTGTCCGGACGGGCGCGGCACACGCCACGGACCGGCCCCGGGGGTGGTGCCCACCGGGCGGCCGTGACCTGTGCTTCCGATCCGTGTACCCGGCACCGGGCGCATTATTCGCAAATCCGTCTGAATTCCTTCACGGCGGGTCCGCCCCCGGGGGAGGACCCGCCGTGAAGGCCCCGTGCTCCGCGCGTGCTCCCGCCGACGCGCGCTCCGGCCCGATCCGGCAGAGGCTGGGAGGCACGCCCCGGCGGGAACGGCCCGCACGGCACGAGGAGGGCACGTGGAGTCCAGCGCACGCACCGACGGCCCGGCCCATGCGTCCGTGGTCACCCTGGACGTCAACGGCGTCGCCCGGACGGTGGCTCTCGACCACCGCACCACCGTGCTGGACGCCCTGCGGGAGGGGCTCGGGATCACGGGACCGAAGAAGGGCTGCGACCACGGGCAGTGCGGCGCCTGCACGGTGCTGGTCGACGGGCGGCGGGTGCTGAGCTGTCTGCTGCCGGCCGTGGCGTACGACGGGGCGCGGATCGTCACGGTGGAGGGCCTCGCGGGGGGCCGGGACCTGCACCCGCTCCAGGAGGCGTTCGTGGCCCGGGACGCGCTCCAGTGCGGCTACTGCACGCCGGGGCAGCTCTGCTCCGCGGCCGGAATGCTGGCGGAGGCACGGGAGGGCCACCCGTCGCTGGTGACACAGGAGTCCGAGGGGCCCGTGGTGCTGACGCCGGAGGAGATCCGGGAACGGATGAGCGGCAACCTGTGCCGCTGCGGGGCCTACCCCGGCATCGTCGCGGCGATCGAGGACGTGGCGTCGTGAAGCCCTTCGGGTACGTCCGCGCCGCGACGACCGCGGAGGCGCTCGCCGCGTACGCGGCCGCGCCCGGGGCCCACTTCCTCGCCGGCGGCACCAACCTGGTGGACCTGATGAAGCTCGGTGTCGCCGAGCCCCGGACACTGGTCGACGTGCGCGGGCTGCCCCTGGACTCGGTCGACGCGACACCGGACGGCGGCCTGCTCGTCGGGGCGACCGTCCGCAACAGCGACCTCGCCGCCCACCCCGCCGTGCGGACCCGCTACCGTGCCCTGTCGCAGGCGCTGCTCGCCGGGGCGTCGGGCCAGTTGCGGAACACGGCGACGACGGGCGGGAACCTCCTCCAGAGGACCCGCTGCGGGTACTTCCAGGACGTCGGCAAGCCGTGCAACAAGCGCGAGCCGGGCAGCGGATGCCCCGCCGTGGAGGGGCACCACCGCGACCTGGCGGTGCTGGGGCACTCGCCGCACTGCGTGGCGACCCATCCGTCCGACATGGCGGTGGCCCTCGCCGCCTTCGGCGCGACCGTGCGTGCCGAGGGCCCGGACGGCCCTCGGTCGGTGCCGGTCACCTCGTTCCACCGGCTTCCCGGCGACCGGCCCGACGTCGACACCGAACTGCGGCCGGGCGAGCTGATCACGGCGGTGGAGCTGCCGCCCGCGCCGGGTGTCCGGTCCGTCTACCGCAAGGTGCGCGACCGGAGCTCGTACGCCTTCGCCCTGGTGTCGGTGGCCGCCGTGCTGGCCGTCGAGGACGGCCGGATCCGGCACGCGGCGCTCGCCTTCGGCGGTCTGGCGCACCGTCCGTGGCGTGCGTGGACTGCCGAGGAGCGGCTGCTCGGGGCTCCCGCCACGGCGGCGGTGTTCGAGCAGGCCGCGGAGGCCGAACTGGACGCGGCACAGCCGCTCCGCGACAACGCGTTCAAGGTGCGCCTCGCCGGTGATCTCGCCGTGCGGGTGCTGACCGGGCTGGCGGGTGGGGCGGCATGACGGGGACGCGAGACGTGCTCGGGGCGGACGCCGAGCGCAGCGAGGCGCGCGACAAGGTGACCGGGCGGGCCCGGTACGCGGCGGAGTACCGCCCTGCGGACCGTGCGTACGCCTGGCCGGTGCCGGCGACCGTGGCCCGCGGCCGGGTCACCGGCGTCGACGACCGCCAGGCCCTGGCCGTACGGGGTGTGCTGGCGGTGCTGACCCACGAGAACGCGCCCCGGGTGGCCGCTCCCGACGACGCGACGCTCGCCGTCCTCCAGGACGACCGGGTGCCGCACCGCGGGTGGTACGTCGCGCTGGTGGTGGCGGAGACGCTGGAGGACGCCCGCGCGGGCGCCGCGGCGGTGCGGGTGTCGTACGGGACCGAGGAGCACGACGTGCTGCTCACCCGCGACCGGCCGGACCTGCGGACGCCCGAGGAGGCCAACGGCGGCCATCCTGGCCTGCGCGAACGCGGCGACCCGGACGGGGCGTTCGCGTCGGCGGCGGTGCGGGTGGAGGCCGAGTACGCGCTCACCGCGCTGCACAACCATCCGATGGAACCGCATGCGGCGACCGCCCACTGGGGCGGCGACGGCACCCTGACCGTCCAGGACTCCAGCCAGGGCGCGGGGGTCGTCCGCGACGTGCTGGCGGGGATGTTCGGTCTGGACCGGCGGCGGGTGACCGTGGTGTCCGAGCACGTGGGCGGCGGTTTCGGGTCCAAGGGGACGCCCCGGCCGCACGTGGTCCTCGCGGTCATGGCCTCCCGCCACACGGGGCGGCCGGTCACTCTCGCCCTGCCCAGGCGGCAGCTCGCCGCCGTCGTGGGGCACCGCGCGCCGACCCTGCACCGGGTCCGGCTCGGGGCGGGCTCCGACGGCGTGATCACCGCACTGGACCACGAGGTGGTGACGCTCACGTCCCGGGTGCGGGAGTTCGTGGAGCAGGCGGCCGTCCCGGGGCGGGTCATGTACACCTCCCCCAACAGCCGTACGGTGCACCGGGTCGTGGACCTGGACGTGGCGACGCCGTCGTGGATGCGCGCCCCCGGCGAGGCGTCCGGCATGTACGCGCTGGAGTCGGCGATGGACGAGCTCGCCGAGGCCGCCGGCCTCGACCCGGTGGAGCTGCGGCTGCGCAACGAGCCCGCGGCCGAGCCGGACAGCGGGCGGCCCTTCAGCAGCCGCGGTCTGCCCGGCTGTCTGCGCGAGGGGGCGCGGCGCTTCGGCTGGCAGGACCGCGACCCGCGGCCCGGTGTCCGGCGGGAGGGCGACCTGCTGATCGGTTCGGGAGTCGCGGCCAGTACGTATCCCGTGCTGGTGGGCCCCTCGCGGGCGAGCGCGACCGCGGAGCCCGGCGGGCGTCATGTGATCCGGGTCAACGCCACCGACATCGGCACCGGCGCGCGCACGGTGCTCGGGCAGATCGCCGCGCAGGCGCTGGGCGTTCCGCTGGACGCGGTGCGGGTGGAGATCGGCAGCACCGTGCTGCCGTCCGCCCCGCTGGCGGGCGGGTCGTCGGGAACCGCGTCCTGGGGCTGGGCGGTGCACCGGGCGAGCGAACAGCTGGCCGCCCTGCTGGCGGAGCACACCGGACCGGTGCCCGCCGAGGGGCTGACGGCCCTGGCCGACACCCGGGCCGAGGCGGGCGCCGCCGTGCCGTACGCGCGGCACGCGTTCGGCGCGGTGTTCGCCGAGGTCGGCGTCGACGCCGTGACGGGCGAGGTGCGGGCGCGGCGGCTGCTGGGCGTGTTCGCCGCCGGGCGCGTCCTCAACCCGCGCACCGCGCGCTCGCAGTTGACGGGCGGGATGACGATGGGGCTCGGCATGGCGCTGACGGAGGGCACCACGCGGGACGCCCGCTTCGGCGACGTCGCGGAGTGCGACCTCGCCTCCTACCACGTGCCGGTCTGCGCCGATGTGCCGCTCGTCGAGGCGCACTGGCTGGACGAGGACGATCCGCACCTCAACCCGATGGGCAGCAAGGGCATCGGCGAGATCGGGATCGTGGGGACGGCGGCGGCGATCGGCAACGCGGTGCACCACGCGCTGGGTGCGCGCCTGCGGGAGCCTCCGTTCACTCCGGACAAGGTGCTGGCCCGGATGCACCGCGCCCCGCACCGCTGATCCGGGCGGCGCGGGCGAGGACGTCGCGGAGCATGGCGGGCGTGAGACGGCCGGTGAAGACGTTGCGCCTGCTCGGGTGGTAGCAGCCGAGCAGGTGGAGGGCGTCACCGCCGTCCGCCCGGGTGAGCACGTGGTGGGCGCCGTGGCCGAACGCGGGGCGGGGGCGGGGGATCTGCCAGCCCGCGCCGGCGAGGACCGGCAGCAGCGCCTGCCAGCCGAAGCCGCCGAGCACCACCACCGCCCGCAGTCCCGGCAGCAGGGCGAGTTCCGCGGCGAGCCAGGGCCGGCAGGTGTCCCGTTCAGCCGGAGTGGGGCGGTTCTGCGGCGGTGCGCAGTGGACGGGTGCGGTGAGGCGGACGCCGTGCAGGACGGTGCCGTCGTCCCGGTGCGCCGACCCCGGGCGGGAGGCGAGGCCGGCGGCGTGGAGGGCGGCGAAGAGCACGTCCCCCGAGTCGTCGCCGGTGAACATGCGTCCGGTGCGGTTGCCGCCGTGCGCGGCCGGGGCCAGTCCGACGACGGCGAGCGCGGCGTCCGGCGGGCCGAAGCCGGGTACCGGGCGGGCCCAGTACTCCTCGTCGCGGAAGGCGGGGCGCGGTGCGGCGGCCGCCTCCTCGCGCCAGGCGACGAGGCGGGGGCAGGCGCCGCAGCGGGCGACCTGCCGGTCGAGCGCGCCGAGCGTGGCGCAGCGGGGCGCGGTGCGCGCGGGGAACGCGGGGTTCCCGGCGGGCGGGACGGGCGCGTTCACCGCGGGCCCTCGTGCCGCCCGGCGGACGGGGTGTGTCCGGGGTCGCCGGGAGCGGTGCCTCCGTATCCGTCGGTGCGGCCGGAGGGGTCGCGGTCACCGCCGTCGCCGCACGGGGGTTCGGTCCAGCGGGCGGTGAGGAGCAGGGCGATGTCGTCGGCGCGGTCGGTGGTCTGCCGGGCCTCGTTGATGAGCCGGTCGGCGGTGTCGCCGAGCGGGGAGGCGCCCACGTCCGAGAGGGTCAGGCGCAGCCGCTCGATGCCGGAGTCGATGTCGGCGCCCGGTACTTCGACGAGTCCGTCGGTGAACATGGCCAGCACCGCGCCCCGTTCGAGGTGGAACACGGTCACCGGGTACTCGGCGTCCGGGTCCACCCCGAGCACCACGCCGCCGGGCAGGTCGAGGACCTCGGTCCGTCCGTCGGGGTGGCGCAGCAGGGGTTGGAGATGGCCCGCCCGCACGGCCTCGGCGCGTCCGCCCGCCGGGTCGAGCAGGACGTAGCAGCAACTGGCGAACTGGCCCGGGTCGAGGTCGATGAGCAGCCGGTTGGTGCCGCCCATCACCTCGGCGGGCCCGTGACCGCTGACCGCCAGAGCCCGGACGGCGCTGCGCAGCTGTCCCATGGTCGCCGCCGCGGACACGCCGTGGCCCTGGACGTCGCCGATGACGATGGCGACGCCGGCGGGCGTCTCGACCACGTCGTACCAGTCGCCGCCGACGTCCATGCCCTGGGTGCCCGGGAGGTGGCAGGCGACGGTGTCCAGCTGGTCGACGACCGGCAGCCGCCGCGGCAGCAGCCCGTCCTGGAGGCCGCGGGCGAGCGCGGCCTCGGAGTCGTAGCGCTGGGCGCGCTGGAGGGCCTGGGCGATGAGTCCGGCGAGCGCGGTGAGCACGGTGCGCTCCTCCGGGCTGAAGCCGCGCGGCTGGTCGAAGCCGAGGATGCAGGAGCCCACCGGGCGTCCGGACGCGATCAGCGGGAGGAACGCCCGTGCTCCGACGTGGGCGTCGAGCGCGATGCCGGGATAGGCCTCGGCCAGGTGGTGCATGGACTCGTAGAAGAGCGGACGGCCCGAGGTGAGGGTGTCGACGCCGGGGAGTTTGGCGTCGAGCGCGACACCGTCGAAGCGGTCGAGGAAGCCGCGCGGGAATCCGGTCTCCCAGGACAGGTGCAGATGGCGGTCGTTCAGCAGGTAGATGGCGAGCTGCCGGCCGCCGAAGGCGGGGAGCAGCTCCTCGGTGACCACGGCGGAGACCTGACGGGCCGTCACCGCCTCGGTGAGCGCGATGGCGAGGGCGACCGGCCGGTACAGCGCGACGGCCCGGTCGGCGGGCGACCCCACGCCGGTGCCCGGGGCGACGACGGAACCGGGGGTGTAGGCGGGCTGGCCGGCCGGGCCGATGGTGACGGTGAGGCCGTCGTGCCCGGCGTACACGCCGACCGAGAGCCAGCCCTGGTCGCGCTGGACGAGGAAGTGCGAGGGATCGCCGGAGAGCAGGGCGGAGCGGTAGTAGTCCTCGTACGCGGGCTGCCCGAGCCAGGGCACGCTCTCCCACAGCACGGTGCCGAGCAGGGCGGCGCGCGGCAGTCCGACGAGGGTCTCGGCGTGCCCGTTGACGTAGGTGACGCGGCCGAGCCGGTCGACGGAGCACACCCCCTGCGGCAGCCGGTCCGCCGATTCGGCGACGACCGGGCCGGCGCCGAGGTCGACCAGGAAGCCGGTCAGCCGGGTGCCGCCGGTGCCGCCGCGGCGCCCTCGGCGGCCGGACATCTCCACCAGGTGGGGGCGTCCGTCCGCTCCCTGGAGCCGGATTCTGCGGGTCACCGGGCGGTCGGACTCGGCGGCGTGGCGGGCGACGGCCCACAGGCCGTACGCGTCGGCGGGCTCGACACGGGAGGCGACCTCGTCGACGGTGAGCGGGAGGCCGGCCGGGTGGGTGCCCATGATGGCGCACCAGCCCTCGTCGCCGGTGACGGTTCCGGCGGCCAGGTCCCAGTCGAAGGTGCCGAAGCGCACGGGCGGGGTGCCGGCGCTGGGGAGCGTGACGGCGAGCGGGTCGCCGTCCCACTGGATGCGGCGCTCGGCGGGCAGCGCGGCGAGGGTCTCCCCGAGGCGGGCGGCGATGCCGGTGATGCGGCGGCGGTCCGCCTCCTCGACGCCCCGTCCCGGGGTCCCGGGGCGCAGGACGGCGATGATGCCGAAGGTCTCGCGCCGGTGGACGATCGGCACGTACAGCGAGCCGAAGGGGAACGGCAGGCCGGCCATCAGCTGGGGGTAGCGGCGCATGGCCTCCTCCGCGTCGCCGAGGTAGACGGGCCGGCCGGAGCGGTAGGCGTCCGAATGGGGGAAGGGCCGGTTGACGTGCATCCGCCACCAGTGCCGGAACAGGTCGGACGGCAGTCCGGCGATCACCGCGAGGAGCAGCAGTTCCGGGGAGCCGGTGCGCATGTAGAGGCCGCCGGCGAAGCCGCCCACGGCCTCGATCGCGGCCGCTTCGGCCTGGGCGAGGACCATGGCCAGCTCGTCGGGGGGCGCGGCCGTCCCGGAGGTCTCGGGGGCAGGGGGCGCCGCCGCCGGGCCGCCGGCGTCGTCGGCCGCGGATCCGGAGTGCTCGGCGTCGGGTGGGGGGCGTCGGCCCGCGCCGTACCGGCTCATCCCCTCAGCATGCTCCCTCGCGGGCGGGCTCCGCATCTCCGTGCGGGGTCCGGGAGGCGGCTCGCGCGGGCGTCGGGGGCCGGGGGCGTCTGAGCTAGATTGAGCACGGGCCGGACGACAGGGAGGCACACGGTGCCATCAGGGCAGCAGGCGCGTGCGCAGGCGGCGGCGATCACCCCGGGGCGTCAGGCGCCGGTGACGGAGGCCGCGCCGGCGGACCGGGTCCGGGCCCTGTTCGGCAGCCACCGGCTGTCGCCGGGGCAGCGCCGGATCGCCCAGTACATGATCGACCATCTGACCGAGGCGGCGTTCCTGTCGATCACGGACCTCGCCGAGCGGGTCGGGGTCAGCCAGCCGTCGGTGACCCGGTTCGCCACCAGTCTCGGGTACAGCGGCTTCCCCGCGCTGCGGGAGGCCCTTCAGCCGATCGCGCTGAGCGCGGTGGCGGGTGTCCAGGAGACCCGTGAGCAGATCCGCCGCAACGAGCTCCAGGCCGCGGTCGACGCCGAGATCGAGAACCTGGAGAGCCTGCGCCGGGTCCTCGCCGACACCGACCAGGTGCTCGACGTGGGCCGGGAGCTGGCCCGTTCGGTGCCGCTCACGGTGCTGGGACTGCGGATCTCGGTGTCGCTCGCGGAGTACTTCGCGTACGCGGCGCGGCGCATCCACCCGGACGTGCGTCTGGTGACACGTGGCGGGACGGTGGCGTTCGACGCCCTGCTCCAGTCCCGGGAGGCGGGCGGGAGCTGGGTGCTGGCGTACGCGATGCCGCGGCACGCGAACGAGACGCTGGCCGCGCTGAAGGTGGCCCGCGGCACGGGGCTGCGGGTCGCGCTGATCACCGATCTGACGCTGGGACCGCTGGTCGACGAGGCGGACGTGACGCTGACGGCGGGCACCGGGTCCCGGCTGGTCTTCGACTCGTACGCCGCGCCGGGCGTGCTGTCGGCGGCGGTGCTGCAGGCGATGGCGGACGCCGATCCGGAGCGGACGCAGGCTCGGCTCGAAGGCTACGAGCAGGTGGCCGACCAGCAG
Source organism: Streptomyces genisteinicus (assembly GCF_014489615.1). Taxonomy (GTDB): domain Bacteria; phylum Actinomycetota; class Actinomycetes; order Streptomycetales; family Streptomycetaceae; genus Streptomyces; species Streptomyces genisteinicus. Next base: position 645,513 of record NZ_CP060825.1, read on the forward strand.
GACTTCTTCATCGAGGAGTGACCCTGTGCCCGGGCGCCGCCTCCTGGGGCCGGTTGCCCGCGGGGGCGGACTCGGCGGGCGCGGGCTCGGCGGCCCCGGGTGTCCGGACGCGGCAGGGCGCAGAGATCCGAGGACCGGCGGCGGGGCGGCCGTTTTGCGGTGTGGACTTCCCGTGTGACCTGCGCGCGTCCGGTGCATTTCCGGTACCCGTCGTGCATGAAATTTTTCATACCCTTGCGTACTCGACGGTATATATATTTACTTCTCGTGGCGGCCGCTCCACGGAGCACGACCGCCGCCCCACGAACGGACATCCGGTGACGGCGCTCCCTCCTCGCGCCGGCTCCGGTGTTCAATCCGGGCACTCCGCCGTACCGCGGGATGTCCCTTGGCGGTCCCGGTCAACCCCTGGGCCGGGACCGCCACAAGCTTCGCGCGGCGGGGCCCGCTCAGGCCATCTGCCGGCGCACCAGCCCGTGCAGCCGCCCCCCGGGGTCGGCGAGGAGTTCGGCCGGGCGGCCCTCCTCCACGATCCGCCCGGCGTCCATCACCAGCACCCGGTCGGCGTCCAGGACCGTGCTCAGCCGGTGGGCGATGACGATCCGGGTGGCCCGGAGCGCGCGGGTCGACGCGATGACGGTGCGCTGGGTCCCGTTGTCCAGCGCGCTCGTCGCCTCGTCGAGGAAGAGGATCCGCGGCCGGCGCACCAGTGCCTGGGCGATCATCAGCCGCTGGCGCTGCCCGCCGGATATCGCCCCGCCCTGCGCGATCATGGTGTGCAGCCCCATGGGCATGCGCCGGATGTCGTCGGCCAGGCCGGCCATCTCGGCGGCGGCCCAGACCTCGTCGTCGTCGAAGCTCCCGGCCCCGCAGATGCACTCCCGGAGCGAACCGCTGAGCGGCTGGGCGTTCTGGAGCACCACACCGCACTGGCGGCGCACCGCCGCCCGGTCGAGGGCGGCCAGGTCCTGGCCGTCGTAGAGGACCGCCCCGGAGTCCGGCCGTTCGAAGCCGATCAGCAGGCGCAGCAGCGTCGACTTGCCGCAGCCGCTCGGGCCGACGACGGCGACGAACTCCCCCGGCCGCACGCTCAGCGAGACGTCGTCGAGGACCGCCGGCCCGTCGCCGTGGTAGCGGAACGACAGTCCCCTGGCCTCGATCGCGCCGGTCAGCGCGCCCGGCCGGCCGCCCGTGCCGCGGACCTCCGGCAGCTCGTCCAGGATCGGCCGCACCTGCTCGAACACGGGAAGCACGGCGACGGCGGACACCAGGACGCCGGTGAGCTGGGTGACGGACGTCAGCAGCATGGTGACGGCCGCGTTGAAGGTGAGGAACTCGCCGGCCGACATGCTGCCGCGCGCGGGCCCGGACAGCAGGACGAACATCAGCAGTGCGGTGAGCGGCAGGTACACCGCATCGAGGACGGTCGTCCAGTTCCTGATCCGCCCCACCCGCTGCTGGAGTTCGCGGGTGCGGGCGAACTCCCCCGCCCAGGCGGCGTACGCGAAGCCCTCGGCGGCCGCGACCCGGAGCTTGGGCAGTCCGCGCAGGGTCTGGAACGCCTGGTTGTTCAGCCTGTTGCCCAGTTCGACGAGTTGGCGCTGGCCGCGCACCTGCCACAGGCCCATCACCAGGAAGACCGTCGAGACGGCGAGCAGCATGCCCAGGGCCGCGAGGGCCAGCGGCACGCTGAGCCAGAGCAGCAGGGCCACGTTGACCAGGCCCACGGTGCCGGACTGCACGGCGACCGGGGCGACGCCGGACAGCATCCGGCGGATGGAGCCGATGCCCATGGCCGCGCTCGCCAGTTCGCCGGTGGAGCGCTCGGTGAAGAAGCGTGCCGGCAGCCTCAGCAGCCGGTCCCAGACGGCCGGTTGCAGGGTGCTCTCCATCCGTCCCTCCATCCGCAGGAGGGTGAGGTTCTGCATCAGCATGTAGGCGGCCGAGACCACGGCGGCGGTCATCAGCGCGACGGCGGTCGTGGCGATCGGCCCGGTCTCGGCGTTCGGCACGTACGCGCCGAGCACCCGTCCGGTGGCGAGCGGGACCAGCGCGCCGAGCAGCACGGTGACGAGGCCGCCGAGCAGCAGTCTGCGCACGTCGGGCGCGGCGCCCCGCAGCGCGAAACGGGCCAGCGTCCCGAGGCTCGCGGGGGTGTCGGGCAGGGGTCGGCAGAACATGGTCGCGCGGGGCTCGAAGCCGTCGGCCTCCGCCCGTCCCACGCGGGTCCGCGAGCCGGTGACCGGATTCAGCGCCTCGTAGCGGCCGCGGCGCCACAGCAGGGCGACGGGGGCGCCGGACGCGGCACGGTGGCCGACCAGCGGGCCGGCGTCGGTGCGCCACCAGTCACCGGTCAGGCGCACCGGCCGGGTGCGGACGCGGGCTCCGGCCGCCACCCGTTCGACCGGTGACAGGCGTTCGTCCCCGGCGCCGCCGCGCGGGGCGCCGGCGAGGTCGATGCCGGCCGCACGGGCGACGGCCGCGCAGACGGCGAACACCGCGTCGTCCGAGGCGGAGTCCAGCGGGGCGCGGGTCCCGGAGCGCCTGCCGATGGAGTCGACGAGCGCCCTGTCCGCGCGTGCGCGCACGTCCTCGCCCGCCCTGATCCCGGCCGCGGCCCGGTCCTCGTGGGCGCGTTCGAGCTCCTCGATCCAGTGGTCGACGGCCGCCAGCAGCCGGTACTGCTGGTTCACCATGCGCTGCCACATGGCGCCGTCGACGAGCAGGTCGCCCGCGAAGTCCGCGCTGTGGGCGGCCCCGTAGCGCACATCGCCCGCCTCCACGGGCATCCACAGCACGTCGTCGTCGGCGGTGGCGGCGGCGCCCGCCGGGCGGCCGTCGAGCGGCGCCTGGAGCAGGACGCCGAGCCCGCGTCCGGCGCCGAGGGCGAAGGGGTGCTCCAGCCCGGTCCACGGGGTGTCGTGCGCGCCGTGGTGGCCGGGATGCCCGGCCGCCGTCCCGTACGGGTCGCCCGGGTGCCCGGCCGCGGGGTGGGCGCCGGCGGCTGCGTCCGCCGGATACCGGGGCACGCCGTACGGGTCGGTGGCGCCGGGGTCGGTGGCGTACGGGTCCTGGTACAGCTCGCGCAGCGGGATACGGCGCAGACGGCACTCCGGCGAGGGGCGGCCGACGAGCGTGTGGCGGGGGCCGTCGACGGGGCCGAGCAGCAGGGAGCCCGCCGCGGGGCGGCCGAGGAAGTGCCAGTGGCCCTCCTCCGCCGCGTCGACGGCGAACAGGTCCAGGGAGCCGGCGGCCACCAGCCAGAGCACCTGCGGGCCCTCCAGGTGGAGGCTGCGCAGCCCGGTGCAGTCGACGGGCGTGCCCAGGGCGCCGAACGCGGCGACGACGGGGTCGGTGTGCCCCGCGTGGCCGCCCGCCGCCGGGGCGGGTCCGGCCGGGGCGGCGGCACCGCTCGCGGGGTGGGGGACGAACGGGCCGCCCGCCGGGGACCAGGGCTCGGACCCGCCTCCGCCTGCCTGGGACCAGGGCTCGGACACGCCTCCGCCCGGCAGGGGGTGGGGAACGGGAACGGACACGTCAGCGCTCCTCGACGAGGCCGGCGTAGACACCGCCGGCGGCGATCAGGTCCTCGTGGCGGCCCCGCTCCACGACCGTTCCGTGGTCGAGCACCACGATCTCGTCGCTGTCGCGCACCGTGCTCAGGCGGTGGGCGATGATCACACAGGCGCAGCCGCGTCTGCGGATGTTGTCGATGACGACGCGTTCGGTCTCCGCGTCGAGCGCGCTGGTGACCTCGTCGAGGACCAGGACGCTCGGGCGGCGGACGAGGGCCCGGGCGATCTCCAGCCGCTGGCGCTGGCCGCCGGAGAAGTTGCGGCCGTCCTGCTCCACGCGGCCGTGGATGCCGTCCGGTCTGGCGGTGACGGTGTCGAGGACGGCCGCGTCGCGCAGGGCGGCGGTGACGGCGTCGTCGGTGACCGACGGGTCCCACAGCGCCACGTTGTCCCGGACCGTGCCCTCGAAGAGGAAGACGTCCTGGTCGACGAAGGAGACGGACGCGGCCAGCGCGCTGCGCGGGATGTCCTCCAGGCGTTCCCCGTCGATGCGGATGGTCCCCTCCCACGGCTCGTACAGCCCCGACACGAGCCGGGACACCGTGGACTTGCCGCTGCCCGAGCCGCCGACGAGCGCGACCTGGCGGCCCGGTCCGACCGCCAGCGAGAAGCCGCGCAGCAGGGGCGCGTCGAGCGGGCTGTAGCCGAAGGTGATCCCCTCCAGTTCCACGTGGCCCTTGAGCCGGCGGGTGCTGGGGGCGGGCGCCTCGCGGGAGTACAGGCCGTCGACGGGGAAGTTCTCGACGTCCTTGAGGCGGGCGACGTCCGCGGCGAAGTCCTGGATGCGTCCGGCGACCGAGTTGAGGCGGGTGACCGGGGCGGTGAAGCGGGCGACCAGCGCCTGGAAGGCGACCAGCAGGCCGATCGAGAGATGGCCCTCGACGGCCCGCAGTCCGCCGATCCACAGGATCAGGGCGCTGTTGAGCGTGGCGAGTGCCGGGGCGACGACCGCGAGGTACGCGCTGGGCACCCCGAGCCGCTGCTGGACCTCCAGGGTGGTGGCGTGCTGCCCGGCCCAGCGCCGGAACCAGCCGTCCTCCCCGCCGGTGGCCTTCATCGTCTCGATCAGCTGGAGTCCGGTGTACGAGGTGTTGGTCAGCCGGGCGCTGTCGGCGCGCAGCTTCTGGGTGTCCGTGGCGCGCAGCCGCAGCACGGTCCGGACGGCCACCACGTTGAGGAGGGCGACGCCGACGCCGACGACGGCCAGCTGGGGGTCGTAGGTCCACAGCAGGGCCGCGTAGAGGACGACCACCACCCCGTCGACGGCGGCCGCCGCGAGGTCGCGTGCGAGGGTCTCGGCGACGGCGTCGTTGGACTGGAGGCGTTGCACCAGGTCGGCGGGGCTGCGCTGGGCGAAGAAGGTGACCGGCAGCCGCAGCAGGTGCCGCAGGAACCGGGCGCTGCCGAGGGTGGAGGAGATGATGCGGCCCCGCAGCAGGTTGGCCTGCTGGAGGCCGGTGAGCACGGCGGTGAGCACCACCAGGGCGGCCAGCGACGCGAAGAGGGGCCCGAGCAGGGAGGTCTGTCCCCCGATCAGGAAGGTGTCGATCCAGGTGCGGCTGAGGGCGGGGACGGCCGCGCCGACGGCGACGAGCAGCAGGCTGGCCAGGAGCGCGGCGAGCAGGGTGCCGGTGGTGCCGCGCATCCGCGCGGGGACGGCGCCGAGGACGCCGGGCCTGCGGCCGCCCGGGGTGAAGCCGGGGCCTGGTTCGAGGACGAGGGCGACCCCGGTGAAGCTGCTGTCGAAGTCCTCGTCGGGCACGAACCTGCGTCCCTGGTCGGGGTCGTTGATGCGGACCCCGCGGCGGCCCCGGCGGCGGGAGGGGCCGTCGTACACGACGTAGTGGTTGAACTCCCAGAAGAGGATGGCGGGAGCCCGGACGCCGGCGAGGGCGGTGGCCTCCATCTGCATGCCCTTGGCGGTGAGTCCGTATCCGCGGGCGGCCTTCAGGATGTTGCTCGCGCGGGAGCCGTCGCGGGACACGCCGCAGGCGATCCGCAGTTCCTCCAGCGGCACATGGCGTCCGTGGTGGGCGAGGACCATGGCGAGTGCGGCGGCGCCGCACTCGACGGCCTCCATCTGGAGGACGGTGGGGGTGCGCACCGGTTTCGGCTTCGGCTGCGCGCGCCGGGGGCCGGCCCGCCGGCTGCCGCGTCGGCCGGAGCGGGCGGGCTCGGGGCGGTGTCTGCGGCGGCCCCCGGGCGGGAGCCGCCGCTGGGCGGGTGCGGCGGTGTCGCCTGCGGGGGTCACGGCAGCAGCCAATCGATCGGGTGGAGGGCGGCGGTGCGGACGGAGCCGCTCGCGAGGGTCATGGACTCGAGCGCGTGGGGCGGGCCGCCGGACGTGGACCAGGCGTAGCCGGACTCGGTCCGCGGGTCGGTGTCGAGCTCGACGACCACGGCGACGGGCAGGCCCTTCGCGGAGAACTGCTCGCCGAGCTGGCCGCTGCCGAGGAAGGCGGTGATGCTCCGGCTGGTCTGGGCGGTCCTGCCGACGGAGGTGACCGTGCCGCGCAGCACGCCGTACCGCTGGGCGGCGACGGACTGGACGCTCAGGTCGACCCGTGCTCCGACGGACACGTCGGGGCCGCTGCCCGCGGGGACGTAGAGGACGGCCATCAGCGGGTCGCCGGCGGAGCGGACCCGTTCGACGGCGGCGATGTCGCCGCCGGTGGTGACGACCGAGCCGATCGCGGCGACGAGTGCGGTGACCCGGCCGGCGGCGATGGTCCGCACGACCGTGTCGCCGGCCGCGGTGCGGACCTTCAGCAGGGGGGCGTCGGCGGCGACGCGTTCGCCCTCCTCGGCGAGGACGGCGGTGATCTGGCCGGAGACCGGGCTCTGGAGGACGTAGCTGCCCTGGGCGTGGGTGAGCACACCGGGGGCGGTGACGGTGGAGGTCACGGTGCCGGTCACCGCCCACGCGGCGGCGGCGAGCACGGCGGCGAGGGTGACCGCGAGGACGAGCGGTCCCCGGGGGCGCGCGTAGCGCACCGGGAGGTCGATGTCCTCGGGCGACCGCAGTCTGGAGAGTGCCTGTTGGCGGAACTGCACGACACGCTTCCCTGGGGGTGCCGGGGGATGTCCGTGCCGCCTCCCGCGGGCGGAGGGCTCGACGGCGCATCCCGTCCTACGGGCCGTGCGCCGCACGGCGGGGGCTGACGGCCGTGTGCCCCGGAACCTGGCGGGTTCCGGGGCACACGGCACGGCGCCGCCGGCAGAGCGGGCCGGCGGGCCGCGGAGGTCCTGCGGACCGGGAGGCCTTACAGGCCGGCGACGAGACCGGTGACCGGGCCGGTGACGGCCGCGGTGTCGATGCCGGTGGCGCCCTCGACGAGGCCGGTCACGGTGCCGACGGTGGCGGAGACCGGGGCGATGGTGTCCAGGGCGGAGGTGGCGTTGCCGAGCACGGCGCTCTGCAGGCCGCCGGCCACGGCGTCCAGCTCGCTGTCGGAGATCTCCTGGGTGGGGACGAAGTTCATGGAGAAGCTTCCCTTCGGATGGATGGTGCGAAATGTCGGCGCCCGGCTGGCGAATTGCCACACCGGCCGCCCAGCGGGGTGGGGGGAGATTCCCGGTCCGAGAACCGGTATCGCTTTCCCGCGGTGCGAAGGATCAAAGCACGTACGAGCGTTGGCGGCCCAATCCCGGAGAGACCGCGAACGGCCGTCCGGGCCCGGTTCCGGGTTCTGTATTGCGGGGACGTGCACGCGCCTACATGAATCGGGGCCACCTTCTTCACGGGATCGCCCGAGAGCGGGCCCCGGTGCGCCGAACCCACCGGAAGACAAACGGGACATGCCCGCACAGACATTGATTTCCGCAGGTCAGCGACTTACCAAGGGTGCGAAGACGATGTGCCGCCTGAGCATTCGCTGTGCAGATCCGACGGAGGGACCGGAATCCGGGGGCGACGTCACACGGCCTTCACACTTCAGCCTCGAACCACCGCGTGAATTCTGGGGACGGGCGTCGCGCGGATTCCGGGGGCTTGCTCGGAATAGGGGCAGCGGTGGCCGCCGGGTGTCCGTCCGGTGCGGGATCTCCGAGTGATCCGGGTCGTAGTGCTCCAGCTCTGGTTCGTGATGATCCGTGGAGCACAGTGAGGTCATGACTGCGTACGAGACGATGTCGTTCCACCGGGAAACCCGAGCGGCTGATACAGCGACCGTGGGCCGAGTCGGACGCCGCTGAGTTCCGGGGGCTCCTCTCCGAACGCGGCACGGGGACCCCCACGGTCGAGGCC